>DATKOS010000340.1:0-2043 GCA_035524535.1 Bryobacteraceae bacterium
GCCCGTATTCCGCCTTGGACGCCGTGAAGAACACCGGACCGAAGACCGCGAAATCCGCGCCTTCCGCTTCCGCCCGCCGCAGGTCCTCCACGGAGTGCGTGGAGAGCGCAAACGTGAAGCCGGGAGGCGCGATGGCGCGCAGCGTCTCGGGCGAAATCGAACCCGAGGGCAGATGGACGCCGTGCGCACCGCAGGCCAGCGCGACATCCGCCCGCGAGTTCACCAGAATCCGCGTGCCGCACGGATTGGGCAGTGCCAGCGCACGGCGCACCAGGTCGGCCATATCGCGCGCGCTCAGGTCTTTTTCACGGATCTGGATGAAGTCCACGCCGGCTTCAAGCGCGCGCGCCACATGGCCCAGCAGCGGCTCTGTCCCGCCCGCCGCGTGGCGGTCGGTGATGTAGTAGCGCAGCATCAGAGCGGTTCGTAATAGCGCTCGCCCGCGCAAGCGCGGCAGAGCGTACGTCCCTCGCGCGCCACTTCACGCTTGAAGCTGATTCCTTCGCCGCAGACCTCGCAGACGGCGCGCGGCGCTTTGTATCCGGGAAGATCCTCGGGCCCGAGCGCGACTCGCACCCACTGGCAGTCGAACAGCTCCTCATCGGCCATCTCACGGTAGGCCCGCATCTGCTGCTCGTTGGCGCTCGCCGCGTCCGGGCAGAGTTCGCGGGCCCGTTCCTTGGCGCTCTCCCGCGCCAGCACCCGCACCGCGCGCTGCCGCTCCAGATCGCAGAACGTCGCGGCCACTTTGCCGAAATCGCGGAACTTCAGGGCGCGCTTGCCCAGCCGGCAGCCCGTCACGATGGGGATGGCATCGGTGGCGCAGCGATCGATTTCGACGAAGGTTACCAGGCGCTTGCGGTCGGCGCCGGCGGGATCTTCCAGGCCCAGCATCCGGACGCCATAGAGCGCCATCCGCAGCCCCAGAATCTGCCCGGCGCACAGATGCCCGTGGGCCTGCGCGGCCTGCTGTTCGTATTCAGCTAGGGGCAGTAGCGGCATCGGCTGGCCTACAGAATCCGCAAATTCTCCGGTGGAAACTCCACCTGCCATTCCTTATTGTCGCTCTGTGCCTGAAATTCCGGGCGCGAAACGTCCACGAAGATTGAACCCGCGAATTCCAGCCGCACCTGCTCGGTGCGTTCCGACACATGCAGCAACTCGGCGCGGATGAAATTGAGACCTGGCGCGGTGGTTCCCGGGTGAATGCGCAATTGGTTGGGGCGGATCGCGACGGAAATCCGATCGCCCTTGAAATGCCCGGGAAGGTACGGCGCCGAGAGCGTGAAGCCTTTGAAATCCAAACGTGTCAGATTGCGCCCGCGATCCAGCGCCGCGACCGTGCCCGCGAACAGATTGGGGATGCCCAGGATGCGCGCCACTTCCACCGATCCCGGCTGCTCGAAGATCGTGCGCGGCACGCCGCGCTGCTCGATGCGCCCGGCATGGAGAATCATCAACTCTTCGGCGACCGCGCAGCACAGGTCGAGATCGCCCGTCACCAGCAGAATCGGGCCGGCGAAAATGCCGCGAATCAGTCGTAGCAGAGGCTCGTCGATGCCGGCATCGTCCGCCAGCAAGAGGCGCGGTTCGCCCACCAACGCGCGCGCGATGGCGCACCGCAGGCGCGCGGCGCGGTCCAGGTCGCCCGGACGGCATTCTGAGTCCCCCGCCAGGCCGCAGCGCTCCATTATGTCGGTGACGCGCCGCACCCGGTCCAGGCGTGGAAAGCGCTGCGCCGCAAACGCCACGTTCTGGCGAACGGTCATATGCGGGAACAGCGAGTCCGCCTGCGAAAGGTAGCCGCAACCGCGCCGGCCCGGCGCGATGTGGACGCGGCTCCCGGCATCGTAGACGATGGCATCGTCCAGCAGGATGCGTCCCGCGTCCGGCGCCACCAGACCGGCGGTCAATTCCAGCAGCAGCGTCTTGCCGGCGCCCGACGGTCCGTGGATCGCCGTGACTCCCCGCGCCGGATGGATTTCAACATCCAGCGAGAAGCCGGGCGGAATCTTCTTGGTGAGGCGGATTTGCGTCATGCCG
>DATKOS010000341.1:0-4896 GCA_035524535.1 Bryobacteraceae bacterium
CGGGTAGGTTCTGAGAACGACGATGGCGAGCGTGGCGCATACCACCATGAAGATGGGCAGCTCATAGAGCGCGTTCAACAGGTAAGGCGCCGCCAGGCCCACCAACAGGCCGCCCAGCGCGCCGCCCGCCGAGATCATCAGGTAGAAATGAGTGAGATAGCGCGGGTGGGGCTTCAAGCGCACCAGCTCGCCGTGACAGACCATGCAGCAGGTGAACAACCCCATGAGGAAGAGCGGCACGCCCACCTTGATGGGCAGGTTCTCCGAGCCCGAGCTGAACATGGAATAAGCCATGCAGCCGAGGGCCACCGCCAGCAGTTGGAGATAGGGGTTGCGCCGGTACCAGCCGCCACCCTCGAAGCAGAGGATAAAGGAAAGCAGATACACGCTCAGTGGAAGCACCCACAGGAAGGGAATGGCGGCGATGTTCTGCGAGAGATGATTGGTGATGGAGAGCAACAGCGCCGACGCGCACGCCGGCAGCAAAAGCCACAGCGCGTAGATGCGCCATGTAGGACGTTCTCCCTCTTCCCCGGCGGCCGTCTCTTCGATGACCGCCTGGTTGCCTGACTGGAAGGCCACGAAGCCGCACAGCAGCGCGAACGCCACGTAGCCGATGGACCACATGCCGGCCTGCTGATGCGTGCCGAATACCGGTTCGAACAGCACGGGATAACTGAGCAGCGCGAACATGGAGCCGGCGTTGGAGAGTGCGTAGAGGCGGTAGGGCATAGCGCCCTTGTAGCGGCGCGCGTACCAGGCCTGCATCAAGGGTCCGGTGGTGGACAGGAGGAAATAGGGCAGGCCCACGGTGACGGACAAGAGGCCGAGAATGCGGAACAGCGGGTCGCTGGGGTCCGAAGGCTTCCAGGAGGCGTGCGGATAAATGGGCAGCGCCAGCATGCTGACGAGAAGCAGCGCCGCGTGCGCCAGCATCTGCGCGCGCGGCTTCAAGTAGCGGACCAGCGCGTGCGAATACAGGTAGCCGAGCAGCAAAACAAGCTGAAAGAACAGCAGGCAGGTAGTCCACACCGCCGCGGTGCCGCCGAACCAGGGAAGGATGATCTTGGCGATCACCGGCTGCACCTGGAAAAGCAAGAAGGCGCTTACGAGAATTGTGATTGCGTAGAGGAACATGGAGAATCAGCCGTCAGCGCTCAGCGAAGCCCCTCCGCCGCCGCGACGGCAAGATCGAGGAGCGCCTGGATGGGGACTTCCCCGAGCGCTTTATTGAAGCACCATTGAACCACGAAAGCGCGGGCCGCCGCTTAGAGAAGAGCTCCCTGGCTGATCGGTCCAACAATTATCTTTCGATAATATGGCCCGCGGGGGCGTTTTTTGGGCGTTTTAGTCGCTTTGGCGCAGCCAATTCTTGAAGGGTTCCGGGTAGAGGATGATGCCCTTGCGCGAATACCGGAGCAGGCCCTGCCGGCGGAATTGGTTCATGTAGTGGGTCACGATTTCGCGAGAGGTGCCGACGTATTGCGAGAGCAGTTCATGGGTGAAGGGCGTCATGCGCACGGAGCCATCCGGCTCCATGGCGCCGAGGCGCTCGGAAAAGCGGATGAGCGAGCGCGCCAACCGCCGGGCGATGTTATCCACCGAGAAGCTTTCAATGCGGTGGGTGAACTCGAGAGTGCGCTGGGCCAGAATCTGCAACAGAGCCACGGCTAGACGCGGACGGCGCGAGATGATCTCCTCGATCTCAATGGCGCTCCACGTCATGAGCTTCGTATTTTCAAGCGCGGAGGCCTGTTCGGGGCGGAATTGCAGGTTGAGAAAGGCCGATTCGCCAAAGAACTCGTCCGGCTGGTAAATATCCACAACGACTTGGTGTCCGTCGTCCGCGATGCGGGAGACCTTCACCTTGCCGTCGATGATCAGGTAGAGCGCCGTGGAAGGCTGCTGCTGGTCATAGATGACTTGGCCGCGGCGGTATTCGAGAATGCTCGAACACGGCAAGTGAGCCAGTGGGTCTTCCAGCGGCGCCTGGGGCGCGCGCGGGAGACTAGTTGGCGCCATAATGCCTCTCCAGTGCGGTTCCCATTAGAGCTTCCACCTCGACGGCGCCTAACCCAGAACCAGCGCCGCGCCCCGCGCAGCGGTGCCCGCTCCAGCTCATACCTATTGGTATCACAACCCGCCAACCAGGGACAAGTTGCGCGCCCCCCACGGAAATAGTAGAAATCCGCCTATTATGATGGAGACGTGCCCGCAGTCTGGCGATATGCGCTCGGCGCCGCCGCTCTTTCCGCGCTCGCCGCGCAATGGTGGGGCGCGCCGGCGGGGCTGCGGCCCGCGTTCCGGCACGGCAACTCCTCCATATTGCCCGGCGGGGCGGTGATTGCCCCGGCGGGCGATCAGTATTTCACCGGACCGAACCCGTTCGGCCTGGCGCTGAGCGCCTCGCATAAAGCTCTAGCCACGGCCAGCGCGGGCTCCGGGGAGAGCGTAGTGGTGGCGATGGCGCGCGGCGCGGGCGCGCGCTGGGAAATCGCGGAGCCGGGCATGAGATCGCTGGACCGCCTGGCGGAAATCGGGCCGTCGGGCTGGCGCAGCGTGGCGCGCGGTTTGGTGTTTTCCGGCGAGCACACGGTATTCGCTTCCGAAGGAGCCTCGGGACGCATCAGCGAAATCGATTGGAGCAGCGGGCGGCTGCGCTCGATAGACCTGAGCGCTGGATCGGGCACACGGGCCTACGCGGGCGATCTGGCATTCGACGAAGCGGGCGGCCTACTCTACGCGGCCGACCAGGCGAACTCACGAATCGCCGTGATTGAAACGCACTCGCGCCAAGCGATCTCCTGGGCGACGCTCTCCGGCGCGCCGTTCGCGCTGGGGCTTTCCCCCGACAGGCGGACGCTCTACGCGGCGGTGGACGGCGAGACGGGATCGGTGGCGTTCGTCGATGTGTCCGACCCTTCGGCGCCGAAAGTGACGGCGACGGTGTCCACCGGATCGCAAAACCCGTCGGGCGTGATAGCGGCCGCGGGGCAGGTTTTCGTGGCGAACGCGGACACGGACTCGATCACAGCGATCGACCCGGAAGCGAAGCGCGTGCAAGCCGAGATTCCGATCCGCATTCCCGGCATGGAAGATCTGCGCGGCGTGCAACCCGCCGGCATGGCCTACGACGACGCCTCCGGCCTGCTGTTTGTGGCGGAGGCGGGCATCAACGCCGCCGGTGTGATCGACCCGCGGAAGAGGGAGGTTCTGGGCCACGTGCCCACGGGCTGGTTCCCGACGCGCGTGGCGGTGGATCGCGATCGCGTGCTGGCGGCGGCGGTAAAGGGACAGGGCCCGGACGCGCCCTACGGCTCCGGGGAGTGGCTACAGGGAATGCTCTCCTCCTTCCCCATTCCAAAGCCGGACGAGCTTGCCAAGGAAACCGCGTTCGTAATGGAAGCCAACGGGTTCAGCCCCCTGCCCGCCGCGCCGAAGCCACTGCCCGCGGCGGTGCGCTACGCCGTAATTATCGCCAAGGATGCGCGCACATACGACGACGTGCTTGGCGACATTCCCTCCGCCTCCAACGGACCGGCGATGGGCATGGCCGCGCTGGCGCATTTCGGAATGCACGGCTACGCCGACGGCCAGCGGCAGCGCCTGAGCCTGAAGGACGTTGCCATTACGCCCAACCAGCACGCCATGGCGGCGCAATGGACTTTCGGCGACAACTTCTACGCCGATACGCCGGAGTGGCAGGACGCTCTGGAGTATCTGGCGCGCCGCGGCCTGTCCGTGGAAGCCTTCGGCCTGAAGCCCGGCGCGGACACCACGATCCGCGACGTGGACCGCGCGGCCCAGACAATCCGCGAAATTCAGGACGGGTACGTGACGCCCGGCGTGGATCTGCCGCGCGTGCTCTTCATCCACCTGCCGAACGACCGGCTGGCGGCGGCGCGCCCCGAGGCGGGCTACCCCTACGAAGAATCCTACGCCGCCGATAACGACCTTGCCTTGGGGCGCATCCTCGAATACCTTTCCGGCACGAAGTGGTGGAACCAGATGGCCGTATTCGTCACGGAGAACGATACGCGCGGAGGCGTGGATCACCTCGATGCGCGCCGCACATTGCTGCTATGCGCCGGGCCCTGGTGCAAGCGGGACTACGTGACGCACGTGAATACTGGCTTCCCGGGGCTGCTGAAGACTGTTTTCCGCCTGATGGGCGCGCCGCCCATGACGCTGCAGGACGCCGCTGCCACGGATCTTTCCGATTGCTTCGCGGCTAAGGCGGACCCGGCGCCTTTCCATCCGCTGCCAGTGGATAAGCGGATATTCGACCCTGGGAGATAGGGAGAAGTTATCAGTTATCAGTTTTCAGTCATCAGCTTCCAGCCCGAAGCGTGGGGCGGGTTTCGATGTTTGCGGGGCTTTGCGGCTCCCTCTCTCCTTTACGTTCGCGGCTCGGCTTTGGGACGTGGGCTCTCTCTCGAAGGCCGGTGCGGATGAGGGCTCGGGCGATAACGGGACTGACACGCGGCGGTGGGTTGGGATTCAGGGGCGAGGCGCCGTCGGAATTGTGGAGAACTCTTGCTGACGACTGTTTACTGACTACTGACGACTGATTAGCGACAACTGACTTTCTCAATGCGTCATCGCATAGACGATGTAGTTGACGCCCAGGCGGATGGCCAGATCCGAGAACTTGGCCGGGTAGGCCGGATCGTCGGCCCATTCCCAGGCGTCTCCCACGTCCGAGTTGTAGGAGATCGCCACCAGGATGCGCCCCTTGCTGTCGTAGATGGCCCGCCAGTGGGCTCCCTTGCCGTCCTGGGGGCCCGTGGAAAACTGCGGAACCTTATACCCCAGCCTCACGTGCGCGGCGCCAGGCAACTGGTAGCGTTCGCCGATGTCGTAGACGGTGTGGAAGATGGGATCGTCGTCCGGAAT
>DATKOS010000342.1:0-8608 GCA_035524535.1 Bryobacteraceae bacterium
CGGTTCCACCGAGTGGGCGGAGACGCACGCCGATGAGCTTACCCGCAAGGCCGTGGCCTACATCAACTCCGACAACAATGGGCGCGGCTACCTGAATATGTCCGGCTCGCACACGCTGGAGAAGTACATGAACGGCGTGGCGCGGGACATTGACGACCCGGAAAGCGGCGTCAGCGTGTGGAAGCGGCTGCGCGCGCGCGACGAATCCGAACAGGCCGGGGGGGCCTCCGACGAGGGCGGGGACGCGCGCCCGCGCGCCGACCTGCGCCTGGCGGCTCTCGGTTCCGGTTCCGATTACACCGTATTTATTGACCACCTGGGCGTGGCCTCCCTGAACCTCTCCTATGGCGGCGAGGATAGCGGCGGCGTTTACCACTCCATCTACGACGATTTCTACTGGTTTACGCACTTCTCCGACACCGATTTCACCTATGGCCGCGCGCTGGCGCAAACCGCTGGCGAGGCCGTGATGCGACTGGCGGACGCCGACCTGCTGCCGTTCGACTACGACGATTTCAGTGACACCATTCACCGCTACGTGGATGAAGTACACAAGCTGGCCGGCGACGCGCGCGATCGCGCGGCGGCCGTGAATCGCCGCCTGGATGACGGCGCCTATGCGGCCACTGAGGACCCCCGGCGCAAAACCGTGCAGCCGGCGCGGCAGGATATCCCGCCTTATTTGAATTTCGCCCCACTGGACAACGCAATGGCGGCGTTGCGGCGCGCGGCGGACGCCTATTCGCAGGCGCTGGCGCGGGTTTCCGCCAGCGGCGGCGCGGCGCCTCCCGCGGCGGCTCTGCGTGAAGCCAACGCCAGGCTCATCGCCGTGGATCGCGCCCTGACGCTGCCGCAAGGCCTGCCCAACCGCGACTGGTTCAAGAACCAGATCTATGCCCCCGGCTTCTACACCGGCTACGGCGTCAAAACGCTGCCCGGAGTGCGCGAGAGCATCGAGCAGAACCAGTGGGATCTGGCGGATCGCGAAATCGCACTGGCCGGCCAGACTCTCACCAATGCCGCCCAGGCGATCGAATCCGCCGCCGCGGCTTTGAAGCAGTAGCCGGAGAAGTAGTCGATAGACCCCTAGCGGCGCCGCGCTACCGCCGGGAATCCGCGCTCACCAGGGCCTCGCCTTCGGCGGCATCTGCTTGCGGGCCGCCTTGCTCCCGGTCCCGGCGCCTGGCTCGCGCCAAACGAACGATGGTGGCCAGGTTCGTGGCCGCGTTCAGCGTTTCCAGCAGCGTACCGCCCACGGACCGGCTGAGGATGTCGTTGGTCAGCCAGAGCAGCGTGCTCAGGAGCAGCACGCAGCGGAATGGAATGCCGCGCATGCGGAAGATGGCCACTGTGGCGATGGCGGAGCCAATCACCGGCAGCCAGCCCGCAGCGTTCCTGGCAAGCAGGAAGCCGAGGGCGAGGTTCGCGCAAACGAACGCCGCTCCCAGCAACCAGGCGCGATAGCGCAGCGCCAGGTAGGAACGGCTGGAGGAAACCAGGGCACTGGCCGCCGCCGTGAAGTTGCCCAGCAGGAGAAAATGCAGCGCGTAAACCACGCTCTGCGTGGCGTTGAAGAAGAGAAGACGCCGGTCGCTCTTTTGGGAAAATGCGACAATGCCCAGAACCAGGGCGATGTATCCGGCGATTTGCGCCGGGGAAAGGAGCGCCATCGAAGGGGATATCCGGCTTGCGCGAGAGGCTTTGCTGCGCTGAATTCCAGTCTAACATCGGGCCTGAAAGTCTTCAGCGCCCGCGCGCCGCCGCCGGCTTCGCGGAACTGCCGCGCAAGACGCCGGCAGTGAGCCGAATTCCCGTTCTTTCGGCGGCGAAGCCCTGCGTGTGGGATAATTGGGTGGCGTCCTCTCATCGCATGGACCCCCAATTCATCCGAAATTTCTCCATCATTGCGCATATCGACCACGGGAAGTCCACCCTGGCCGACCGGCTTCTGGAAGTGACCGGCGCCCTTTCGCAGCGCGAGATGATGGAGCAGGTGCTCGACTCCATGGATCTGGAGCGCGAGCGCGGCATCACCATCAAGGCGCACGCCGTCCGCCTCGGTTATCGCGCCAGCGACGGCAATCTCTACCAGCTCAACCTCATCGATACGCCGGGGCACGTGGACTTTTCGTACGAGGTTTCGCGCAGCCTCCAAGCGTGCGAGGGCGCCCTGCTGGTGGTGGATGCGTCTCAGGGCGTGGAGGCGCAGACGCTTGCCAATACCTACCTGGCGCTGCACCACAACCTGGAAATTATTCCGGTCATCAATAAGATCGACCTGCCTTCGGCCGAGCCCGACCGCATCCGCGAGCAAATCGAGACCGTCATCGGCCTGGACGCGCGCGACGCCGTGCTGGTGAGCGCCAAGCAGGGTACCGGCGTGCACGAAGTTCTGGAAGCCATCGTGCACCTTGTGCCGCCTCCGAAGGGCTCGCCCGATGCGCCGCTGCGCGCGCTGATTTTCGATTCGTGGTTCGATACCTACCGCGGCGTAATCATCCTGGTCCGCGTGGTGGAGGGCCGCTTGCGCAAGGGCCAGAAGATCCGCCTGTGGTCGAACGGACAGCCCTACGATGTGGAAACGCTGGGCTATCAGGCGCCCAAGGCCACGCCGTGCGACGAGCTCAGCGCCGGCGAAGTGGGCTTCCTCTCCGCCACCATCAAGACCGTCTCCGACGCCAAGATCGGCGACACGATCACGGACCATGAGGCGCCGGCCGCCGAGCCGCTGCCCGGGTTCGAGGAGATCAAGCCCATGGTCTTCGCGGGCCTCTATCCAGTGGAATCGCACGAGCACGGCATGCTGCGCGATGCGCTGGAGAAGCTGCGGCTGAACGACAGCGCCTTCAATTTCGAGCCGGAGAATTCCGTGGCGCTCGGTTTCGGCTTCCGCTGCGGCTTTCTGGGCCTGCTGCACCTGGAGATCGTGCAGGAGCGGCTGTCGCGCGAGTTCGACCTCGACCTGATCGCCACCGCCCCCTCGGTGGTCTACCGCATCACCACCACGGTCGGCGACGTGATCGAAGTGGACAACCCCACCAAGTTTCCGGCCCCTTCGCAAATCAAGGAGATCGAGGAGCCGATCATCGACGCCACGGTGATCACGCGCGAGGAGTTTCTGGGCGGCGTCCTCAAGCTGCTCGAAGACAAGCGCGGCGTGCAGAAGAAATTCGAGTACTTTGGCGGCGGACGCGTGATGCTGCTTTACGAGCTGCCGCTCAACGAAATCGTGCTCGATTTTTACGATCGCTTGAAGTCCGCTTCGCGCGGCTACGCGTCGCTCGATTATCACCTCGCGGGCTATCGCATCTCGCCCATGGTGAAGCTGGACGTGCTGGTGGCGGGCGATCCGGTGGACGCGCTTTCCATCATTGTCCACCGCGATTTCGCTTACGATCGCGGCAAGGCGCTGATCTCGCGGCTGCGGAAGTTGATTCCGCGGCAGATGTTCGAGGTGGCGCTGCAGGCGGCCATCGGCAACAAGATTGTCGCCCGGGAGAACATCGCCGCCATGCGCAAGAATGTGCTGGCCAAGTGCTACGGCGGCGATATCTCGCGCAAACGCAAGCTCCTGGAGAAGCAAAAGGAAGGCAAGAAGCGGATGAAGCGCGTGGGCCGTGTGGAAATTCCGCAGGAAGCGTTTCTGGCCGTCCTCAAAGTGGGCGAGGAAGAGGAATAGCGCCTCGCGGCGCGCCCTTCCCGCCGCCGGCGGGGCTATCCGTGGACTTGATCACACAACCCGCTCATCAGGCCGCTCACAAGCTCTAATCCTCTCTTCCGCCGGGTGTATACTCTTCAACGTCCGGGAACCGAAACGAGGGATTCGGCGTCCGGGAATTCACTGAGGAGGGTGAAATTAATGCCTGCCGATCACAGCGCCTTCCGCTCCGGCATTCGGGGAGAGGTGCTTGAACCGCGCGACGCCGGCTACCACGACGCGCGCAAACTTTACAACGCGATGATCGAGAAGAGGCCCGCGCTCATCGCGCGCTGCGCCGACGCGGCGGACGTGATGACTTCCGTCAACTACGCCCGCGACAACGGCCTCCTGCTGGCCGTGCGCGGCGGCGGCCATAGCGCTCCCGGACTCGGCGGCTGCGATGACGGCCTGGTGATTGACCTCTCGCGCATGCGGGGCGTGCGCGTCTCTCCCGATGCGCGCGTCGCCGATGTGGCGGGCGGCTGCGTCTGGGGCGATGTCGATCATGCCACGCACCCCTTCGGCCTGGCCGCGCCCGCCGGTTTCGTCTCCACCACCGGAGTCGGCGGCCTCACGTTGGGAGGCGGCATCGGGTACCTGACCAGGAAGTACGGGCTGACCATCGACAGCCTGCTCGCCGTGGATGTCGTGTTGGCCGACGGCAGCTTCGTCACCGCCAGCGAAAAGCAGAACGCCGACCTCTTCTGGGCCGTGCGCGGCGGCGGCGGGAATTTCGGCGTGGTTACCAACTTCACCTTTGCCCTGCACCCGGTCCGCGTGATGACCGCGGGTCCCATGTTCTGGGCCATCGAACATGCGCCTGAGATTATGCGGCGGTGGGAAGAGCTGATCGCGCGCCTGCCGGACGAACTCAGCGGCTTCTTCGCGTTCCTCACCGTGCCGCCCGCGCCCATGTTTCCCGCCGAGCTGCATCTGCGCACGGTTTGCGGCGTGATCTGGTCGTCCGCCGCCGACCAGGCTACCGTGGACGGGTTGCTGGAGCCGGTGGCTTCCTGGCCGAAGCCGCTGCTCTCGCACGTGGGCCCCATGCCGCTGCCGTTTCTCAACAGCCTCTTCGACCCGCTCTATCCGGCCGGCCTGCAATCTTACTGGAAGGCGGACTTTGTAAACACCCTGAGCGATGAGGCCATCGCGCGGCACTTCGAGTTCGGTTCCAAACCGCCCACCATGCTCTCCACGATGCATCTCTACCCGATTGACGGCGCGGTGCATCGCGTGGCCCCGGACGCTACCGCGTTCGCCTACCGAAAGACCAGGTTCGCCGAAGTGATCCTGGCCGTGGATCCCGACCCCGCGAACAAGGACAAGATCAGCGATTGGGCGCGCGCCTACTGGGACGCCGTGCATCCGTTCGCCGCCCCCGGCGGCTACGTGAACTTCATGATGGAAGAAGGCGCTTCGCGCGTGGAAGCTACTTACGGCGCAAATTTCGCCCGCTTGCGTAAGGTCAAGAAGGCTTACGACCCGGGCAATCTGTTCCGCGTGAACCAGAACATTCCGCCGGCCGGCTAGAGGCTTCCCCATGACCATAGAGGACTTCCGCCGCATCGCCTTAAGCATGGACGGCGCCGAGGAAGGCGAGCACTTCGGCTCGGCGGACTTCCGCGTGGGCGGCCGCATCTTCGCCACGCTGGCCCACGCGAGCAAGGGCTACGGTAACCTGATGCTCAACCCGGAACAGCAGGCCGCCTTCACCGGCGAAATGCCCGAGGTGTTTCTGCCGGTGCACGGAGGTTGGGGGAAGAGCGGTGCCACGCACATACGCCTCGCCCGGGCGAGCGAGGAAGTGCTCGCGGGCGCGCTTCGCGCCGCGTGGCGGCTCCGCGTCTCCAAGAACACCAAGCCGGCGCGCGGAAAGAAGCGGGAGCCCCCCGCGTCGGCGCGGCGCAAATCGTCCGCCTGAAACGTCAGGCCCTTGCGAAGTCGATGAATCCGCGCCGCGGATCGGCGCCGATAAGCTTCACATGCAGGCGGTCGCCGACGTCCAGGCCCTGCTCGCCTCGTAGGATGCGCCCTTCCACCGGCGGATTGAAGATGCGCGCGAAGACGCCCTTCGGCGTAGCGCCCGTCACCACGGCGGAGAAGGCTTCGCCGATGCGATGGGCCAGCGCCGCGGCCGCCAGGCGCTTGGTCATGGCGCGCTCCACCTTGCGCGCCGCATCTTCTTTCAGCGTGCAGTTGCGCGCGATGCCGTCCAGTTCCTCATCCGTGTAGGGCGCCTTGGCCCCGGCCGTCATCGCTTTCAGCAGGCGCTGCGTCACCAGATCGGCGAAGCGGCGATTGGGCGCCGTGGAGTGCGTGTAGTCGTGCGCCGCCAGGCCGAAATGCCCTACCGCCGAATCGCCGGGGCGGCTCGCCACATATTCGCCCGGTCCCATGAGCTTGAGCACGGCCAGCGAAACATCGGCGTAATGCACGGCGTCGGCTTGCTTGCGCCGCAGCAGGAAAGCGTTCAGGGCCGCGGAATCGGGCGTGGGCGGAAGCTGGTCTCCGTAGCGCGCGGCCAGCTCCACAATGCGCGGCCAGCGCTCCGGGGCCCGCACCACGCGGCGGATGGAGGTCACGCCGGCGTCGCGCATGGCCCGGGCCATGGATTCGTTGGCGGCGATCATGAAGTCTTCAATCAACTGCGAAGCGCGGTTCGTTCCGCGCGCCTGAATGTCTCGCACCTCGCCGCCGGAAATCACCGCCTGCGCTTCCAGCCGGTCAAAGGTGAGCGCGCCCAGCCGGTGCCGCGCTTCGCAGAGCGCCTGCGCCGCTTCATCCTGGAGCTTGAGCTGCGCCGCCAACTCCGGCGAGGCCGTTACCTTCTCCGGCGCGTCCGCTTTACCTTCCAGCCACGGCCCCACCCCGCTGTACGTGAGCTGCGCGCGGTTGCGCACCACGGCGCGGTACGCGGAGTTGGAGGCCAGCGAGCCATCCGCGGCCACCAGCATCTCAATCACCACGGCGTTGCGCTCCTGCCCTTCGTTGAGCGACGTCAGGTCCGTCGAAAGCTTCAGCGGCAGCATCGGAAACGTGGCGATGCCGGTGTAGACCGTGGTGGCTTCTTTGCAGGCGTGAGCGTCGATGGGCGTGGTCCTGGCCACGGCGGAATCCACGTCGGCGATGCCCACCAGAACGCGGATGCCGGCCGGCGTGCGCTCGGCCCATTCGATCTGGTCCAGATCGCGCGATTCGTCATTGTCGATCGACGACCAGAAGAGGCCCGTCAAATCGCGCAGCGAACGGTCCGGCTCGGCGCGAATCGCGGCAAGCTGCTGCTCGGCGGCGGCGGGGAAGTCCGGCTCGAAGCCGTGGTCAATCATCTCCTGCCGCGCCGCCGCGGCGAGATGGAACTCATCTTGGGGCATAAGTTGGAGGGGTGAACAGGGCGAATCGTACTTCGGCTTTGGCGATCAGGCGGTCCCAAACGGTGCCGGGCTCTCCGTCGAATACCAGAGAGGAGTCTCCTGGGAAAATGTACCAGCCTCCCTGGCGCAGCTCGTTGCGCAATTGTGGCGCGCTCCAGCCGGCGTAACCCAGGAAGATGTGGAACGCGCTCGAGGAGATGGGCGAGGCCAGCGACTTATCGAGCAGTTGCTTGTTGACGATCAAGTAGACGTCGCCCACCACGTGCTTGGCGCCCTCAATGGCCGCGCTGGAACGCGCCAGCGCCATCACGCCCTCAAGTTCCACGGGCCCGCCGTAGTACACCGGCTCCGGGCGGTGCTTGGCTTCCTGGATGGCGATGGCGGTGGAGACCGGCAGTTTCGTGCGGCGGTTCACCACCAGCCCCACCACGCCGTTCTCGTCGAAGGCCACCAGCAGGACCACCGTCTCGCTGAAGTTCGGGTCGGCAAGGCCGCGGTTCGCCACCAGGAACTTGCCCGTGGCCAGGTCCCTGCTGTTGGTGGATTGCGCGGCGGCGGGAAGAGCACAGGCCAGCGCCGCCAAGCCGGCCAGCAGCAAACCTCGTGGCGCCATGCCCTGATTGTCCCCCTTTTCCGGGCCGCTAGCGCGGCAGGTCCGCGCCCACGTCCATCGGCGCGGGCGAATCCTCACTATCGCGCCCGGAGGCCATCCGGCGCAACAGGCCTTCCAGTTCCGTCACCCGGCGCTCCAGGTCTTCAATGGCCTGTCCCTCCGGGTCGGGCAGCAAGCCGTGGTCCAGCACGCCGCTGTCCGCCCGCATCCGCACCACGCGCCCCGGAATGCCCACCACCGTGGAGTAATCCGGAACGGGCCGCACCACCACCGAACCGGCGCCGATCTTGACGTGGTCGCCGATGCGGATGTTCCCCAGAACCTTGGCGCCCGTTCCCACCACCACGCCGTTGCCGAGCGTGGGATGGCGCTTGCCTTTCTCATTGCCCGTGCCGCCCAGCGTGACGCTCTGGTAGAGCAGCACGTCGTCGCCGATGACCGTGGTTTCGCCAATCACCACGCCCATGCCGTGATCGATGAAGAAGCGGCGGCCGATGGTGGCGCCGGGGTGAATTTCAATGCCGGTCAGGAATCGGCTCCACTGCGAGATGAGCCGCGGAACCAGGGGAACCTTCCAGCGGTAAAGCCGGTGCGCCAGTCGGTGCGCCAGGATGGCGTGGAAGCCGGGGTAGCAGAGCAGGATTTCCGCCACGCTCCTGGCGGCCGGATCTTCCCGGAATACGGTCTCGATCTGTTCCTTGAAATCTCGAAACAAACTGTGGTCCTGGCGCGGGTCAGTGCGCGGGCGCCGCTTCCGGCGCTATTTGCGGCGGCCGCGCGCCCGCGGGTATGGCCGCCAGCATATCCTCTTTCCGTTTGACCAGCGTGGAGGTGTTGTAGCTGGCCGCCTCAAAGCCGTGTCCGTGCGTGATGGCATCGGTGGGGCAGGCCTCGACGCAATAGCCGCAAAAGATGCAGCGG
>DATKOS010000343.1:0-7194 GCA_035524535.1 Bryobacteraceae bacterium
TCGTCGCGGCGCCGTCTTGGCGAGCCGCCGGCGCGCCCGGCTTGCATTTTTCGACTAGGAGATCAACGTGAAATACCGGCAATTCGGCCGTATCGGTTGGAACATTTCGGAAATCAGCTTCGGCGCCTGGGCCATTGGCGGCGCTTGGGGCGACGTGGATGACGAGCAATCCATCGCCGCCATGAAGAAGGCCCTCGACGCCGGTGTGAATTTCTTCGATACCGCCGACGTTTACGGCGACGGCCGTTCCGAACGCCTCATTCGCCGCCTCCGCCAGGAGACCAAGACCCCCTTCCATGTGGCCACCAAGGCCGGCCGGCGATTGAATCCTCATACCGCCGCCGGCTACAACAAGCGCAACCTCTCGGCGTTTATCGATCGCTCCCTCCAGGATCTGGGCGTCGACTCGCTCGAACTCGTCCAGCTTCACTGCCCGCCAACCGAGGCCTACTACCAGCCCGAAACCTTCGCCGCGATGGACGGCTTCGTCAAGGACGGCAAGATCCAGCACTACGGCGTCAGCGTGGAAAAGGTGGAGGAAGCCCTGAAGGCCATCGAGTTTCCGGGCGTCGAGTCCGTGCAGATTATCTTCAATATGTTCCGCCAGCGCCCCGCCGGGTATTTCCTGGGCGAAGCCAAACGTCGCGGCGTGGCCACCATCATCCGCGTCCCCCTGGCCTCCGGCATGCTGACCGGCAAGCTCACCGCGGCCTCCACCTTCGCGGCGGACGACCATCGCAACTTCAACCGCCACGGCGAAGCCTTCGACGTGGGCGAGACCTTCTCCGGCGTCCCCTATGAAGCCGGACTGCAAGCCGTGGAGGAGCTCAAGCCCCTGGTTCCCGCCGGCGCCACGCTGGCGCAGTTCGCGCTCCGCTGGATTCTGATGTTCGACGGAGTCTCCACCGTGATTCCCGGCGCCAAGACCGCCAAGCAAGCCCAAGACAACGCCGCCGCCGCCGAACTCGCGGCCCTGAGCCCCGCCCAAATGCAAGCCGTTCAAGCCATCTACGACCGTCACATTCGGGCAGCCGTGCATCAGCGCTGGTAGGCCCGGCGCGCCCGCCAGGTTCGCCTCCCCGCGCGCTTCCGCCCTGGCGTCGCGGATCTTCCGGCAAGAGCCCGGCATTCACCGCGCCGCGGGCGCCGCGGGAAACGCCAGGCGCCGCTTCGTGCACCGCCACATAGGTCTCGCCGCCCGCCCTCAGCCGCGGGCCGCCTGAATCACCAGCGCCGCGCCGATCACAAGGAGTCCGCCGTAGACCACCCGGATAAAGCCATTGCCCTGCATTCTGCGGTTCATCGCGCTGCCCAGCCAGATGGCCGCCATCACGCCCGGCAGGGAGACAAGGAAGTACCGCCCCACCACGCCGTTCATCATCCCAAGCGTCGTGTATCCCGCCAGGCCCGCCGCGCTTGCGGCCAGAAAGTAGCCTTGCAGCGTCGCCCGAAAATGCTGCGGGGACCAGCGCCGCAGCGTCCCGTACACCGCTAGCGGAGGGCCGTTCATCCCATACGCGCCGCCCAGCACGCCGGAAAGAAAACCGCACGCCAGAAGCCACTTCGGGCGGTCCTCGCTCAGCCGCCGCGCGGTCTTTGCCAGGAGCGAATACAGCGAGAACCCCACGATCACGCCGCCGAGGATCAGCTTCACCGCCTCCTCGTTTCCCTTCGCCAGCAGCCACACCCCCACCGGAACGCCCGGCAGCGCCGCCGCAATCAGACCCGCCGCGCTGCGCCACTGCACATGCCGCCAGTCCTGTATCACGATCACCGCCGCCATCGCTGCCGAAACCAGCACTGTTAGCGGAGTCGCCACGGATACGCGCAGCCGCAGCACGAGCAGCGGCATCGCCACCAGAGCCTCGCCAAACCCAAACGTGGAGCGAATCAGCGTGGCGGCGAAAAGAACCGCCATAACGTAGATCGTCGAATCAAGCAAAATGGAGTTCCCCATCCGGACCAATCAGCCCGCCCCCGCCGCCAGGCCCGACAGTCGGCCGGCGGGAAACACACCCCCGCCCCGCCCCTATTCCCAACGAAGCGCCGCCACTGCGCTGATCCGTGTGGCGCGCCGCGCCGGAAGCCAGCAAGCAATCAGCGCCACCCCGGCCAGCAACAGGCAAACGGCCGCGAAGGTCGGCGGGTCGTTGGGCCTCACATCGAAAAGGAAACTGGCCAGCAGCCGCGTAGCCGCGAGCGCGCCCGCTGCTCCCAATGCGATCCCTGCCAGAACCGGTTTCATACCCTGCTTCACCATCAGCGCCGCGACGCCCGCCGGAGCCGCTCCCAGCGCGATCCGAATCCCCACCTCCTGCGTCCGCCGCGCGGCTGAATACGCGATCACTCCATAGAGGCCCACCGCCGCCATCACCAGCGCAACCGCCGCAAGACTTCCGACTATGACGCCAAAGAACCGCTCCGGGACCAGCGATTCCGAAATGCGGTCGGTCATGGGTTGCACGTCGTAGACGGCTTGCGCCTTGTCCAAGCTCCGAATGCGGCTTCGCACCGCGCCCGCTATGGCGCCGGGGCTTCCGGCGGTCCTCACCACGATGTCGTACTGGAATAGGGTCGGCATATAGATTTCTGGGCCCAAGTCCGCGTCGATCCCGTTTTCCCTGGTATTCGCAGCCACGCCCACTACCGTGATCCACGGCGGTTTGGCGCCGCCCAGCGAGAACCGGCGGCCCACGGCGCTCCCACCCGCCCAGAACGCGCGCGCCATGCGCTCGTTGATCACGGCGGATTGCCCCGCCTCGGCAGCCGTGAACCACCTGCCTTCCTCGATCCGCAATCCCAGCGCCCGTGCATAATGCGGCCCGGCGTATCTCACGCGGGCTTCCGGCAGGCGCCCGTTTTGCGGCGCCTGGCTGCCCTCCACGTAGAACGAATTCCCCGACCAGCCGTGCCCGAAGGGCAGCGGAAACGCTCCCGCCGCGGCTTCCACTCCCGGCGTCGTTTCGATCGCTTCCACCAGCCGCTGGCCGGACTCATCGGAGCCCCGCCGAGTGGCGTCCGAGACGCTTAGCGTCAAGAGCCGTCCGGCGTCGAAGCCCAAATCGGCGGTCATCAGGCGATGCAGGCTCCGCAGCATGACGCCGCCGCCCGCCAGCAGCGCCAGCGCGAGCGCCATCTCCAGGGTCACCAGCGCATCGCGCCAGCGCCGGTCCTCCCGCCGGCCGGCGCCGATTGCGCCGCCTTGCCCCAGCCTGGCGGAGAGGCTTCTGCGCGAAACGCGGAATGCGGGCGTCATGCCGCTCGCTAACCCGGCGAACAGCGTCAGCGCAACCGTGAACAGGAACACCCGCAAATCGATCCGTACGCCGCCAAGCGGTTCGCCGCCCGGCGCGCTGCTCAGGTCTCCCGCCAGCCACAGCACGCCCTGGAGCGCCCAATAGGCGATTACCAGGCCCGCGCCGCCGCCCAGTCCCGATAGCAGAACGCTTTCCGTGAGCAACTGTCGCGCAAGCCGGCCGTTCGTGGCGCCCAGCGATTTCCGGATCGCCGCTTCGTGCGCGCGCCCCGCCGTCCGGGCCAGCAGCAGGTTGGAAACGTTGACGCAGGCGATCAGCAACACGAAGGCCACCGCGCCCATCACCATCAGCAGGGCCGCTCGCGTTTGGTCGTCCCGCAAGCGGCCGAACGGCGTTACGTTCATGCGCCATCCCTGATTCGCGTCGGGGTATTGCTTGGCCAGCGCCGCGGCTATTGCGTCCATTTGCGCGCGCGCTTGCCCAATGGTCACGCCGGGCTTCAGCCTCGCCATGCCGTACAGCGAATCGGCGCTGGCGCGGCTCTCGAACACGCCGGTTCGGTCGAGCGGGATATAAACGTCCGCGCGTGGCCCGATCCGGAATCCCGGCGGCGCCACGCCGATCACCGTGGTCATCCCGGCGTCGCTCAGATTTAGCGTCCGGCCAAGAATACCCGGGTCGCCTGCATAGCGCCCCTGCCACAATTCGTTGCTGATGACGGCCACCGGCGGCGCGCCGGGCCGCTCTTCTTCCGGACGGAATTCGCGGCCAAGCGCCGCCTTCATTCCCGCCAACTCAAAGAATCCGTCGGAAACCTGCATAGCCGGGACGCGTTCCGCTCCGGCGCCATCGGTGAGAATCAGGGCGGTAACGCGGTATGCCGCCATCTCCTCGAACGCCCGGTTCCGGCGTTTCCAGTCGACGAAGTTGGGATACGAGATGGCGCGGTCGGACACTGTCGCCGATTTCGTGGCGATGGTCACCAGCCGTTCCGCGTTCGCAAGCGGCGAGGCGCGAAATAGGAAGGCGTCCACCACGGCGAAGATAGCCGAATTGCCCCCAATGCCGAGCGCCAGCGAGAGCGCGGCCGCGGCCGTGAAGCCGGGGTTCTTCCGCAAAAGGCGCGCGCCGAACGCGAAATCCTGCGCCATCTCCTCTATCAGCCGAACGCCGCGCGCGTCGCGGCATTCCTCCTTCACTTGGTCGAGCCCGAAATCCAGAAGCGCCCGCCGTCGCGCTTCCTCCGCCGGCAGGCCGCTCCGGATATGGCCCTCGGTGGCGCGCTCCACGTGAAACCGGAGTTCTTCGTCTAATTCGGCTTCCATGCGGCCCCGGCGCAACAGGGCCCCAAGCCGGTATTTCAGAGAGCTGAACATGGCCGTCTCACGCCGTCTCCAGCACCTGCGCGACAACATCCGCCAGGCGCCGCCACTTGTCAGTTTCGACTTCCAATTGAGCCCGGCCTTCGCGCGTCAGCCGGTAATAGCGTGCACGCCGGTTATTCTCGGATTCGCCCCACTCGGCTTTCACCAGCCCGCGGCGCTCCAGCCGGTGCAGGGCCGGGTAAAGAGAGCCTTGCTGTACCTCCACCGAATCCTTGGAAATCTGCTGGATCCGCTGCGATATCGCCCACCCATGCAGCGGGCCGGCGGCCAGCGTCCTCAGCAGAAGCAGGTCCAACGTTCCTTGCGGAAGATTCAATCGACTGTCAGCCATGCCGTTCCCCTAATTCTTCTACAGGACAGCATACGCTCACTCTTGTAGAAGTGCAAGGGGAATCCGGCCGCCCGTAACTCCAAGGCGGCGGACCCGAGTTCACAAGCCATTCTGCAGCGCCGCTCTGTCGCTTCCCGCCATGCCGCTCTTTTGGTGTGTTTCCCAAATATCGGCAACAGTTGTAACCACTTTTGGCCCGAATCCTTCGGTCCAACTCCAACAGTTGCAACAATAGCCCGTCTGGCAATCTGATTGCTCAATCAGCCTAACCGATAAACAGGTGAAAAAATAGGAATGCTAAAGGAGAAAGTAGATGGTACGCTTGATCCCGTTGGCAGTCGTCGCGGCCCTCCTGCCGCTCGGGGCTTTGGCAGACCCGGTAACCTGGACACTGACGGGGGTGACCTTCGCTGACGGCGCTACCGCCAGCGGCTCGTTTGTGTTCGACGCGGACACGCTGACGTTCTCCTCCATAGACGTTGTCTTCAGTCCCGTCGGCGGTTCACCCGTAACCTTCACGTATCTCTGCGCTACCTCGCAGTGCAGCCCCTGGATTGATGGTTACAACGGGCCGTTTCTCACCGTCCCTAGCTCATCGGACTTGACCGGCACGCCCGGCTTCTGGCTGGGTACGCCAGAGGCGTTCGGCGGCCCCGGACCGGATCAACCGATGACGGATGCAGGTGGCGCGATTCCGTTATTTGGTCCTAACGCCTATACGTATGAAGCGACAATAGCCGACTCCATCTGGGGCGACACTGTGGAGCATCCCCCGGACTTGGCTATTTCCGGTTCGATCGTCGCCACGCCTGAGCCGGGCTCCCCGCTGTGGATCTACACAGTCATCACGACGCTCCTCCTGGCAGTGCTCGGCAGGCGCCGCCAACCGGGGATCCGGCGCGTCTGACCGCCTGTAAGAGTCCCAGCGGATCATCCGCCGCCCAGGCGAAACTCCGGGGCCGAACGCAACCGCCGGGTTCGCGCGGTTACGCCGTGGTATCTTCAGATAACCTTTACAGTTTACCTGTACATATGCAATGCTGATGAAGTGAGCCGTCCAACACCTTCACCTGAGACCGGACTCGCCTCCACAATCGCGCTTGAGATCCGGACGGTGTCCGGCAAGCTCAAGCGCCGGCTTCGCGCACAAGGCGAACACAACGATCTGACTCCATCGCAGGTGTCCGTTGTGCTGCGGCTGGAGAAGGATGGATCGGCTACGGTCTCCAGCCTGGCCCGAGCTGAAGGGATGCGCCCGCAATCCATGAGCGCCGTGATTACGCCGTTGCAGGATGCGGGCCTGGTTGTCGCCATCCCCGACCCGAACGATGGCCGGCAAACGCTAATGCGCCTCACGGCCAAGTGCCTCAAGCTGCTCAAGGAGCGTCGAGCCGCGAAACAAGACTGGCTCACCAGGAGGATTTCGCAAACGCTTACTACCGGTGAGCAGGAAAAGCTCAAGGCAGGTCTCGGACTGCTAATGCGGCTTGTTGAGGATTGATTCGTTGTGCCTGGAGATAGTGAAAAAAGGAGCGTAGCAACATGAACTGGCTTTCTCTCGTGTCGTACTTCTTTGGTGGCGCGTTTGTGGCGAACGCCATCCCTCATTTGGTCGCCGGAGTGATGGGCCGCGCCTTTCAGACGCCTTTTGCCAAACCCGCGGGCAAAGGGCTCTCCTCTTCAACGGTCAACGTTCTTTGGGGTTTCTTTAACGTGACGGTCGGTTATCTGCTTGTTGCGCACGTCGGAGATTTCGAGCCGCGTGTTTCAACCCACATCCTCGCTTTCGGTTTGGGCGCGCTACTCATCAGCATCTTCTCGGCGCGCCAATTCGGGCAGTTCCACGGGGGCAGCGCCAACACGGGTGCATGACGAACCCGCAACTGGCGCGTTCCGGTCTTTGAGGAGGTTCAACTTCCTTTAGTAGCCCCTCAGCCATCTGAATATTTACGACGATTCCGGCCTTGGGCAGTGGTGGAGCGGTGCCGCCTGGAACGTTCAACTTTCGCGAAAACGGCCCGTTGTGGCAAGAAAACGGAATTCATCGGAATTCGCTGGGCGGACCCGCCCCGATGGCCGCACCCAGGCGGACTGTCCGGGAAGCCCAGCGTTTGCTGCGGGGACGTTCTATCCGGAGCCGGAATCGTGGGGACGGAATCGTGGGGACGGACGGAACGTTCTCGATTGACCTAGAGCCAAGTTCAAGTGTTCTCTGGAGCGG
>DATKOS010000344.1:0-5443 GCA_035524535.1 Bryobacteraceae bacterium
CGCTGCTTTTCGAGCGTAGCTCGCCCGGCAAGAAGGCGTACCAGCTTCCGGAGCTCGACGTCCCCTCCGTGGACGCGGCGGCCGCGCTGGGCGCGGGTAACGTGCGCGACGCCATCGAGGACTTTCCCGAAGTCAGCGAAGTGGAGGCCATCCGCCACTTCACGCGGCTTTCCACGTGGAATTACGCCATTGACCACGGCATGTACCCGCTCGGGTCGTGCACCATGAAGTACAATCCGCGCGTCAATGAGTTGGTGGCGCGCACGGACGGGCTCGCCTGGGCGCATCCCTATCAGCCGGAGGCGCTGGCTCAGGGTTGCATGGAGATCGCCGCACGCCTGGAAGCCAGTCTCGCCGAAATCACCGGAATGGACGCGGTTACGCTACAGCCCTCGGCGGGCGCGCAAGGCGAACTGACCGGCATCCTGCTGATCCGCGCTCTTCTGGAGAAGCGAGGGAATCCGCGCAAGAAGATTCTGGTTCCGGATTCCGCTCACGGCACCAACCCCGCCACCGCCGCCATCGCCGGCTACGAGGTGGAGAACATTCCCTCGAACGCCGCGGGGCTGCTGGACGTGGGCGCGCTGGAGCGCATCGTCACCAAGGACGTGGCCGCGCTCATGGTCACGAATCCCAACACGCTGGGCGTTTTCGAGCAGAATATCGTGCAGGCCGCCGAGATCCTGCATGCCAAGGGCGCGCTCCTCTATATGGACGGCGCCAACATGAACGCGCTGGTGGGCATCGCGCGGCCCGGCGATTTCGGCGTGGACGCCCTCCACCTGAACCTGCACAAGACTTTCTCCACGCCCCACGGCGGGGGCGGCCCCGGCGCCGGACCTGTGGCGGTGAAGAAGGCGCTGGAACCCTTCCTGCCGCTGCCCCGCTTGAAGCGCGCGGGAAAGAGGTGGTCCTGGGATTACAACCGAAAGCGCTCCATCGGGCGCGTGCGCGCGTTCTACGGCAATTTCGGCGTGCTGGTGCGCGCGCTGGCGTACATTCTGGCGCATGGCGGCCCGGGCCTGCGCAACGCCACCATCGATGCCGTGCTGAATGCCAACTACCTCCGCAAACGGCTGGAGGGCCACTACGATCTCCCCTATGTTTCGCCCAGCATGCACGAGGTGGTCTTCAGCGACGCCCGGCAGGAAGCTGCGGGCGTCCGCACGGGCGACATTGCCAAGCGCCTCATCGATTACGGCTTCCACCCCTACACCGTCAGCTTTCCGCTGATTGTGCACGGCGCGCTCATGATCGAGCCGACCGAGACCGAGAGCCTGGCTGAACTCGAGGCCTTCGCCGATGCCATGATTGCCATTGCCAAGGAAGCGGAGTCGAATCCCCAGTTGATCAAGACCGCGCCGCACACCACCCGCATCAGCCGCGTGGACGAAGTCACCGCCGCCCGCAAGCCCATCCTTCGCTGGAAGCGCGCTTAGCCGCGGCAACGGCAGCGCCGGGAAACCGCGCCGGAGCCGAGGCGGAACCGCGCGGGAAGCCGAGCCGCGAACGTCAGTGCGGTCTCGCCGAATGCGCCGGGCGCCTGCACGCGCCGGCCGGTCCGTGCGTTCAGAGGCTCGCCGCTCTCCGCCGCCAGTTGCGTCCCGCCGGTGGCTGCGTCACACTGAAAGTGCCTAGATGCCAGAATTCTGCACATGTGGTGCGCAGTTACCGCCCGACGCCCTGTTCTGTCACAAATGCGGGAAGCCGCAGCGGGAGATCGTTGTTCCCGAAGTTCCGGCCCCTGTGGTCTCCTTGCCCTTGGAAGCGGCCGCGCCTCCGCCGCCGGCGCCCGCCAAGGTGAGTTTCCACGACCAGGTGGCCGTGCGCATCGCCGTGTACGTGGGCGTCGCCGCCACGGTGCTGAGCCTCATCCTGCCGTTCGTCAATTGGCTGGCCGCCGGCTTTTTCGCGGTCCACTTCTACCGGCGCAAGACCAAACGCCTGCTGGACGTCAGCGCGGGCGTGTACATGGGATGGATCACCGGGGTGGTGATGTTTCCGCTGGGCGCCACCGTCCTCACGGCCAGCGCCATCTCCGCTCGCCTGGGGTCCCAATTGATCCAGCAGATCAAGAACACGCCGAGCCCCGACCCGGCCATGCAGCAGCAAATGGTGCAGTTCTTCCAAAGCGGAACCGGCATGGCGGTTGGCCTCGTCCTCTGGCTCTTCTTTTGGTTCCTGCTGATCATCGGACTCAGCATCGCCGGGGGCGCGCTCGGCGCGAAGATGTCCTCCGGCCGCCGGTAGTCAACTCCCGCCCCGCGCCGCGACCAATTTGTCCGAGGCCGCCGCTCGGCATCAGCGGCGAAGCGCCGATTCACGGGCAGCGAACGCTGAGAGCTTAGCGAGGCTGGGTTATCTCAATGGGCTCTGGGAAGCTCCGGTCTGAGCCGGTCCCGGAAGCCTGATTAACCATTTCCCGCATCGCCGCACTACACCGAGGCCGCGCAACTCACCACCCGCAGCGCCAACTCGCGGGCCGGGGACGACCGCACGCTGGGATCGCTCCATGCCCTCAGCTTGTCCACGTCATCGGGCTGCGCCGAAAGTCCGGCCATGAGCGCATTCAAGACACGCAGCGCCACTTGAACCTGCTGCAGGCGCAGCTTAGCGCGAGCCAGATATTGCCCTCCGCCGGCGGTCTCGGCCCCATGGTGAGCCTCCAGCCCGGCCTCTCGCTGCCGCGGCGCTGGGATGGCGGCTGCGGTGCGCGTCATGACGGTTGCATCGTGCGGCGCTGCAACCTCCTTTCCATTCGCGCCCCTCCGCTGCTGCTTTGGCTCCTCCGCCGGCGAAAGGCGCACGGGGTACGAGGCCAACTCCATCGCCGGTTCGGCGCCCTTCTCCGCTCCCGCATCCGGAGCCGTGGCTTGCTTCGCCACCGACGCCGCAGGTATCTCCACTACCGTTCGCACCGCTTCCACCCGCACCGTCAACGTACGGACCGCCGCCGGTGGATCTTCGGCTGCCGCCGGCGCTTCCGGGCGAAGACGCGCCGGTTGGCGGGACTCGTGCAACCCGTCACGCGCCGCGGATTTGTCGCCTCCATCGTCTTCCCGCGCGATCCCGTTTGGCGCGGGCGGCCGCGCACCGTCCGCGGCGGCCGATATCGCACCGGTGGCCGGCGCTTTGAGGGCCGCCAGCCGATCCGGCGCCACGCCTCCGCCCGAGTCCCCCGCCGCCACCACTTTCATACGGCTCCAGTCATAGGGCAGTTCCGCGCCGCAATCCAGGCAGACGATGTACGTTCTCCGCGGCGCGGGTCCGTTCCGGAACCGTGGCGTCACCGGAAATGTGGTCCTCCGGTGATGGCAGACGAGCATCGCGTTGAGGACGGATTCCATCAAGAGCCGGCTTCGTGTAGCTGGCATTTCTTTCGGCCTCGATTCCGGGCTCTGTCCGGGCGGCGCGAGGCCTGCCCGGTTTCGGCGCTAACAGAGCGCCGCCATCAATGCCCCGCGCGCGGTGGAGTTCAGCGGATCGGCCGAAAGCCGGACCTCGGAGAGCTTGAGGGGCAGATCGGCTTCGCGCATCGCGGCCGAAAAGTGCTCCAGAAACCCGGGAGGCATCGCCGTCCCGCCGCTCAGCGCCAGGGGCACCGCCTGGTCCAGCTTCGGCAGTCTCTGCGCCGCCGTAATGTGCTCGCGCAGGGACTCGATCAGGCTCTTCATCATGTCGTGGTAGTAGACGTTGAGGGCGTTCTGCACCCGGTCGGCGGAAAAGCCGTTCAGGCGGAAGGCCGTCTCCTTGAGAACCCGCGTGCGCGTCGCCAGGTCGCCCGTTACCATGGCCGCCCGGTTGTCAATGAAATCGCCGGCCTTCGGCACGCTGAAGCTGATCACCGGTACGGAGAGGATGGCCAGGCACACGTTGCATAGCCCGCTGCCGCAGGAGATGCCGATACCGCTGAAATTGGAGGCGCCTAGCTCACCGAACACCACCGCCAGCCCTTCCTGAATCGGCGTGGCCGTGTAGCCCAGCTCCTCCAGAATCTGGCGTACCGATGCTTCGTGGTAGCCTAACCCTCCTTCGTCCCCATCCACCGGCGCCGGGACGCTGAAGAAGGCCTTCTGCCCTTCCACTGCTGCCTTGCCCGCCAGCCGCGCGATGATGGAGCGCACCACCGCGAGCGCATGCGGCTCCCGCGGGTTCAGTACGCCGCCCTTCATAGGCCGGCGCGTCTCGGCGTGGAAGACCTCGGCGAACTTCTGAGCGTCGTCCCCGGCCACCACCAATTCGTTTCCATGCACTTCATGAAACACGTTCTCGCGCTGCAGGAGGCTTTCCGCCAGCTTGGAATACGGAAGCGTCAGGAAGGCGTTCAAGCAGGTTTCGTATTGGTATTTCCGGTCGGCGTTGCGCGCCACCACGATCCGGCTGGTACCTACGTCGAGGCCCAGCGGCTCCACATAATTCTGTTCGGCGTTCTTCATGCGGCTATTTCCTAATCTCCCGTCATTCAAAAGGGTGAATCTGTTCCCGATACTCGTGCTCCGCGTCGCGGCTGATTCTCCGCAAGTCCTTGGCGCCCAGGCGGGTCCATGCGCCCCCATTCAAGAGGCGCGCGATGAGCGCCACGGCAAGCAGGAGAACCGCGGCGGCCATGGCCTGGCCCTACCGCCGCGGCTTTGCGGCGTGTTCCAGGACGGCGGCCAATCCGCTCAAGCCCGGCGCGCCATTCTGCGGCACGCAGAAGCCGGCCGCGTCGGTAATCCTCTGGCATTCCTGCTGCTTGCCCTCCTGCCATTCGCGGAACTCGTCCTGCGCATGCGCCACGGCGTCCAGGTTCAGTTGAATGCGCGCCAGATGCTGGCTGGTGATGCGGTCCAACTCGGCCTGAATCGCACGGTTTTCCTCGGCTTTGGCGGCCTCAAAACTGTGCAGGCGCTCCTCCAGCGCGTCTTCGTGGTCGTTGAGCGCGCGCTGCCGGAGCATGGCGTCCTGCAGGAGCTGGTCCGGGTCCACACGGGCCGCCTCCAGCGCCATCAGGAGGGCGCAGCGCCTGCCTTCCGGCGTCATGCCTGCCAGGTGCGGGCTGTTGAGCATCTCGGAAACCTGCAAGATGCTGTACGACCCTCGCGGAGATTTCACCGCGGCGCTCTGGTAGATCTGCTCGAATCCCGAGGCCTTGGCCGCCGCCGGCGCGTCGCTTCGGGACGGCGCGAACTCCGCTGCGTGGGGCGTCCGCTTCCATTCCGCAGCGTTGGCGGAGAACCCGCTGTCCTCGGCGCGTTCCTCCTGTGGCGCTTCCGCCGTTGCCCGGCCGTTACTGGAGAACTGGAACAATTTCTTCAACATACGAAGCCTCCTATGGTGCGATCCAAGCCGGTTCGGCGGCGGCCTGCTCCATCCGCCGCGCGGCCCGGAATTTCCTGCCGGAAGCTTGTAGTTCGTCGGAACCGCCGCCGGACTTTAGGGTTCCGAAAAAACTTAGTTGGCC
>DATKOS010000345.1:0-5967 GCA_035524535.1 Bryobacteraceae bacterium
GCTCGACGACGTCTTCCGGCGCTATACGGACGCCAACGAGCGCGTCGGGGCCGCCCGCGACTGGTACGCCGACCAGTGGCAGCACCCAGCCTGGACGGCGCTTAAGACCGAGTTCAACCTGCGCGCGCTGCGGCAGCGTCCCCTCCGTAAACGCGTGAACGCCATCTGGCGCCACGAATTGGACGCCTACGCGGGCTTGATTGCCCAGTACTTCGCCGAAGCGGGGATGAAGCCGTCCGAGGATCCGCAGACCATCGCGCTTGCGCTGCTCGCCATGGCGCAGGGCCTCGGGATGCTTTCGCTGCTGAACGCGGACGAGGCGTTCGAAAGCCGCCTCGCGGAGAGCCGCAAGATGGCGTTTGACCGATTGATTCCGAAGCCCCAGGCGCCCGCAAGAAGGGCGGCGCGGGTCCGAACCGCAAAGAGGTAGCCTGTGCACCGCAATCTGCTTGTTGTCGTCTCCCTCGTCGTCGCCGCGGCGTCCTGCTCCAGACGCATTGAGAGCCCGGCGGAGACGGCCATCCCGGTGAGGATTGGCCCTGTCCATCGCATGCGCGCCGCGCAAACCGTGGATGTTAGCGGGTCGGTGGTCCCCTGGCGCGATCCGGCGAACGTTGGTTTCGAGGTCTCCGGCAAAGTGGTGGAAGCAGCCCCGAGAGAAGGGGATGAAGTGCGCGCGGGCCAGACGCTGGCGCGAATCGATCCGGCGGACTACTCTCTGGCGGTGGAAGCCGCCGAGGCGCAGGCGGCCGCCGCACGCGCGGCGCTGGACAAGGCCGAAGCGCCGGTCCGACCGGAAATGCTGGAGCAGGCGCGCATCTCCTACGAGCGCGCTCTCGATGAATACCAGCGCATGAAGACGCTGTACGACTCCAGGAGCCTGGCGCCGAACGATTTTCACAAGTTCGAGGCAGCCTATCTTGCCGCTGAGCAGCAGTATGCTCAGGCGCACGCCGGCGGGCAGAAGGAGGACCGCGCGCAAGCCCGCGCGATGTACGATCAAGCTCAAGCCGCCGCGCATCTGGCCCGCAAGCGCCTGGACGACACCACGCTGCGCGCGCCGCTCAGCGGCTTCCTCTCCAGCCGCTCCGTGCAGGTTGGTGAGATGACGAGCCCGGGCCGCCCGGTTTTCCAGATTGTGGAACTTGACCCGGTGGAGATCAGCGTGGGGGTTCCGGAAACAGACATTCCGCTGGTGAAGCCCGGCGAGGCCGCCACGGTGGATGCGCCGGCCCTGCCGGGCGAACGGTTCGAAGGAAGAGTGAGCCTGGTAAACGTGGCAGCCGACCCGGCGACGCGCACGTACATGGTACGCATCCGCGTGCCCAATCCCCGCCATACGCTGCGCCTGGGCATGATTGCGGAGGCGCGGATTCGCACCGGCCAAATGCTGGATGCCATGACGCTGCCAGGCGAGAGCCTGACGCACGACCCTCAGGGCGCGACCGCTGTCTTTGTTTACTATCCCGATCAAAAGCGCGCCTATTCCCGGCGCGTGGAGACGGGCACGGTTTACGGGAAGGAGATCGAGATCAAGAGCGGCCTGAACGGCGACGAGATCCTGGTCCTCGCCGGTCAGGAACGGTTGCGCGACGGGGCCGCCGTGTCCGCCGCGCCGGAGGGCAGGTGAGCCTCATGAACCCGATTCAGGCGTCTCTGCGATATCCAGTTGTTACGGCGGTCCTCACAACCATGGCGGCGGCCGTGGGCATGCACGCGCTTCTCACCATGCCGCGCACGGAAGACCCGAGCATCACCATCCGGCAAGGCCTGGTTCTGGCGGCCTACCCCGGGGCCACCTCCGAACAGGTGGAACAGCAGGTCACGCGGAAACTGGAAGAGCACATCTTCAAGTTCCCGGAGGTGCGCAAGGAGAAGACCTATTCCACGAGCCGGCCCGGCCTGGCGACCATCAAGGTGGAACTTGGGGAGAGCGTCAAGGACACCGGTGAGTTTTGGGCCAAGCTGCGGCATGAGATGAATGAGACCGCGGCCACGGAGTTGCCGGCCGGCGTGCGCGGGCCTCTTGTGAACTCGGATTTCGGCGATACGGTGGCGATGCTGCTGGCCATCCATGGGAAGCGCTACGGCTACCGCGAACTGCGCGACTATGTGGACCGCATCCAGGACGAACTGCGAGGCGTTGGCGATATCGGCAAACTGGCCGTCTATGGCGAGCAGAGCGAGCAGATCTGGGTGACTTGCAGCCTGGACCGGCTGTCGCAGTACTTCGCCGATCCGCTGCGCGTGATGCAGTCGATTGAGCAGCGAAATATTATTCAGACGACAGGAAACCTCGATGCGGGCGGCGAGAAGATCCCCTTCCGCGCCAGCGGCGCGTTTCGCACGGAAGACCAGATTCGCAATGTGCTGGTGGACGTGTCACGCACCGGCCAGCCGGTTTATGTTCGCGATTTCGCCGCAGTGGAGCGCCGCTACCAGGACCCGTCGTTCGTGGTCCGCTACGACGGCGAGCCCAGTGTTTTGCTTTCCATCGAAATGCAGAAGGGCAAGAACATCGTGCAGTTGGGCGATGAGATCGGCCAGGTATTCGCCCGGCTCCACCGCATCCTGCCGCCGGATCTGCAGGTGGATCTGATTGCCGACCAGCCCGCGGTGGTGCAGACGCGCATGTCCGATCTGGGCCGCGAATTCCTGTTGGCTATCGGCGCGGTGATTCTGGTGACCATCGTGCTGCTGCCGCTGCGCGTGGCGGTGATTGCGGCGGTGGCGATCCCGATCACCGTGGTGACGTCGCTCGGCGCGCTCAATGCCATCGGAGTGCAATTGCACCAGGTTTCCATCGCCGCGCTGATTATGGTGTTGGGCATCGTGGTGGATGACGCCATCGTCATCGCGGACAACTACGTGGACTGCCTGGACCGCGGCGTTCCACGCTCACAGGCTGCGTGGCAATGCGTGCGGGAAGTGCTCGTGCCGGTGCTCACGGCGACATTGACTATCATCGCGTCATTCCTCCCGCTGCTGATTCTCACGGGTTCGGTCGGCGAGTTTATCGGCGCATTGCCCGTCACGGTGGCCGTGGCGCTTTCTGTGTCCTTCCTTGTCGCCATTCTGGTGACGCCGCTGCTGTGCCGCTACCTGATTCGCCGCGGGCTGCACGCCCACACAGCTGAAGAGCAGGCGGCGCCGTCGAAGGCCGGCCTGCTGGATCGCTTGCAGGAGGCATACGGGCGGCAGATCGCTTTCTACATGCGCCACAAATGGCTGGCCGTGGCGCTTGGCGTGGGAGCGGTAGCCGGCGGCGTAGGGATGCTGCAATTGGTCCCGCGGCAGTTCTTCCCGTCGGCCGAACGCAACCAGTTCGTCATCGATGTCTGGATGCCGCGCGAAGCGCGGATCGAAGCGACCAGCGAAGCCATGGCGCGCATCGAGCAGGCGCTGGCCGCCCATTCGGCGGTGGCGCACTACGCGGCGTTCGTGGGGCAAAGCGCGCCGCGGTTCTACTACAACGTCAGCCCGCAGGATCCCGATCCCGCCTACGGGCAGTTCGTCGTGAATACGAAAGACGAAAAATCCACGCCCGCCCTGGTGGACGAGTTGCGCACGGAACTGGCGCGGGTAACGCCGGAAGCGCTGGTGATCGTGAAGGAACTGCAGCAGGGCATGTCCATGGAAGCGCCCGTGGAAGTGCGCATTTCCGGCTACGACATTGGGCAACTGCGGAGCATCGGAGGGCGCGTAGAAGACATCTTGCGCGCGGTCCCCTCCGCGCAGTTGATTCATAACGACTATTTCGGCGATTCCTACCTGGTGGACGTGGACGTGAATACCGAGGTGGCCAACCGCTTGGGGCTGACGAATGCGGCGGTTTCCAACCTGCTGGCGGGAGCTCTTAGCGGAGCGCCGGCGGGGACGTACTGGGAAGGCGATCGGGCCATCGGCATCGTGCTGCGCCTGGACGCGGCGCATCGCGCGTCCTTTGAAGATGTGCGCGACGCCTATGTGCCTTCGCCGATCACGCACGCGAGCGTGCCGCTGCGGTCTATCGCCGGCCTGGCGCCGCAGTGGCAGAGCAGCCGCATTGTGCGCCGCAACGGCGTGCGGACTCTGACGGTGCGGGCCTTCCCGCGGCGCGGGCATTTCGCCTCGGAAATTCTCGGCGCCATCGATACGCAGGTGAAAGCTCTGGCGCTGCCGGAAGGCTATCGCATCGAATACGGCGGCGAAGTGACAAACCGCAAGGAGACACTGCCGGGAATGATCGGGGCTCTGTCCATCAGCCTGGTAGCAATTTTCCTGGTGCTGCTGGTGCAGTTCCGCAATCTCTCCGAGCCCTTGATTGTGATGTGCTCCATTCCGCTGACGCTTTTCGGCGCGGCTCTGGGCTTGGCGCTGACGCGCAATCCGTTCGGCTTTACGGCGTTCACGGGGATGATTGCGCTGTGCGGCATTGTAGTGCGCAATGCCATCATCCTACTCGATTGCAGCAACGAGAAGCTGCGCGAGGGACGGCCGATTGCGGAGGCGGCCATGGAGGCGGGCAGGCGGCGATTGCGGCCGATTTTCCTGACCACGATGGCCGCAGCTGTTGGGGTGACGCCGATGATTCTCTCTGGATCGAGCTTGTGGAGCCCGCTGGCCAGCGTCATCGCCGTGGGGCTGGTTTCCTCCATGTTCTTTACGCTGATCGTCGTGCCGGTTGTTTTCGTCTTGGTGAAATCGCGCAAGGCAAGAGGGGCAGGACCGGCGGTCGTAGCGGGCCTGATCGCGTTGGCCGCCATCGGGGCGGCTCCCGCGCAGGCAGCCGCTCGCACGCTTACGCTGCCCGAAGCGGTGGATCTGGCGCTGAAGCAGAATCACGCGATTCAGATAGGCCGGGCGCGCGTGCAAGCGGAGAAGCAGAAGCTGGTCACTGCGCGCGCCGACTACTTTCCGCAGCTTTCCAACAGCAGCGCCTTCATGGGCGACTCCGCCAATCCGCTGGTCACAGTGCCTGCGGGCAGCTTGGGCGTGATGCCGGGCCTGGGAGCGTTTCCGCCGGCTGACGTGTCGCTCAACCAGGGCAACAGCACGGTATTCCTGAGCAGTACCACGCTGGGCCAGCCTCTGACGCAGATCTTCAAGATCCGCGCCGCCAACCAGGCGGCTGCCGCCGAGCGCAGGGGAACGGAGGCGGATTTGAAGAAGGACGAAGACGAAGTGATCTTCGGCGTCCACCAGTTGTACTTCGGCCTCCTGGCGGCTCGAAAGCAAATCGAGGCCGCTCATGCCGGCATCGCCGCCGGTGAGGAGAGGCTGCGGGATGCGAGCCAGTCCGTGGAAGCGGGCAATGCGCTGGAAGTGACGGTAATAGGAACTCGCGCCGGCCTTCTTCGCGCCAGGCAAAGCCTCATCGCGGCCGAGGATCAGGCCGCCGACTACAACGCCGAGTTGGACAACCTGCTGGGCATCCCGCTCGATACGGAACTAGACTTGACCGATGTGGGGCTCACAGCGGACCCCGTGGCGCCGCGCGAACAGTATGTGGCCGCAGCCCTGGCCTGCAACCCCGAAGCGCAGGCGGCGCGGGAAGCCGTCAGCAAGGCCCGCAGCGGCGTGGCCGCCGCACGTTACGAGTACATCCCCGACATCGGCGCATTCGCGAGGCACACGTATCAGCACGGCGTGCCGTTCGTCGTGAACAGCTTCGGCTCCTTCGGGCTGCAAATGAGCTGGAACCTCTTCGACTGGGGCAAGCGCCAGGGAGTAGTGGGCGAACGCCAAGCGCTCCTCACGCAAGCCGAGGAAAACTTGCGGCGCGTGAAAGACACCCTGGCCGTGGAGGTGGCCAAAGCGCACCGCAAGATCGAGCGCAGCCGGCAGATGATTTCCGTGGCTCAGGAAGCCCTTGCGCTATGCCGCGAGAACGAGCGCCTGAGCGCCAATGAGGTCAAGGCCGGCATAGCATCCGAAGCCAAGAGCGCCGAAGCCGCGGCGGCAACCAAGAATGCGGAGTTGGATGAA
>DATKOS010000346.1:0-3799 GCA_035524535.1 Bryobacteraceae bacterium
CGCAATTTGCGACAGTCACCTACGTCTATCAGGTCCCGAACATATCCGCCAAGCTGACCAACGGTTTCGCGAAGTCGGCCATGCGGTGGGTTACGGACGATTGGGAGTGGTCCGGCGTCACCTCTCTCCGCTCCGACATCAAGACCGGCGTCCCCTCCATCAGCTTCGCCAACACCAACTCCACCAACCTCGTGACGCCGCTCACCACCGGCACCACGCTGGAAGGCGCGCGCATGATCATCCTTGGACCGCTGAATCTGCCAAGCGATCAAGTTTCGTTTAAGGGCGGACCCACCACCACCAATATCGGGGTGAACGGTACGCCTGGAAACGCGATCCTCAACAATGCGAACATCATGATCCCCAACCCGTGCAGCTACACGGCGAACGCCAATCCGCGCGTCGGCGTAGGCATGAACATGTCCTGCTTCGGCAACGCCGGGGCGGGCAGCCTGGTAACGCTGCCGAATACCCGCGTGAATGATTGGGATATGACGTTCCGCAAGCGCTTCCCGCTGAAGAGCGAAAAGCGCACGCTGGAGTTCCGCGCGGAGATGTACAACATCTGGAACCACACGCAGTTCATCGGCGCCGCGACCGGCCAATCCTACGATTGGAACAACTGGAAGACCAACGGCGTTCTGGTTCCGACCAACGGAAGCACCGGCCGTTACAACAGCGCCGTCAACCCGCGGCTCATGTCCATGGCGGTTCGGTTCACGTTCTAGGCGAACCGGTCCGGCAACAAGGCAACCAAGGCAGGCCATGTTCACATGGCCTGCCTTTTTTGCGCCTTCTCTTGTCTACGCTCCGGCGCCCGCACTCCGCCGGTGGGACGCCGCCAGGAGTTCCGCAAGCCGGTCCATGCCCACTGGCTTGGAGAGGTAGTCGTTCATGCCGGCCTCCAGGCACCGCTGGCGATCTTCCTCGAAGGCCGCGGCCGTCAGAGCCACGATGCGCGGCTGGCGCTCGCGCGGCAGGCCGCGCCGGATGCGCCGCGTGGTTTCCAGCCCGTCCATTCCCGGCATCTGCACGTCCATGAGGATCACATCGAAATCCTCGCGAGCTAGGCGCTCCAGCAACCCGGCGCCGCTCGTGGCGTAGGACGCCTCATAGCCGATGAGCCGCAGCATGGTGAGCGTGGCGTTGCGAATCGTTTCGTTATCTTCGGTCACCACGATGCGTAGTGGCGGCGCCGCTTCGGGATGAGAAAGCGCGCCCGCCGCGGGCTTCAGCGCCCCGGGCGTCTCTTCCACCACTTGGGCGGCCATTTCAAAATGAAACGTGGCGCCCATCCCCAGGCGGCTTTCCACGCGTAGACTTCCCCCCATGCGATTCACAAGCGCCTTGCTGATAGCCAGTCCCAAGCCGGCGCCGCCCTGGTTGCGCCTGCTGGAGGCGTCCACCTGCGTGAAGAAATCGAAGATGCGCCCCTGGTCCTCCAGCGCGATGCCAGGGCCCGTATCGCGCACGGCGAACGCGATGCGGCGCGCGTTCTCGCCGGCCGGCTCGGCCCGAACCGTGAGAGACACTTCACCCTTCTCGGTGAACTTCACCGCGTTGCCGAGGAGATTCACCAGAACCTGCTGGAGGCGCGGCTCATCGCCCAGAATCGAGCGCGGCGCGGCCGCGTCCACGCGGAAGCTGAGCCTCACCGGCTTGTCCGACACTTGAACGGCCAGCAGGCTAACAACGCGCTCTGCCAGTGCGCGAAGGTCCACCGGCTGCAAGTGCAACTCCACCTTCCCCGCCTCCAGCTTGGAAAGGTCCAGAATGTCGTTCACCAAGGCGAGCAGCGCTGAGCCGCAGGAGCGGATGGTCTGGACGTAGCGCGCCTGGTCCGGCCTCAGCGGCGTGGCGGCCAGCAGGTCCGCGAATGCCAGAACGCCGGCCATGGGGGTGCGGACCTCGTGGCTCATGTTGGCCAGCATCAGGCTCTTGGCGCGGCTGGCGGATTCAGCTTCCAGGCGGGCGGCGTTCATGGCGGCTTCATAACGCCGGCGTGAGCGGTGTTCGGCCAGCATGGCGGCGGCCTCCGCAATCAACATGCGAACCTGTTCCACCTGCTCCGGAGCCGCCGGCGGAGCCCCTTCAATCCACAACTCGCCCTCTGGCGACCCCTCTATGGATACTGGCCATCGCAGGCCGGCCCGGGCCGAAACGCCGCCCTCCACATCGGCATCCGGTGGAGCCAGAACCACGGGGCAGAGCGTGCCCTCAAACCAGCGGCTGTAACAGGCGCGCCGGAAACCGTACTGCCGGACGAGTTCCGCCAGCAGGGTTTGCCAGAGCATCTCCTCGGAAGCTTCGGCGCCCACGCCGCGCAGGGCCACCAGAACGCACTGCGAGGCGATGATGCCGGAGAGCGTATCGTACGGCAGAGCTTCGGTCATGGGTGGAAGGCCTTGCGGTCTGTCTCCAGCGCGGCGCGCGCGCGGCCGTAGATGGCCTCAACGGTATCGCCGGAGGCGTACTGCGCCGCGCCCAGGGCCACGGGGGCGGCCAGCGGCGCCCGGCCAACGCCTTCCAGGACCGCGTAGTACTTCCTTTCGCCCGCGAAGCCGCCGCATAGCGCGCGGTACCTGTCCATGCGCCGCGCCGCCACGCCCGGCGCCACCGCCAGGAATTCGTCCGCGCCCCAGCGGAACAGGACGTCTTCCTCATGCGCGAAGGCGTCGCGCCACTGGTGGACCAGCGTCCGCAGCAGCTTGTCTCCGAAGGGCGCGCCGTACTGCCGGTTGATGGCGCCGAAGCCTTCGATATCGAGCAGCATGATGCACGCCGGGGCGCCGCGCTTAGGAATTTCCCGGATCTCCCGCTCCGCTTGGCGGCGGTTGCCCAGGCCCGTCAGGCTGTCCACGCCGGATTCCTTGCGGGCCGTGTCCAGTCGCTTCTTGAACTCCTGAATGCGCGAGTCGAATGCGGAGGCGTTCTGCTCCCGGTCGCGCCGCATTTCCTCGGCCGCTTCCCGCAGGCGGACCACGTGCTGGCGGAGCTTCCCGCGCAGGTCCGCGAGGTTGTCCACGCGCGCCAGGGCGTCGAAATCGTCGGCGGTCCGCGCGAGGTTGGTCTCGTGCTTCTGGCCGCTGTCCTTGAAGACTCGCATGGCCGCGGCCACGGAGGTGACTAGATCCTGCAGAGCGGAATCTCGCTCTTCCAAAGCCGCCCGGTTGGAGCAGAAGATGGTCTCGATTTGCTCGAGGAGCGCCGATGACGCCTCTTCCATTTCGCGCGCTCCGTGGGAGTCGCGCAGCGCTACCGTGAGCCGTTCCGCGTCTCCCTTGCAGCGCTCGTGAAGCTCGGGATTGGCCGGCAGCGCGGCCTTGGGCAGGGCCGAGGCGAGGCCCAGAAAGGCCCTCAACGCGGCCCGCGAAGAGAGAAGCAATTGCTCGGACTCGTCGATGCTCTTGCGCAGAGAGATCATGTGGGCGGCGCCGCTGGAGGACGCCTGCCTCCGTCCTATTGTCCGGACGGCGAGAGCCGCGCTCAACGCTAATTTTGGATAGCGCGGCTGCGGATAAAGAGGATAACAGGTTCTCTATACCCGTAACGATCCGAGCGTGGCCGGCCATGGAAAGCCACGCCGCCCCCGTGGGGCGGTCACAGCCCCATAATATTCCCCATCTCCCACCGACTCAGCCACTTCCGAATCCGCCCTACCCGAAACTAACCCACCCTCCTGCTACCGTGTATTCGGGGTATCGCAATGCAGTCCACCGCATCGCGCTACCCCAATTCCATTTTCAGGAGCAGACCCTTATGGTCTCCGATAAGCAACTCGCGGCCAATCGCCGCAACG
>DATKOS010000347.1:0-3833 GCA_035524535.1 Bryobacteraceae bacterium
TTTTGCCAGCTTGTTACGATAGAATTACCTCCCCTGGTATGACCACTCCACAAGAGCGCATAGAGGCGCTTCGCGACATTCTTGAGCAGCGGGTCCTCGTGATTGACGGGGCCATGGGCACCATGCTGCAACAGCGCAACCTTACCGCGGAGGATTTTGGCGGACCGGCTCTGGAAGGCTGCAATGAGAACCTGGTGCGCACGCGCCCGGATGTGGTGCTCGGCATCCACCGCGCCTATTTCGCCGCCGGGTCCGACATGGTGGAGACCAATTCCTTCGGCGGAACGCCCCTGGTGCTGGGCGAGTACGGACTGCAGGAGGACGCGCGCGAGTTGAACGCCACCGCCGCGCGCCTGGCGCGGCAGGCGGCCGCGGAATATTCCACGGCGGCCAAGCCCAGGTTCGTGGCGGGTTCGATTGGGCCCACCACCAAGGCCATCACGGTGACCGGCGGCGTCACGTTCCCGGAGCTTGTCGACAACTTCCACGTGCAAGCCAAGGCCCTGGCGGAAGGCGGCGTGGACGTCTTCCTGATTGAGACCGCGCAGGACACCCGCAACGTGAAGGCCGCCCTGCTGGCCGTGGAGCGCGTGCGCGCGGAGCTTGGTTGGGCCATTCCAGCCATGGTCTCGGGGACCATTGAGAGCATCGGCACGATGCTGGCCGGCCAGACGGCCGACGCCTTCGCGGCCTCCGTGGCGCACGCGGACCTGCTGTCCATTGGCCTGAACTGCGGCACGGGTCCGGAGTTCATGACGGACCACATCCGCACCATCAGCGAGATGAGCCCCGTGCGCGTCTCCTGCTATCCCAACGCCGGAATGCCGGACGTGGAGGGCCGCTACCTGGAGACGCCCACCTCCATTGCGGCGCAACTGGAACGCTTCATCGAGAACGGCTGGCTCAACATTGTGGGCGGGTGCTGCGGCACTACCGATGCGCACATCCGGGCGATCGCGCAAATGGCCGAGAGCAAGCGCCCGCGCCGCCTTCCCGGCCGCTCGGGCCGGTCGTACTATTCCGGCATTGATCTGGTGGAGGCGGAAGATAGCACGCGTCCGCTGATTGTCGGCGAGCGCACCAACGTGATCGGCTCGCGGCTCTTCAAGAACCTGGTGGCCGAGGAGAAGTGGGAAGAAGCCACGGAGATCGCGCGCCGTCAGGTGCGCAACGGCGCCCAAGTGGTGGATGTTTGCCTGCAAAGCACGGAGCGCGACGAACTGCGCGACATCCCGCCGTTCTACGAGAAGCTCATCCGCAAGATCAAGGCGCCGGTCATGGTGGATACCACCGACCCGCGCGCGCTGGAACTGGCTCTCACCTACTGCCAGGGCAAGAGCATCATCAACTCCGTCAACCTGGAGGATGGCGAAGAGAAATTCGAGCGCGTCTGCCCCATTGCGCGGCGCTACGGCGCGGCGCTGGTGGTGGGTTCCATCGACGAAGACAAGCAGCAGGCGCAGGCTTTTACGCGCGAGCGCAAGCTGGCCGTGGCGCGCCGCTCCTACGATCTGCTCACCGGCAAGTACGGCATTGCGCCGGAAGATATCATCATCGACCCGCTGGTGTTTCCCTGCGCCACCGGCGACGCCAATTACATCGGCGCGGCCGTCGAGACCATTGAAGGCGTGCGATTGGTGAAGGAGAATCTGGCGCACGCCAAGACGGTCCTTGGAATCTCCAACGTGTCCTTCGGCTTGCCCGCGGCGGCGCGCGAGGTGGTCAACTCGGTCTTCCTCTACTATTGCACCAAGGCCGGCCTGGACCTGGCCATCGTGAATGCGGAGAAACTGGAGCGCTTCGCCTCCCTCCCGGAGCAGGAGCGGCGCCTGGCCGAGAATCTCCTCTTCAACCGCCCGCCGGTGGACGCGGAAGACGAAGCGCTGCGTACCGCGCCGGAGGACTGGCGCGAACAGGCGCCGGAACAGCGCGCCGCCATCAATCAATTTCACATCGCGGCGCTGGCGGAGCATTTCCGCAAGGCGGGGGCGCGCGCCAAGGTCCGGCCGGAGGACTTGCCGCTCGATACGCGCCTCGCCAACTACATCATCGAGGGCTCGAAGGACGGGCTGGTGGCGGATCTAGACCGCAAGCGCGCGGAGGGCGTGGCTCCGCTGAACATCATCAACGGGCCGCTGATGGCCGGCATGGCGGAGGTGGGCCGCCTGTTCAATAACAATGAGCTGATTGTGGCGGAGGTGTTGCAATCGGCCGAAGCCATGAAGGCCGCCGTGAACCACCTGGAAGGGTTCATGGAGAAGTCCGAATCCGCGGCGCGCGGCAAGGTGGTCCTCGCCACGGTGAAGGGCGATGTGCACGACATTGGAAAGAACCTGGTGGAGATCATCCTCGCGAACAACGGGTACGAGGTGATCAACCTGGGGATCAAGGTGCCGCCGGACGACCTGATCCGCGCGTATCAGAAGCACAAGCCGGACGCTATCGGACTCTCCGGGCTGCTGGTGAAGAGCGCGCAGCAGATGGTGACGGCCGCGGGCGATTTGAAAGCCGCGGGCGTTCAGGTTCCGTTGCTGGTGGGCGGCGCGGCGCTTTCCGGGAAGTTCACGGACACGCGCATCGCGCCGGCCTACGGAAACGCGGTGTGCTACGCGAAGGACGCCATGACGGGCCTGGCGTTGATGAACGCGCTGATGGATCCGCAACGGCGCGCCGAGACCATCGCCGCCCATACCGCCACGGAGCCCGCGCCCGAAGCCGCCGCGCCCGCCGAAGCGCCCGCGCCCCTGGGAACCGCTCGCAGCGCCAAGGTGCGCACGGACATACCCATTCCGCCCGCGCCTTACCTGGAGCGCAAGATTCGCGACGTGCCGCATTTGGCGGAGGTGTGGAGCTACATCAATCCGTTCATGCTCTACGGCCGGCACCTGGGGTACAAGGGGAATTTTGAGAAGGCGCTGGCGGAGCACGAGCCGAAGGCGCTGGAACTGTTTCACAACGTGGAGGCTGTGAAGCGCGAGGCGTCCGCCTTCATGAAGGTCCGCGCCGTGTGGCAGTTCTTCGAAGCGGAACGGGACGGAAACTCGGTGCAGCTGTTCGCGCCCGGCGGCGCGGCTCCGGTGCATACCTTCCGGTTCGGGCGGCAGCGGCGCGAGAACGGGCTGTGCCTGAGCGACTACGTGCTGGAGCCGGAGAACGGACGGCGCGATCACCTGGCGCTCTTCGCCGTGACGGCCGGCGAGTGCGTACGCGCGCGCTCCGAGGAGTGGAAACAGGCCGGCGAGTTCTTCAAAGCGCACGCCATTCAAGCCCTTGCCATTGAAACCGCGGAAGGCGCCGCCGAATGGCTGCACCGGCGCATTCGCGAGGATTGGGGCTTCCCTGACGCGCCCACGCTCACCATGCACGACCGCTTTACCTCCAAGTATCGGGGCAAGCGCTATAGCTTCGGCTATCCGGCGTGCCCGAACCTCGACGACCAGCAGGGTCTCTTCCGACTGATCCGCCCGGAGGAAATCGGAGTGACTCTCACCGAGGGGATGATGATGGAGCCCGAAGCCAGCGTGAGCGCGCTGGTCTTTCACCATCCCGACTGCGCGTATTTCACTGCCGATGAGGGCGAGGCCGCGCGGTAGCCTGGCGGCGGCGATGCTGCTCGCCGCCTGCGGGTGCAGCCGCGCGCCCGATCCCTTGCCGGGCGTCCCACGGCTGGTTTTGTGGGCGTGGGAGCGTCCCGAGCATCTGCGCTTTGTCGATCCGCGTGCTGCCGGCGTGGCCTTCCTGGCGCGTTCGATCTCCTGGCAGGGCGGGCGCGTGGCATCCTCGCCGCGATATCAGCCGCTCGAAGTGCAGCCCGGAACCGCGATGATCGCGGT
>DATKOS010000348.1:0-18773 GCA_035524535.1 Bryobacteraceae bacterium
ATCAGCAGCGTGGCGCCGGCGGCCTGGGCCGCGGGCGGCTTAATCCACCCCGCGCCAACGGTCCACTCCATCAATGCGAACCACCACCAGAACAGGCCGTACGAAGTGAAGGCCACCGTCCCGAATGTGTTCCCGTTCTTGAACTCCAGAACGCCCGCGATGATTTGAGCCACGCCGCCATACGCGAACGCCAGCGGCACTACCACCGCCACCAATCCGCCGGCGTCGCCCGCCAGCAGCCCGGCATTGATCGCGCTCAGCACAACCGTCGTCAGCCCGAATCCCGCCAGCCCCAAAGGCGCCGGATTTGCTTCAGCCATGGAATCCCCTCCTTGCCGTAGCTACGGTCTCAGCTACTATATCGCGGAAACGGTATAATTTTCGCGTGCCATTCGATGGTTTGCGCGTCCTCGCGCTCGAGAGCCGGCGGTCGGTCGAAATCGCGGAACTTATCCGCAAGCAGGGCGGCGCGCCGTTCGCCGCCCCCTCCATGCGGGAAGCGTCGGTGGAGGAAAGCCCCGAGCTTCACCGTTTCGCCCAGCGCCTTTTCGCCGGCGATTTCGACATGATGATGCTGCTTACCGGCGTCGGAACGCGCCAGCTCAACAAGTGGCTCGCGGAGCGCTACCCGGAAACGCCGTTCGCGGACGCTCTGCGGCGCATCACGCTGGCCGCGCGCGGCCCCAAGCCGGTGGCCGCCTTGCGCGAGCTCGGCCTCGCGCCCACGCTGGCCGCGCCGGAGCCGAATACCTGGCGCGAATTGCTGGCCGTCACCGAAGGCCGCCCGGAACGCGCCATCGCCGTGCAGGAGTATGGGCGTTCGAACCCGGAGTTTCTCGATACCCTGCGCGCCCGCGGCGCCGAAGTGACCGCCGTGCGGATCTACCAGTACGCGCTGCCAGAGGACCTGGGCCCGCTGCGCGAGGCCGCGCGGCGCGTGGCCCACGGCGAGATCGACGTGGCGCTCTTTACCTCCGCCGCGCAAATCGGCCACCTGGCGCATGTCGCCGAACAAATGGGCATCGCCGCCGAGATGCTGGCCGGCCTCCGCCGCGCCGCCATCGCCTCCATCGGGCCCACCACCTCGGAATCGCTCGAGGAGTTCGAGCTTACCCCCGGCATGGAGCCCAGCCATCCGCGCATGGGCCTCCTGGTCCGCGAAGCCGCGGAGCGCGCTCAGGAGTTAGTGCGTCAGGTCAAGAACTGACGGCCAACGACGGGAAGCCCGCCGCTCGCGACAATCCGCGCTCAAAGCGCCCAGAACGGCACTACGTACGCGTAGAACACCACGATCACTCCCACCGCCGAAGCCAGCGCGATGCTATGGCGCAGCGTGAACCGGAATAGCTGCGATTCCTCGCTCCGCTTCATGGAGGTGGCGGCCGCGGCTACCGCAATGCTGGTCAGGCTGATCATCTTACCCATTACGCCGCCGGCCGAATTGGCGCCGGCCATCAGCACGGGGCTCATGGACAGGCGTCCGGCGGTCACCACTTGCAGCGAACCGAAGAGCGCATTGGAAGACGTGTCGCTGCCGGTGAGGAACACCCCCAGCCAGCCCAGCAGGGGACTGAAGAACGGGAACATGCTCCCGGTGGCGGCGAATGCCAGGCCAAGCGTAGCCGTTGCCCCGGAGTAGTTCATCAGGAACGCCAGCCCCAGCACGGCGGCCAGCGTCAGCTCCGCCAGCGCGAGTTGCCGGGCCGTGCGGCCCAGGGCGGCGGCGAACTGCCCCGGTTTCATCCCCACCACCAGCGCCGCCAGAATCGCCGCCACAAGGCAGGCCGTGCCGGACGCCGACAGCCAGTTGAACGTGTAGATGGCCGCGTACGGGGAAGCCTTCGCCACCACCGGCGGGACGCGCTGGATGGTGTTGTGCAGCAGCGGCCACGGAATCGGGATATTGGTGCGATTCAGGACCGAGGCCTTCAGACCCCACACGAGCACGCACACCACCAGCAGCGCATAGGGCAGCCACGCCATCAGGACCTCCCGCCGCGAGTGCCGCAGCGGCGTCCGCTGCGCATCCGACGAGCGCGTGAAGCGCAAAGCCACCATCAGCGCCAGCATGGCGGCCAGCGAGGCAAAGATGTCGGTGAGCTGCGGCCCGACAAGGTTCGACACGGCGAATTGCGTGCCGGCGAACGCCACGCCGCAAGCCGCCGCCGAGGGCAGCACGCCGCGCAAGCCCTTCCATCCCGAAAGCACCACCACCAGATACGCCGGTACAATCAGCGACACGGGAGCGCAAATCCGCCCGATCTGCGCGCTCAAATGCTCCACCGGCAGGCCGGTGGTGAGGGCCAGCGTGGTGATCGGGATGCCGATCGACCCGAACGCCACCGGGGACGTGTTGGCCAGCAGGCAGATCGCCGCCGCCTCAAACGGCGCGAAACCCAGCCCTGTAAGCATGGCCGCGGCCACGGCCACCGGCGTGCCGAAGCCCGCCGCGCCCTCGATGAATGCGCCGAAGGCGAAGGCAATCAGCATCGCCTGCATGCGCCGGTCGGACGTGAGGCTGCCGATCGAGTCTTTCAGAATCTCGAAATGGCCCGTATCCACGGTAATCCGGTAGAGCAGGATCGCCGTGAAGACCACCCACCCTATGGGGAACAAGCCGAAGGCCGCGCCATAAGCCGCCGCGGACACCAGCCGCGGCAGCGGCATGCCGTAGACCGCCGCCGCAATGACCGCGGCCGCTCCCAAGCCGGCCAAAGAAGAAAGCCACGCCGGCTTTCGCATCACTCCCAATAAGACAAGCAGGGTGAGAATAGGGACAGCGGCGGCTAGCGCCGAAAGCGGCAGACTGCCGCCGAGCGGAGTGTAGATCTGTTGCCACATGGGAACGGTTAACCCTCCAAAAAATCGCCTGCACGTTTCGGCGGCCGGACCAGTTCTCTATTGTAGAAAGGAATGCGGCCTCACGCGTTGGCAATGGCGGATTTTGTGGAAGCCTCCGAGGAACCGGCGGGTTCCGCCGGAGCCGCCCGCGCTGGGGATCTGGCGGGCTTCGAGGCGCTCATGCGGCGGCATGAGCGGCTGGTGCTGGCCACCGCGCTGCGGCTTCTAGGCAACCTGGAAGACGCCCAGGACGCGTCGCAGGAGGTATTTCTCAAGCTCTACCGCAACCTGCGCAAGCTGGATGGCGCCAACCTGGCGGCATGGCTCTACCGCGTGACGGTGAACGTTTGCCACGATACCGGCCGCAAGCGCCGCCCCATGGAGCCGGTGGAAGACGCCGAAGCCGTGGCGGCCGCGCCCGCCAGGGACGCGAGCGAAGAGGCCGAACGCCACCGCGCTCTGGATTTGGGCCTTCGCCGGCTCGCCGAGCGCGAGCGGACCGCCGTGGTGCTGCGCGACCTGGAAGGGCTTTCCACCGCCGAGGTGGCCCGGGCCATGGGATCGAGCGAGGCGACGGTGCGGTCGCAGATCAGCCAGTCGCGCGTGAAGATGAGGAATTTCCTGGAGCATTACTTCGGGAGGCGTACATGAATTGCGGGGAATGGGAAGAAAGGATCGCGCTGCACGCCGCGGGTGATCTGCCGGGCGGCGAGGCGGCCGAAGTGGAACGCCACCTGGCGGAGTGCGCCGCCTGCCGGGAAACGGCGGAGGCCTACACGCGCAGCCTGGACCTGATGCGGGCGGCGCATGCCGGGGCGATTTCCCCCGCGCACTATGCGGCCGTGCGGGCCCGGGTGCTGGCCAAGATTGAAGCAGCCGGAAGACCGGCCTGGCGCCAAGCCTGGGCCTGGGGACTGGCCGGACTGGCTTCGGCAGCCTTCCTCGCCCTGATGATGCAGCAACGGCCGACGCGGCAGATCACCCCGCCTGCCCGTCCGAGAGTCGCCACGCCGGAGGCCACCGCGGTCGTCCACGTACCAACGCCTCCCGTCGTGGAGCCTGCTCCAACCCGGGCCCGGCGCCATAGCGTGACTTCCGCGCGGCGGGCCGGCCCGCTGGACCGCCGCGAGCCGCGGAACCCCGCAGACTCCGGCCCGTCCCGCACTGGCGGGCCGTCTGTCATCAAGCTGTTGACCGACGATCCCAGCGTAGTCATTTATTGGATTGCAGATTCTGAAGGAGAGTGACAATGAGGAACTTCATAGCGATTCTGGCGCTCCTGGCGCTGCCGCTGGCGGCGCAGGAACAGCAGCAGAAGGAAGAGCCCAAGGGACCGCAGGTTCAGAGGCTCTTCGTGCTCAAATACGCCGACCCGAACCAGGTCAACAACCTGATTCGCGTCTTCACCAGCAACACCAACCCGAACGCGGCCATGCACGCCATCGCCGTATCGGCCTCGCCCGAAGCCATGGCGGCCATCGAGGACGCCATCGGCCGGCTGGACGTGCCTGCGTCCGCGCCAAAGAATATTGAGCTGACCGCGTACCTGCTTACGGGCACGGACTCCGATGCCGGCGGCGCCGCCTTGCCGAAGGAGTTAGACTCTGTTGTCACGCAGCTCAAGTCAGCCTTTGCGTACAAGGCGTACAAACTGGGGGACGTGCTGACGCTTCGCGGGCGGACCGGCCAGCGCCTCGACACGTCGGATTCGGGCGGCGCCGTGACCGCGGGAGGCCAGTCGCAGCCGATCTACACGCAATTTACAATCAACGCCCTCAGCGTGGGGGTAGACGGCGCTATCCATGTGGACGGCCTGAAACTCCAAAGCAGAGTGCCGGTAGCTGGAACGTTCACGGGCAACGGTGGGGTGGTCAACACCCAGTTCAACTACCAGCAGTTGGGAATCAACACCGACCTGGATATCAAAGAAGGTCAAAAAGTAGTGGTGGGCAAGATGAGCATGAGCCAGAACGAAGCGATGTTTCTGGTGCTGACGGCCCGCATCGCCCAGTAGCCTTGGCGCAGGAGCCTTGGATGGCGGCCGGCGGGTTGTTTGCGGCGGCTGGTAGCGGTATGGCGGGTTGGCTGGCGCCGTGAACGGCGGCGCCCCTTGAGCGGCGGCCGCCAAAGTTGGCCGCTCTACCACGAAGGGACGGCAGTCAGGATTGGCCTCCGGCATTTGGGCCGGCCGGAGAGCGGTTTCCCGCCCCCCGGGCCCTTCGCAGGTTCGCTGCGCCAACCCCTAATTTCTCAGCGAATCCACGACTTCCCCATCATGATTCCGCAGCTCCACCTCCAGCGCCAGTCTCCCATCGGCATGTGTGGAACAACTGAGGCACGGATCGAAGGCGCGGATCACCGCCTCCACCCGGTTCAGCATGCCTTCGGTGAGCTTCGCGCCGCGCACGTAGTGCCGCGCCACCTGCAACACCCCGCGGTTCATGGCGGCATTATTGTGGCCCGTGGCGATAATCAGGTTCGCCCACGTAATGAGCCCGTCGCGATCCACCTTGTAGTGATGGATCAGCGAACCACGCGGCGCTTCCGTCACCCCGACGCCCTCGGAGTTATTGGCGCTGGCCAATGCCCGCACATTCGGATCGAGAATCTCCGGATCGCCGAGGAGCTGCTCCATCTTCTCCAGCGAGTGCAGAATCTCGACGAGGCGCGCATAGTGATAATGGAACGAGCTCAGCACCGCGCCCCGATCCAACTCCCGGAACTCCGTCCACTCTTGCGCCGCGCGCGGCGTATCGACGCCGTCGCTGATGTTCAGGCGGGCCAGCGGCCCCACGCGGTAGATGCCCTCGGGATATCCCAGCGGCTTGTAGAAGGCCGTCTTCAGATAGGTCCACGGATGCGCCATCTCCGCGATGTAGTCCGGATAATCGGCCGCATTCACGCCGTCCTGGACAATCCTGCCGCGCGCATTCAGGAAGCGCAGCTTGCCATCGTAGAACTCCAGATTGCCCTTGGCGCCCACCGACCCCATGAATAACGTGGGCGCGTTGGCGAACGTGCGGATCTCCTCGCGGAAGCGTTCGATTTCCGGTTTGAACCAGTCGAGCGTCCGCTGCGCGATGGCCAGCGCTTCGGGGAGGCCGGCGAGAATCTTGTCGCGCTTTTCCGCGGTGAGCGCCTCATTCACCCCGCCCGGCACCACCCATGCCGGGTGGATGCGCTTGCCCGCCAGCGTCTCGATGGTCTGCTGGCCGAACTGCCGCAGCCGCACGCCGTCGCGCGCGATTTCCGGGCGCTTTTCCATCACTCCGAAAATGTTGCGCGCGGCCGGGTCCGAGTCCATCCCGAGCAGCAGGTCCGGCGACGACAAATAGAAGAAACTCAGCGCATGCGACTGCACCATCTGCGCCAGATTCAAAATGCGCCGCAGGCGCACGGCGTTATCCGGGATACGCACCGCCAGAATCGCGTCGCAAGCCTTCGCCGAGGCCAGCAAGTGGCTCACCGGGCAGATGCCGCAGATGCGCGCCATCAGCGACGGCATCTCATAGAACGGCCGCCCCTCGCAGAACTTCTCGAAGCCGCGAAACTGCGTGACGTGGAAATACGCTTCCTCCACGCGCCCGCGCTCGTCCAGATGGATGGAGATCTTCGAGTGGCCTTCAATGCGCGTAACCGGGTCGATAACAATCTTTTGCCTTGGCATATGCTTATCCGAATTTCGCCCCCGTGTTCGGCGCCTTGCCGTCCAACAGGTCGCACAGCGTCGTGAAGATCAGGTCCGCCGGAGGCGGGCAGCCGGGGATGAAGATGTCGACCGGCACAACCTCATGCACCGGGCGCGTGGTGGCCAGCAGCCGCGGCACGATCTCGCGTGGCACTTGCGGGTCCAGCACCGGGCCCTCAAGATAGGCGCGCCGCAGCACCGCGTCCGCGCCGAACTTGTTGCGCATCGCCGGCACGTTGCCCGTCACCGCGCAATCGCCAAAGGAGATCAGCGTCTTGGTCCTCGCGCGCACCATCTTGATGCGGTGCAGGTCTTCCTCGCTCGAAATCGCCCCTTCCACCAGCGTGACGTCCACTTCCTCGGGGAACTCCTTGTGGTCCACCAGCGGGCCCCAAACCACCGTCGCCCGCTTGGCCAGCTCGATCAGCCTTTCGTCGGTATCGAGCAGGGACATATGGCAGCCCGAGCACCCGTCGAGCCATACCGTCGCCAGCCGGATCTTTCCTTTGGTCTCCATTTCACTCATCTCCGGCCCTCCCGCATCAGCGTCAGGTACGGCAGAAACTGCCTCCGCTTGGCCATCTCCGATACCGATTTCCCTTTCTCGGATAGCGCGCCGGTGGGGCACACCTGCACGCATTTCCCGCAGCTCGTGCAGCTCTCCGAACGGCCCCAGGGCTGCGCCAGGTCCGTGATCACGCGGCACTCCACGCCGCGCGAGGTCAGGTCCCAGGTGTGCGCGCCCTCAATTTCGTCGCACACGCGCACGCACCGCGTGCACAGGATGCAGCGGTTGTGGTCCACCACGAAGCGGTCGTGCGAGGCGTCCACCGGCAGCCGCGGATATTGATAGGGAAAGTGAACGTGATTCACGCCCAGCTTGAGAGCCAGAGACTGCAAGTCGCAGTGCCCATTCACCACGCACACCGAACACACATGGTTGCGCTCCGCGAACAGCAGCTCCAGAATGTTCCGCCGGTAGCGTTCCAGCCGGTCGGAGTTCACCGTGACCTCCATGCCCTCGGCCACGTGCGTCACGCACGCCGGCAGCAGCCGCGGCGATCCCTTCACCTCCACGATGCACAGCCGGCACGCGCCCACCGTCGTCAATCCCGGCAGGTCGCAAAGCGTGGGAATGAAGATGCTGTTTTCGCGCGCCACTTCCAGAATCGTCTGGTCCTCGCGCGCGCCCACTTCGCGGCCGTCGATGGTCAGCGTTTTGATTCTCACGGGAGCCTTCGCGCTCATGCCTCCACCTCCTGCTCCTGCTTGGCAATCTGGCAGACGCCCGCCGCGCACCGGCCCTCAATGTGCGCCTGATATTCGTCGCCGAAGTACTGCATGGTGGTCGCCACGGGGCTTGGCGCGCTCTGCCCCAGCCCGCAAAGGCTGGTGTTGCGCAGCAGGTCGCAGAGTTCGCGCAGAACTTCCAGGTCGTTCTCGGTTCCTTCGCCTTCGGTGATACGCGTCAGGATGGAGTGCATCTGCTCCGTCCCCGCGCGGCACGGAATGCACTTGCCGCACGACTCGCTCTTGCAGAACTCCATGAAGTACTTGGCTACATCCACCATGCAGGACGTCTCGTCCATGACGATCATCCCGCCCGACCCCATGATGGAGCCGATCTTCTTGAGCGATTCGTAATCCACCGGCAGATCCAGATATTCCTCCGGAATGCAACCGCCCGACGGGCCGCCCGTCTGCACGGCCTTATACTTCTTGCCGCCGGGAATGCCGCCGCCGATCTCCTGGACAATCTCGCGCAGCGTCACGCCCATAGGCACTTCAATCAGGCCGGTATTGTTGACGCGCCCCGCCAGCGCGAACACCTTGGTGCCCTTGCTCTTCTCCGTGCCGATGGCCGCGAACCACTCCGCGCCGTTACGCACAATCGGCGCGATATTGGCGAACGTCTCCACGTTGTTGATCAGCGTCGGGCAGCCCCACAACCCCGCTTCCGCCGGATACGGAGGCCGCGGGCGCGGCGTGCCCCGCTTGCCCTCAATCGACGCGATGAGCGCCGTCTCTTCGCCGCAAACAAAAGCGCCCGCGCCCAGCCGGATATCGATCTGAAAGCTGAATGACGATCCGCAGATGCTGTTGCCCAGCACGCCCAAACGCTCGGCCTGGCGAATCGCGGTCTTCAGGTGCTTCACCGCCAAGGGATATTCGGCGCGCACATAGATGTAGCCCTTCTGCGCGCCTACCGCGTACGCCGCGATGGCCATTCCCTCAATCACGCGGTGCGGATCGCTCTCCAGCACCGCGCGGTCCATGAACGCGCCCGGGTCGCCTTCATCCGCGTTGCAGATGACGTACTTCTTCTGCTCCCCGGTCTTCGCTACCGTGCTCCATTTAAGACCGGTGGGGAACCCCGCACCTCCGCGCCCGCGCAGTCCGCTGCGCGTGATCTCGCGCACCACGTCCGCCGGCGTCATCTCCGAAATGGCCTGCACCAGGGCGAAATACCCGTCATGCGCAATGTAGTCTTCAATGCGCTCCGGATCGATCTTGCCGGAATTCTCCAGCACGATCTTCTTCTGCCGCTCGAAGAACGGCACGTCGGACGGGCATGGGTTCGGCCCCTCGCCCGCGCCGAGCGACGCCACGATTCCCTTGGCTTGCTCCGGAGCGATGTTGCCGTGCATCTTGCCCTCGGGCTCCACCGATACCAGCGGCCCCGCGCTGCATAGCCCCATGCAGCCGACGCCCTTCACCTTCACCTTGTCCTTCAGGCCGGCCGCATCCACTTCCTTTTCCAGTTCCGCCTTCAATAGGTCCGATCCCGAGGAAAGGCAGCCCGCGGCGATGCACACGCACACGTGTTTCTCGTACTTCCGCTGCTCCTCGCGCTCGGTTTCCGCGATGTTCCGCAATTCCTCAACGGTCATGGCCGATCCCTTTCTCGATGCGCGCCACGGTGGCCTCCGGGCTTACCTTCCCCAGCACCGCGCCATCCACCACCGCCACCGGCGCGAGGCCGCAAGACCCCAGGCAGCGCGCCGTCAGAACCGAGAGTTCGTTGTCCGGCGTGGTCTCGCCCGGCTTGACGCCGAACTTCTTTTCGATCGCGCTCAGCAGCGCCGGCGCGCCTTTGATGTAACATGCCGTGCCGGTGCACACCACGCACGTATGCTTTCCCTTGGGTTTGAGCGTGAAGAAGTGATAGAACGTCGCCGCGCCGTAAACCAGGCTGAGCGGAAGGCGCAGCGTGGCGGCCACGAACTTCAGCGCCGTATCGTCCAGATATCCGAAATACTCCTGCACCGTATGCAGCGTTTCGATAAGTGCGTGCGGTTCGCGCCCGTGGCGCCGCGCCGTGGCCTCGACGACTTTCCATCTCTTGTCGTCCGAGGGCAGTTGTGGCGTGCCTGAATAAGTGATCATGAGAGTCCCAAAATTACCCCTGAAGCGTATACCTGTAAATTGCAGGTAGGGCGCCACACGAGCATGCCTGTTCCCTCAACAGCTTGCGGAGGTGGTGCCTGCCGGATTGTGGGCAATGGCTCAGCCGCCGGGGCATAAGCCCCAAACCTGCCGAACGACTTTTCCTCATAACGTGGAACAAATCAACAACTTACGCTTCCTTTTCCCACTCCGATCCGGCGCGCGGCGCGCTCGAATTTCATTCCTAAATCGGATTTTTCCCCGAGGTTCTTTAGGGTCGAATGCCGTAGGCGTCCCACAGGCGGACAACCTTCCCCGAAAATGAGACCCCAGAATCCGAAAGAGCGCTGATTCGATTGGGCCTCGGATGGCTTTGCAATTGCCCATCTAGCCCCGCTATGTCGCCCATGGAGTGGTTTCGCGACCTTCGCCTCGGCCTGCGCCTCCTCAAGAAGAGCCCCGGCACCACGGCGCTGTCCGTGGCTTCCATCGCTCTCGGCATTGGCCTCACTACGGGCGTCTTCGCCGCCGGCGCCGCCGTCCTCATCCGGAATTTGCCCATCGATAAGCCCCTGGAAGTGTGGCGCGTCCGGTCGCGCGGCGACGACGGCAATATCATCTCCTACGGCTGGCCGGATTACCTGGATATGTCCGCGGCCCTGCGCGGCCGCGCCGAGGTGATTGCCACCCAGCGCCGCAGCGTCACCGTGGGCCAGGGCGACGGCGCCGAACTCGCCATCCTGCAGCCGGCTTCTTCGAACTTCTTTCGCGTGGCCGGCGCCAAGGCCGAACTTGGCCGGCCCTCAATCGGCGAATCCGGCGGAACGCCCGAGGCCGTGCTCGGCTATCGCCTCTGGAAGACCCACTTCGCCGGCGATCCGAACATCGTCGGCAAGACCATTTCTCTCAACGGCCGGCCTTTCCTGGTGGCCGCCGTGATGCCGCGCGGATTCGCCGGCCTCGACTACGGCATCTCGATCGGCGTGTGGGTGAGCGCCGACGCCTGGTTCCAACAGATCGGGAGCCGCGATGAGGAAGCATCCCGCAGCGGCCAGTTCGACATCGCCGTGCGCTTCCCCGCGTCCGCCGGAGAGATTTCCGAAACCGGCCGCGACGCCGCCACCCTCGACGCCGCCATCCGCGGACCCGGCAAGCGGCCGCCTGCGCCGGCGGGCGTGCCCGGAACCATGCTCGATTGCGTCTCGCGCCCGTGGCTGAACCACCTGGTGCTCGGCGGCGGCATGGCGGCCGTGCTCTTCCTGGTCGTATTTGTGGCCTGCATCAACGTGGCCCAGCTTCGCCTGGCGCAGGCCGAAGCGCGCCGCAAGGAACTCGGCATCCGCATCGCGCTCGGGGGCGGCCGGTGGCGCGTGGCGCGTCAGTTCCTGATCGAGACTTCTCTGCTCGGCGCGGCCGGCGCCGGACTCGGCCTGTGGGTGGCGCAGACGCTCATCGACAAGATTGCGGACTTCGCCCGCTCGGCGCAGCCGCTCCTGGACTTCAATGTGCGCATCGATTACCGCGTGCTTGCCTACGCCGCCGGTTCGCTGGCGCTCTCCATCCTCGTCGCCGGCGTGGGACCCGCGCTGCACGCCGTGCGCCTCAACGTCTCCGACGTGCTGAAGCAGGCCCAGGGCGTCACCGCCGGGCGCCGCACGTGGCGGCAGAAGACCCTGGTGGTGTCGCAGGTGGCCGTCAGCGTCGCCCTGATAGGCGTCTCCGCGCTCTTCCTGACGAGCCTCTACCACGCCACCCGGATTCGGCCCGGCCTCGATCCTCGCAAGAACGTTCTCGTGCTCAACGTCATTCCGGCCCGGCGCGCGCCTCCCGCCGAATGGTGCGACCAGATCTCGGAACGCCTCGCCGCCCTGCCCGGCGCGCGCGGAGCCACCTACGCGCGCCGCCTGCCGCTGGCCGGTTCCGGCGGCGGCCTCACCGCGCGCGTGGAACCGGCCGGCCTCGCGCCCATGGGCGTGCCGATGAACAATGTGGGCGGCAACTACTTTGCGGTGATGGGCACGCGCGTTCTGGAAGGCCGCGGCATTGACGCCGGAGACCGCCCGGGTTCGCCGTCCGTGGCCGTCGTCTCACAAACGCTGGCGCGCACGGTGTTCGGCGCGCGCGACCCCATCGGCCAGTGGCTGCGCATCGACGGCCGGCCGCGCCAGATCGTGGGCATCTCCGAAGACGGTCCCTCCAACAACCTGCACCAGAGTTCCGAGCCCTTCGTTTTCCTGCCGTACGCGCAGGCGCCTTCCGGCGACATCACCTTGATGGTGGAAACCGCGGCGGAACCTAGCGCCCTGGACCGCCTCGCGCGCGCCGAAGTTCGCCGCTTCGATCCCGGAGCCCGCATCTACATGTCCACTACGCTGCGACAGACCCTGGACGCCGCGCTGTCGCCCGACAATCTCCTGGCCGCCTTGAGCAGCGCCATGGGCTTCAGCGTGGCCCTTCTCACCGCGGCCGGTCTCTTCGGGGTGCTCCTCTACGCGGTGAACGGGCGTACGCGAGAGCTGGGCCTGCGCGTGGCGCTCGGCGCAAATTCGAAGCAGATCAAGCAGTTGGTGATTGCGGATTCGCTGCGAATGGCGGCCATTGGAGTGCCCATCGGCCTGGTTGGCCTGGCCGCGGCCGCGCGCTTGCTGCGTTCCGTTTTGTTCGGAGTGGGGCCCCTTGAGCCAATCTCTTATACGGTGAGCGTGGCCGGCGCGCTAGTTCTGGCGCTGGCCGCGGCGTGGCTTCCCGCGCGGCGCGCCACGAGAATAGACCCTATGGAAGCGCTGCGAGCGGAATGACGAGCGCAGGAGACGCACACCGCGAAAGCGCAGGCATGCCGCGCCTTCGCGAAGACTAGATGCTTACGGCTGGTGCACGATGCGGAGGTACGGCTTCGGCGCTTTGAATTCGCCGTACATCTTCCGCGCGTCGTCGTCGGATACGGCGCCCGACACAATCACGTCATCGCCCGGATTCCAGTTCACCGGCGTCGAGACCTTGTGCTTCGCCGTCAGTTGCAGCGAATCGAGCGCTCGCAGCACTTCGTTGAAGTTGCGGCCGGTGCTCATCGGGTAAATCAGCATCAGCTTGATCTTCTTGTCCGGGCCGACCATGAATACCGTGCGCACCGTGGCGTTCAGCGCCGGCGTGCGGCCTTCGGAGGTGTCGCCCGCCTCGGCTGGCAGCATGTCGTAGAGCTTGGCCACCTTCAGTTCGGGGTCGCCGATCATCGGATAGGTGACCTTGGCGCCCTGCGTCTCCTCGATGTCGCCGGCCCACTTGCCGTGGCTCGAAACCGGGTCCACGCTCAGGCCGATAATCTTGCAGTTCCGCTTGGCGAACTCCGGCGCAAGGCGAGCCATGTAGCCCAGTTCGGTGGTGCAAACCGGCGTGAAATCCTTCGGGTGGGAGAAGAGGATCGCCCAGCCGTCGCCGATCCACTCGTGAAAGTGAATCGTCCCCTGAGTCGTTTCGGCCGTGAAATCTGGCGCGGTGTCGTTGATTCTGAGTGACATAACTATTCCTATGATGTTTGTGGAGATTCCCTCAAACCGTTGGATTCAATATCCGCGCCCAGGGATTCAATGGGAAATCGTGGTCACGTCGATGGATTCTCCGTTCGGCTTTAAGGCGTGCGCTGTCAACGATTTGCCATTTACCTTGACGATTACGAAATTCTCCGTCTCCATCGCCTTTACGGTGATGCCGGCGGGCGGCTTGTCCACGTCGTAGAGCGGCGCTCCTCCGCCTCCGGTGATGATGTAGTGCACGCCGTTCTTCAGGTAGTGTTGATAATTGTGATCGTGCCCGAACAGGCCCGCCGTCACTTTGTACTTCTCAAACATCGGCATCAAGGCGGTCATGTGCGGGTTATCGCCCTGGCGGTTGGATACCGCCGTGATCGGCGGGTGGTGCGCCACCACGAAGCGGAACTCGGCGTTCTGGCTCTTGGCCAGATCGTCCTCGAGCCAGCGCGTCTGCTCCTGCCAATAGGCGTCCCGGCCCACTTGGCCTGGCGAAACGTTGTTGATGTCGCTGTCGATGACCGAAAAGTGGCTGGTTCCCCAGGTGAAGGAGTAGTACGGCCGCGCGTTGAAAAAGTCGAAATAGTTCGAATTGTTGCGCTCGTGGTTGCCAATCGACGGGTAGAAGGCCGTCTTGCGGAGCAGCGGCGCTTCGATCTCGAAGAACTCCGGCCAAAGCGCGGAGTCCGCTCCATCCGCCACCATATCGCCGGTTTGAACGATAAAATCCGGCGAGGCGTACTTCAGAATCGCCGCAATCACCGAGCGGTGCACGTCCGGACGCGTGCGGTTATCGCCGTAAACCACAAACTCGTAGGACGTGGTTCCCGCCGCGCCCGCCGTCTTGAAAGCCCCTGTGGCTTCCGGATGCCCCGGCACGGAATACTTGTACGTGGCGTCTGGCCGTAAGCCGGTGATGGTCGTGTGACGCGCGCGCAGCGCCGGGACGGTTTTCGGCGCCTCGCCGGGCGCCCCCGTTAGCGTTACTTCGCCCTCATCCACCAGCCAGCCGATGGTGGCGGATTTCTGCGAGACATTGACCACGAAAGGCCCGCCCGCAAGCTTATCCTGGCCGCTCGCCGCCACGGCCGCCAGTATCCCCAGACCAATCAGGAACGGAAGAAACGTCTTTGCCATCCGCCCATTTCACCAGAGGCTTGTGAACGCCGGATGACAACGGCGGCCGCTTCCCGGCCGCCTCTGACAAAATGCGCCGCCTTACACCAGCGCGGCCAGATCGCGCCATTCCCTGCCCTGCGACTGCGCCACGCCGCGGTGCGTCACGGCCCCGCCGTAGGTGTTCACCCCCTCGCGGATGGCTTTGTGGCGCGTGCAAGCGCCCTCCAGCCCGTGGGTGGCCAGTTCCATCAGGTAAGGGAAGGTGGCGTTCGTCAGCGCGAAGGTGGAGGTATGCGGCGCCGCGGCCGGCATGTTGGAGACGCAGTAGTGCAGCACTCCGTCCACCATGTAGACTGGCGCGGTGTGGGTGGTGGCATGGGAGGTTTCAAAGCAGCCGCCCTGGTCAATGGCCACATCCACCGCCACGGCGCCCCGTTTCATGGAGGCGATCATTTCACGCCGCACCAGCTTGGGCGCCGACGCGCCGGGGATGAGCACCGAGCCAATCACCAGGTCGGCGGCCTTCACGCTGTCGGCAATCGTCCACGGGTTGGACGCGAGCGTCGTGAGTTGGCCGCCGAAGTGGTCGTCCAGTTCGCGCAGGCGGTTGAGGTTGCGCTCGATCAGCGTCACGCGCGCGCCCATGCCCACGGCCATCTTCGCCGCATTGGCGCCGACCACGCCGCCCCCCAGAATCACTACGTTGGCCGCCGCCACTCCCGGCACCCCGCCGAGCAGAATGCCGCGCCCGCCGTTCTCGCGCTCCAGATAATGCGCGCCCACCTGCACGGACATGCGGCCCGCCACTTCGCTCATGGGCGTCAGCAGCGGCAGAGAGCCGTCCGCCTCGCGCACGGTCTCGTAGGCGACGCCGTTGACCCGCGCGTCCAGCAGCCGGTCCGTCAGTTCCGGCAGCGGCGCCAGATGCAGATAGGTGAACAGGATAAGCTGCGGCCGGAAGTATCCATATTCGGCCGCTTGCGGCTCTTTAACCTTCACCACCAGATCCGCGCGCCCCCAAACGTCGCGGGCCTCCGCTACGATGCTTGCGCCCGCCTGGGCGTATTCCTGGTCGGTAATGGAGCTGCCCTCGCCCGCGTGCGCCTCCAGCAGCACCTCATGCCCCGCCTCCCGCAACTGGTGCACGCCGCTCGGAACCAAACCGACCCGCGTCTCGTGGTCCTTGATCTCCTTCGGAACACCGATCACCATGGCTGGCCTCCGGCTTCATCATAACTCCACCTTGACGTGGGGCCATGCGGCGGATGGCCCGCCGGCGGCTGCGGCGCGGCAGCCGACTGGCGGTGGCCGCGCCTTTTCCAAGGCGCCTAGAAATCCGGGGAACAATTTTTGAACTCAGACGTCTTAGTACTTATAAGGCTGAGTATGTCGAAGACAGATTCGCTCCAGGGTTCCCTGGATCTTCTGGTACTGAAGATCCTCCTGCGCCGGCCTGGCCTCCACGGCTACGCTATTATGTCCGCGATCAAGGAATGGTCGGAGGATGTGCTCCGCGCCGAGGAAGGCACGCTGTATCCCGCGCTCCACCGCATGGAAGAGTCCGGCTGGATTCGCGCCAAGTGGGTCACGAAGGCGGCCGGGCGAAGAGCGCGCATCTACGAGTTGACGAAGGACGGCGAGAAGCAGCTTGCCGCGGAGGAATCGCGCTGGCAAGCGGTGACGGCGGCGGTCAATCGTGTTCTGAGGATGGCATGACATGTCTCTGTGGTCGCGTATCGGCAACACGTTTCGCGCCGGCCGCCTGACCCGCGAACTCGACGAAGAGATCCAATCCCACATCGAAGAGGCCATCGAGCATGGCCGCGACCCGGCCGAAGCCCGCCGCGCCTTCGGTCCCACGCTGCTGCGGCGCGAAGAGAGCCGCGACATCCGGCTCATGGCGTGGCTCGATTCCGTGTTGCGGGATTTCCGTTACGGCCTCTCTTCCCTCCGCCGGGAGCCCGGCTTCGCGGCGGCCGCCATCGGAGTGCTGGCGCTCGGCATTGGCGCCAACACCGCCATGTTCAGCATCGTGGACGCCGTGCTGCTGAAGCCGCTGCCCTTCCCGGAGCCGCAACGCATGGTCCGGGTATGGGAGGCGCCAACGCCGGTCACGCGCAATGAAACCACCACGCTGACGTTCCTGGACTGGAAGCGCCAGAGCGCCATCTTCGAGGCTTTGTCCGTGGAGTCGCCGGCCAGAGCCACGGTCGAGACCGGCGGCAATCCCGTGCGCCTCACCGGCGAGCTCGTATCGGCCGACTACTTTACGGTATTCGGCGTGACTCCGCGAATGGGGCGCGCTTTCGCCCCGGACGAGGATCAGCCGGGCCGGGCGCCGGTGGTCGTCATCAGCGATGCTCTCTGGCAATCGCGCTTCGGCGGCGATCCGGCCGTTCTAAACCGCGATTTGAAACTGGACGGCGTGCCGCACCGGATCATAGGGGTGCTGCCTCCAGGCGCCTTCGATCGGGGCGAGGCCGTCTTTTGGAAACCCCTTATCTTCGCGCCCGAGCAGCGGAATCGTGTGCAGCACCTTTGGAGCGTCGTCGGCAGGCTGCGCGCCGGCGTGACTGACGGCCAGGCGCAGGCCGCGATGAACCTGCTGCGGGCCGGGCTCGGCAAAGAGCTGGCCGACTATAAGGACTGGGGCTTCGCGGTGGATCCGTTCACCCGGTCCCTGGTCGCCGATACGCTGCGCCGATCCATCTGGCTGGCGTTCGGAGCGGTCGTCATGGTCTTGCTCATCGCCTGCGCGAATGCGGCGAACCTCGCGCTCGCCCGAGGCGCGGCGCGGCAAAAGGAGTTCGCGGTGCGGGCGGCATTGGGGGCCGGCCGCGGGCGCTTGCTCGCGCAGTTGCTCACCGAAAGCCTGGTGCTTTGTCTTCTGGGCGGCCTCGCGGGCGTCGCCGTGGCGTACGCCCTGCTGCATGCTGCGGCGCCGCTGGTCTTTGCATCGCTGCCCTTCACGGCCGATCCCCGTCTGGATCTTCGCGTCCTGGGCGCGGCCGCCCTGGCCGTGATGGCGGTTCTGATACTCTGCGGCCTGCTTCCTTCCCTGCGAATGTCGTTCGGCGGGCTTGCGGCGTCCCTGAACCGGGCGTCGCGCGGAACGTCGCGATCGGGGGCGGCCGTGCGCCGTACCGTCGTCGTCGGAGAAGTCGCCGTCTCGGTCATGCTCTTGTGCGGCGCCGCGCTGCTGTTTAAGAGCCTGGTGAAATTGCAGCAAGTGGAGGCGGGAGTCAGAATCGACCACGTGATGACCATGTCCACCAACCTTCCGCCCGCGGCATACCCTTCGCCGGAGAGCGCGGTCCGGTTCTACGACGCCCTCGTGCAGCATCTGCGATCCGTGCCCGGAGTAAGCCAGGCGACCGTCACCCACAGATTGCCGCTTCAAGGCGCGGGATGGGGCGAAGGCATGAACATTTCCGGACAGGCGGAGTTCTTTGGCGTAGGCGTGAAGCCCGTCGATCCCCGGTACTTCACCACGATGCGGATCCCGCTGGAATCCGGGCGCGGGATTGAAGACCGCGACCGCGCGGGCGCCCCGCCCGTCCTGATCGTCAACCAGGAATTGGCGCAATACGTGGCGGCCAAGTTCGGCATAGCGGATCCGGTCGGACGCATCGCGCGCATCGCCCTGCCCGGCTATGGTCCGATCCCGGAGTCCCTCGTAAAGGCCCAGATCGTAGGCGTGATCCGCAGCGAGCATACCAGTGAGTTGGAGCAGCCGCAGCAGCGGATCGCCTACGTGCCTTTGGCGCAAGTGCCGCAGCAGGATATCAACCTGGCGGTTCTCACGCGGGTTGATCCCTTGGCGCTCATGCCTGATATTCGCGAAGCCGTGCGGCAGGTGGACCCGAACCTTGCCCTCGCGGACGTGAGGACCATGGAACAGGTGAAGCAGCGCAGCATGCTCTGGGCCATGGAGCCCACCTGGGTGATGGCGGCTTTCGCCGGGGTCTCCGCTCTGCTGGCCGCGCTTGGGCTCTACGGCGTGCTCGCGCACGCGGTCACCCAGCAACGCCGGGAGATCGGCATACGAATGGCGCTCGGCGCGCAGCCGCGCAACGTACTCTCCCATGTCATACGCGGGGCCTTTTCGATGATCCTCCTCGGCCTGGCGGGCGGCATGGCCGGCGCTCTCGCGCTCACACGCCTTTTGAGGAGCCTCTTGTTCCAGGTGTCCGCGCTGGACGCCGTCGCGCTCA
>DATKOS010000349.1:0-3864 GCA_035524535.1 Bryobacteraceae bacterium
AGCCGCCGCCCGGCTCTCCCCCCCGGCGCCGGCGCCCGCCGCGCCAGGCAAGCGCCATTCTGTTAAGCTGATTCAAGATTTTCGGATCGTTATTCCGAATCGAGGAGTACATCCGTGACGAGAATCAGACTCACCGGAGCGCTGGCGGCGGGCTTGACGCTGGCGGCCGCCGGATTCGGACAGGAATTGAAGCCCATCGCGCTGCCCAAGCCTCAACTGGAGGGCGGCAAGACGCTCATGCAGGCGCTTGCGGACCGCAAGACCACAAGGGAGTTCAGCGGCCAAGCCCTCTCCCCGCAAATGCTCTCCAATTTGCTCTGGGCGGCGTTCGGAGTGAATCGCGAAGCGATGGACATGGGCGGGCCCGGCCGCACCGCTCCTTCCGCCATGAACCGCCAGGAAATGCAGTTGTACGTTCTGCTGCCGGATGGCGTGTATCTGTACGACGCCGCGCCGCACACGCTGAAACCGGTCGCCGCCGGAGACATCCGCGCGAAGGCCGGCCCCGCGGCGTCCGCGAACGCAGCGGTGACCATTGTCTATGTGGCCGATGCAGACGCCAGTTTCGCCGCGGTGGACACCGGGTTTATTGGCCAGAACGTGTATCTGTTCGCATCCGCCTTCGGGCTGAACGCGTGGTTCCGCGCTCAGGGAGTCTCGGACCTTGCCGGCCCGCTGAAACTGGCGGAGAACCAGCGCGCGTTGTATGCCCAGTCAGTCGGATATCCGGTGAAGAAATAGCTCCGTGAGAGTCGCGCCGGGCGTCAGCCGCGCCCGTAGAAACGCTGGCCGCAGGAATGGCAGCGGTACGGGCGCCTGCCGAGGATCATCATCAGCCAGTCTTTGTACCAGACGTGCGTCCCCGAGCGGTGCACGTGCTTGTTATTCCGGCAGCGCGGACATGGGGGAGCCGGATGTTCCACGTCTCACTCAGCCTAGCACGGGTCCGAGACCGACGGCAGACGGCAGGGACGCGCGGAGAGACGCGCCCCTGCGTCCGGGGCAAAAGTCGGTCTGCATGGGAGGTTCTCTCGGGTGAGAGGCGGCGGCATTCCCTCCGAATTTCGTGCCGCGCGGTAACATCTTCGCGCCAAAGCTCGCGAATGGGAATACTACCCGCGCATGATCGCGAGCTAAATAGTACAGTCGTGCGGACTAGACCGGGGAGTTTCCTTACGCTCGCGGCCCCGGCGGCTCGGCGTGGTGGCGCACGTCGATGCCCTGCGCGAGGAACAGCACATCCTCGGCGATATTCGTGGCATGATCCGCGATGCGCTCCAGATTGCGGGCCACGAAGATCAGGTCCAGGGCGCGCGAAATGGTGGATGGATCGCGCCTCATGAAGCCCACCAACTCTTCGTAAATGGCGTCGCGCAGGTCATCCACGGCGTCGTCGGAAAGCAGAACCCCGCGCGCAAGCTGCCCATCGCGTTTGACGAAGGCGTCCAGGCAGTTCCGGACCATGGAATCCACCAGCTTGGCCATCTGCGGAATATCGATCAGCGGCTTCACGGCCGGCTGGCGAATCAGGGAGAGAGCGCGCTCCACGATGTTGACCGCCAGGTCGCCCATGCGCTCCAGGTCGCTATTGATCTTGATGGCGGCGGTGAGGAAGCGCAAGTCGCGCGCCATGGGCTGATGCAGGGCCAGGAGGCGCACGGCGAAATCGTCGATCTCCACCTCCATCTGATTGATGCGCGCTTCGCTGCGCAGCACGTCCTGAGCGGCGGCTTCGTCGCGATCCACCAGCGCCACCACCGAGCGGCGGATGGAAAACTCCACCACGCCGCCCATTTCCAGCAGGCGCTTCTGGAGATCTTCAAGCTCTTCGAGAAAATGGCGCACGAGCGGCTCCGGTACCTTGTTTGGCTTAGTATAGAACAGCGCGGCGGAGCCGCGGTTGCGGGCCTGACCCGGTGAACTGGCGCGCGGCGGAAACGCCGGGAAGTCTGACGGATCTCCGCGCCGCGGAAGCAAGCGAGCAGACGCGGGCCGGAGCCGCGGGGCCGCTTCCGCAACAGTCACGCATGCGGTTCGGAGGCCGCCTCCGGCAGCGTGATGAAGAACTTGGAGCCCTTGCCCAACTGGCTTTCCACGGTGACGGAGCCGCCCATCCGCTCCACCACATGCTTCACAATGGAGAGACCCAGGCCGGTGCCGCCCACCGCGCGCGAACGGGCTTTGTCCACGCGGTAGAAGCGCTCGAAGATGCGCGGCTGGTCCTCTGAGGGGATGCCGATGCCGGTATCGGAGATGGCGATGCGCGCGCGGCCGCCTGCCAAGGAGACGGCTTCGATACGCACTTCGCCGCCGGGGCGGTTGAACTTCACGGCGTTGTCCAGCAGGTTCACGATGGATTGCTCCAGGCGGATACGGTGTCCCATGATGAACGCGTCGTCCACCTGCCCCCAGACCAGGGCCACGCCGCGCACGCGCGCCTCGGATTCCACCACGCGCGCGGCGGTTTCCAGCGAGGCGCGCAGCGATACCGGCTCCGGCGGGGCGTCCGGCCGCCCGGATTCCAGCTCGGATAGCGTCAGCAGATCCGACGCAATGTTGTTCAGGCGGATGGAGTGGGCGCGGATGATTTCGATGAAGCGGCGGTTGTTTTCCGGGTCCTCGATGGCGCCATCGAGCAGCGTTTCGGCGTAGCCGGATATGGCGGTCAGCGGCGTGCGCAGCTCGTGCGAGACGTTGGCCACGAAATCCCGGCGCACCCGCTCCAGCCGCTCGAGATCGGTGACGTCATGCAGCACGGCGATGGCGCCGCCCCGCGAGCTGTGCGTCAACGGAGCCGCGTGGATGGCGTAGGCGCGGCCGCCGGCGTCGGCCACCTGCATGCGCTCCACTACGGATTGCCCGGTAACCACGGCGCGGCTCAGGATGTCGAGGAACACCGGGTCGCGCACCAGTTCTAGCACCGGGAGGCGCTCCGGCACGGGCGGCGCGGCGTTAACGGCCTGGGCAAAGGCCGGGTTGCAGAACATCACGCGCATCTCGTTGTCCACCGCCAGGACGCCTTCCACCATACTGGCGAGGATTGCTTCGCGGCGCGACGACTCCACGCTGAGGCGGTCGATAAAGTCGCGCAAGCGGACGGCGGTGCGGTTCAGCGAAGCGGCCAGCGCGCCTAGCTCATCGTCGGCGTCGCGCGGCAGCTCCTCCGGAGGCCGCTCCTGCACCAGATTGTCGGCGAAGCGCTGCAAGCGGCGCACGCGGCGCGCCAGGCCCCGCGAAAACCAGAAGGCCATTAACAGCGCCACGGCCGCGGCGATGAGGGAAATCTCCAGAATGCGCCAGCGCACCGCGGTCACGGCCGAAGTAAGCTCGCCAAGCGGCGCTGCGGCGCGCAGAGCGTAGCCCGGATGGCCCTGGTAGACCAGCGGCAGCGCCACGTAGAACAGGTCGCGGTCTATGGTGGCGCTTCTGCGCGTGGCCGTGCCCACGCGGCCGGCGTAGGCCTCGCGAATCTCCGGACGCTGCCCGTGGTTTTCCATCAGGGCCGGATTCTGCTGGGAATCCGCCAGCACGGCGCCCGCCGGGTCCACCACCGTGATGCGCACACCCGAGCGCTTGTCCGCGGCCAGCGCCCACGCCTGCAGACCGCCGGGCGCGATGGCGTCCAGTTCACTTCGCAGAACCTGCACCACCCCGGCCAGCCGTTGCTTCAGGGCGTCCGCCTGCTGGTCCGCCGCATAGCCAGTCCAGTAGAAATCCACTGTAACCAAGGTGAGCGCGATGAGGGCGAGCGAACTCAGGAACAGCTTGCGAAAGACGGACGCGGTAAACGGCACGGGGCTGGCCTCGGCGGAATTTTAGCACTCCGCGCGGCGTGGGAGGTTTCGTTTGCATGAACGCGATGCA
>DATKOS010000350.1:0-20830 GCA_035524535.1 Bryobacteraceae bacterium
AGAACCAGCCCAAAAATGTCTCCCACCATGGTCGCCACCAGGATCAGCCGCCCCGCAAACCTCGCCGCGAGGCTCTGGAGAGCCCCTAACCGGCCCCGGAACGAGCGATCCAGTTCCAGATCCTCCCGAAACTCGTGATACCAATCCCATTCCGTAACCCTACTCGCCAGGCCACTCCCATAGACGCATGGGGCCGATTCCAGCACTGCAAGTGTGGGAATCTCCCACACATCGCGCATTTCTTGCACGCAGCGTTATAGAACTACCGGGAGCCGCGCTCTCCGCAAACTCAGGCGTCATAATGGGAATATGCTGGTTGCGGAATTGATCGCGCCTCGCCAATTCCAACTTGTGGACCGGGAACTCGGGAAACTGGCGGCGGGCGAAGTACGCGTGCATGTGGGCGCCGTGGGCATTTGCGGGTCGGACCTGCATTCTTATGGGGAAGGCGCCATCGGGGACACCGATTGCATCTATCCCATGGTTCTGGGCCATGAACCGGCCGGGACCGTCGCCGCCGTCGGCGCGGGAGTCACCGGATGGGCGCCCGGCGACCGCGCCGCCCTGGAGCCCGCCCTCTATTGCTATCACTGCGAGTACTGCCTCTCCGGCCGGCATAACATCTGCGCCAACGTTCGGTTCCTGAGCACGCCGGGCCATGCCGGCTTCTTCCGCGAGTTCGTGGACCTGCCGGCGCACAATCTGCTGGCCATTCCCAAGGAAATGTCCATGCCGATGGCCACGGTCATCGAACCGCTAGCCGTGGCGCTCCACTCCATGCTTTTCGCCTCGATCCGGATCGGGGAAACGGTGGCCGTCTTCGGCGCCGGTCCCATCGGATTGCTCACAATCGCTTGCTTGCGAGCTTCCGGCGCGGGCCGCATCTGGGTGGTGGAACCCGTGGCCCACCGCCGCGAAATTGCCCTGAAGATGGGCGCGGCCGTCGCGATCGATCCGAACCAGACCGATTCCGCCCGGGAAATTCTGCGCGAAACCGCCGGCCGCGGCGTGGATTGCTCCATCGATTGCGCCGCCAAGGACCACACCATCAACTGGGCCATTCGCGCCGCCCGCAACGGCGGGCGCGTGGTCCTCACCGGCATCCATTCCCAGCCGCTCATCCCCTTCGAAGTTTCGCCCATGCGCCGCAAGGAGCTCACCATCTTCAATGTGCGCCGCTCCAACCATGAGCCCGAAGCCGCCCGGGCCTTCCTCGTCGAGCGCCCTGACTGGTTCGCGCCGCTCATCACCCACACCCGGCCGCTCTCCGACGTGGCCGCCGCGTTCCAGATGCTCGAATCCTATTCCGACGGCGTCGGCAAGCTCGTGATCGTGTGACGCGCCGCGAGACTATTGCCGCCTTTCTCAGTACCCAGAACACGCTGACTCTCTCTACGATCAGCCGGGGAGGCTCCCCGCACGCCACGCCGCTTTACTACCTTCCCGGCGAAGATCTGCGTCTTTACTGGTTCTCTTCCTCGAAGAGCGAGCACAGCCGCGACCTTCGCCGGGACCCGGCAGCCGCCGTCGCCATCCATGCCCCGTCGAGAACCTGGCGAGACATCCGAGGAGTGCAGATGCGCGGCCATGCCAAGGAGCTCCGGGACCCCGCCGTACGCCTGGCTATCGAAGCCGCCTACGCCCGCCGTTTTCATCTCACCGGCGCGACGAAATCGGCCATGGCGAGAAGTGAACTCTACGTCTTCACGCCCAACTGGCTCCGTCATCTCGACAACTCAAAGGGCTTCGGCTACAAGTTCGAACTGAGCCTCGCCCACTGAACACACGCTTAGCGGAATCTAGTCGCCCTCCGACTCCTTGCCTTCGTCTCAGCCGAGCCTTACACTGCTTCCTTCCCATAAGGAGGTTCCGTGCGCATTTTCGTTCCCGCGCTGCTAGCCGCTCCCCGTGGGTTAGGCCCCGCCGAAATTGCTGTCGTGCTGTTCATCTTCGGCCTGTGGATCTGGGCGCTCGTCGATTGCGCAACCAAGGAACCCGACACAGGAAACACCAAGGTCGTTTGGGTTCTCATCATCGCCTTGACTCATTTCATCGGAGCGCTCACCTACGCCCTCGTCCGCCGCCCGCGGCGTGTGGCGGAATTGGGATGCTAGCGCCCCGGTTGGACGGAATCCGACTGTCCCTCGCCGTGATATAGAATCGTCTCTGCCGGGCTTACCCTCACCCACTTCGGCCCGTCTGCCAAAAAGGAGCACTCCCATGGAACTCAATCGGCGCGAATGGATGATCCAAACCGGCGCCCTCGCCGCCGCCGGCGCCGCCTTCGGCCAGCAGCCCGCCGCCAACGCCTGGTACGACCGCCCCATGCGCTGGATCCAGCTCGCCTTCGTCGAAGACGACCCCGGCCGCTATGACAAAGCCTTCTGGCTCGACTACTTCAAGCGCCTTCACGCCGAAGCCGCCTGCCTCAGCGCCGGCGGCTGCGTCGCCTTCTACCCCACAAAAATCCCGCTCCACTACCGCAGCAAGTTCCTCGGCGATACAGACCCCTTCGGCGATATGGTCGCCGGGTCGCGCGCCATGGGCATGAACGTGATCGCCCGCATCGATCCCCACGCCGCCCACCAGGACGTCTACGACGCGCACCCGGATTGGATCGCCGTCGAAGCCAACGGCCAGCCCCGCCGCCACTGGGCCATGTCCAGCCTCTGGGTCACCTGCGGCCTGGGCCCCTACAACTTCGATTTCATGACCAGCGTGGTCCGCGAAATCATGCAGATGTACAAAGTCGACGGCATCTTCGCCAATCGCTGGAGCGGCTCCGGCACGTGCTATTGCGAGCACTGCCGCCAGAACTTCAAGGACTTCAGCGGCCTCGAGATCCCGCGCGGCGCCGGCGGCAGCCCCGAAGCGCGCACCCAATTCACCGCATGGCAGCACAAGCGGCTCCTGGACCTCTACAACCTGTGGGACGGCGAAATCAAGAAGGTCAACCCCAACGCCGCCTTCCTGCCCAACGGGTTCGACCAGATTCGCGACGGCGCCAACGTGCCCCTCCTCGTCGCCGACCGCCAGGCCCGCACCGGCGCCACACCCGCCTGGCAGATGGGCCGCGACGCCAAGCAGTCCCGCTCCACGTTCGGCATGAAGCCCATGACCGGCATGTTCGGCGTCGGCCTGGAAGCCGCCTACCGCTGGAAGGATTCCGTGCAACCCGCCGCCGAAACGCGCCTGTGGGCCGCCGACGGCATCGCGCAGGGCTACCGCCCCTGGGTGATCAAGTTCAACGCCAAGCCGCTGGATAACCGCTGGTTCAAGCCCGTCGAAGACCTGTTCGTCTGGCACTGGAAGAGCGACGCCTACATGCGCAACACCCGTCCGCTGGCGCGCGTCGCCCTGGTCTCCGCCGCCCGCTCCGGCGATTACGAGACCGGTTTCTACCACGCCCTCGTCGAAGCCCGCATCCCCTTTGAGATCGTCCCCGCCGAGCAGCTCGACGCTGCGCGCCTGCAGCCCTTCAAGACCCTCGCGCTTCCCAACGTCACGTACCTTTCCGACGCCCAATGCGCCCAGTTGCGCGCCTTCGTCCAGGGCGGCGGCGGCCTCGTGGCCACCCACGAAACCTCGCTCCATGACGCCCGCGGCGCGCGCCGCCAGGATTTCGCCCTCACCGATTTATTCGGCGCTTCCTACGCCGGCAACGTCATCGAGCGTCAGCAAAACGCCTACCTCAATATCGAGGACCACGCCCATCCCCTCGTCGCCGGCCTCGCCGATACCACCCGCATCATCCACGGCGTCATGCGCGTCGAGATTCGTGTTCCCGCCGGCCTTCGCGCGCCCCTCATGACCGTACCGACTTACCCCGATCTGCCCATGGAGGAAGTCTACGTGCGCGACGCCAAAACCGACATCCCCGGCGTCATGCTCCGCAACGTAGGCGCCGGCCGCGTGGTCTACTTCCCCTGGGACGCCGACCGCACCTTCTGGGAAGTCCTCGACCCGGACCACGGCCTCGTGCTCGCCAATGCCGTCCGCTGGGCCGCCAACGAAGAACAGCCGCTGCAAGTGGAAGGCCCCGGCCTTCTGGATGTGGCCCTCTGGGAGCAGAAGTCCTCCATCACCGCGCACCTGGTGAACCTTTCTAATCCCATGATGATGAAGGGCCTCGTCCGCGAGCCCCTGCCGGTGGGCCCGCAGAAGGTACGGGTGAAGCTCCCTGAAGGAGCCAAGGCGAAATCCGTCCGCTTCCTGGTTGCCGAAACGCGCCCACAATGGCGCCAAACCGGCGCCTGGATCGAAACCACCACCCCGGCCGTCAACCTCCACGAAGTCGTGGCCATTGACCTCTAGATCCGCGCTGAGGTGTCTCGAAGGTCAAGGCGTCCCGGTGGGGCGGACCTCCGGGATCTGTCTTTCGAGAACTCGCGGCCAAAGGACCGAACCAGCGGCCATCCCGCCGCTCGCCCTCCAAGCCACGCACCCACATTTCCCGCCAATCCCCCTGAACGCCATCCTCCCCGCGCACGTCAGAGCTTGTGGAGGACCGCACCAACTTGAGCTGGCCCGCGCTGTGCTTGCTGTTATCGCTTTGTAACCCTGTCCTCGCCCAGCAGGCCCCCGCGGAACCGTCCGCCGCGGCCATTAGGGCCGACCGCCTGCGCTGGTTAGATGCGCTTCAGGAACGCTTCGACCAGTTGCAGGATCCAGTGGCCTCCGTTTACGCGAAGGCCAGGCTCGCCGCCATGACCTGCCCTCTGGACAGAGCCGATGGGACCAGGCAATTCCAGGATGCCTTCAGTGCCTTAAAGACCATCCCGCCAGACGCCTTCGACAAATCGCGGACCGTGCTCGCCGCCGACACATTCACCGCCCTGTACGACCTCGTGATCCCGCCGGCCAAGGTCTGCAATGCCGAGGCCGGCTGGTATGACGCAAACCTGGACCGGAGAAAGTCCGCCGAATACATGAAGGCCAACGTCTGGTTAGCAGCGGCGATTGACATGGCAGGCGTGAATCCGGAGCGCGCCGCGCAGCTCGTACGGGCCGCGCTTTCTCTGCTTCGCGTGAGCAGCAAGCAGAGAAGTATGGTCGCAATGGCCAACCACGCAACCCACACCATCGAGTCCTGGCCGCCGGACACCAAAGGCGCCGTCATATTCGGCGAGAGTCCAATGCCCGACCTGGCCCTCCTGACAAGAGCGCTCCGGAAACTGAAGGCCCAGTCCCCCGACCTCTCGGACAGCCTCTTCCGAATGGGCGTTCGCCAAGTGACATCTCTGCTGCCCCCTTTCGCGGGTGACCTGGCGGAGCTGGCCGCCTACCTGTACCCAACCGAATCGTCCGTCCAACTCGGTGACGCGTTGCTGGACGCGCTCGCGAAGTCAACTGCCGGACGGAAGGTTGTTATCGATCTCCCCAGCGTACCCAACATCATGGCCGCCGAACTGAATGCCGACTCGCAACTGGCCGCCGACTTCCTCTCCGAAGCCGCCGGCTTGCTCCTGACTCCAGAGTCCACTCATGACGACGCCGCCCGCGTTTACGCCCTCGCCTTGGAGTTAGCCCCCAAAGCCCGCCAACTCGAAGACGAGCACGTTACGGCTTTTGAAAACGCCCAGCCTGTTCTGGAAGCGGCGCTGGGGGATGAGGCGGTCAAAATCCGCGCTAAGATGGGCGACCCTCCGCCACCCCAAAAGATCGAATCAGGAAGCGCGCAGGCCACCCTGATGGCCCTCTCGCGTGCGCGGGCCGCCTACGTAGCCGGCGCCGATGATGGGGTGCGAGCCGCTCTCACGGAACTCGGCAACCACCCGGCGCGCGCCAAAATCCAGGACCTCCTGCAATTCTCCGAAACCGGCGAATCGTTTGCGAGCCGCGACATCGAAGCGTTCTTGCAGCGCCAGGCCATGCAGCGCGAACTCTATCCGGATGCTGGAATGAAGCGCGCCCTGCTCTATGCCGGCATGGCGCTAAGCGCCAGGGACCATGCCACCGCCCTCAAAGCCATGGCGCTGGGCCTGAGTGACGCCGCCGCGCTCCCCGCCGCTCAGCGTCCCTGCGTACTTTCGCCGTTGGCCGCGTCTGCCTTGCCCGCGGCGCCGGACCAGGCGCTCCAAATCCTGCGCGAATGGGTGAAAGCGGACAACGATTCGGCGGGCTCACCAGCCCAACCCGCGGATGACCTCTGCCGTTCCACCGGCCCGGTGGAAGTGGTCGCCGCCGGCGCCGCCAATGCCGCGTTTCCGCTCAAAGTCCCCGGCTTTACCGATTTCTCGATCGAAGCGTTCCTTGGGAAGATCCAACCGGCGGACTTTTCCGCGGCAGCCGAAGCCGTCCTCGGCCTAAGCGACGAACCACATCTGGTCAACGCCCTCCTGTCGCTAGCCCAATTCCGCACCGGCCACTGATTCGCTGTCCCTGCCCCAGGGGCGGCGCCGCCGCAAGCATGATCCGGCAGCCTGTCAGGGCAGGCCGCCAGGTTCCCCGGCCCTCCCGTGCACTCCGCTCTACTTCGTCGGAATCGCCCGAGTCTCCGACCGGCAAACCGGCGCGGCGGCTTCCGATGTCTCGTACAACCGGCGCTGCGCTTCGCTCAAATACTGAGACGCCGCCGGGGCGGGGTTTACCGCAATCTGCCTCGCAAACGGCAGCGCGAAGCGGCCCCACTTCGCCAGGCTCCCCGTATCCCCCGCCTTCAGCGCCGTCTCAATCGATTGATGCATCGCGGGGGACAGAGCCTCCACGCGCCCCACAAACACCCGCTCGATGGACTCCGGCGCCGGCGTGATCGCGATGGGCAGCACCGCATCCACTTTAATGCGCGGCATGATGTAGTAGACCCGCGCGCCTTCCTCGAACCACGAGTCGCGCCACGTCTCGATCATGGCGGCCGCTTCCTTCGGGAACAGCCCCGCCGCCACCAGCGCTTGGGACAGTTCCTGCTTGACCGCTTCGGTGCTCGACGTGAGTTCCGGCTCCGCCACAACCTGCGCGCCGCTCAACCCGCGTATCAGCCGGTAGCCCACCTTTCCATCGCGGTTCTCAAACAGCATGGCGAATCCAATCGGCTCGCTTCCCTCGTTTCGAATCTCCACCCGGCCGTCCGGCAGGAACCTCGGCGCCACCGGTACGTCGAAGTTCGCCACGCCCCTGTAGAAGAGTACCTTCTCCGCCTGCTCTCCGACCCGCAGCCCCGCCGAGTCCGTCTCCCGGGCGGCGTAGTAATGGCTCTTGTCGCCCGCGTTCGGGTACTCCGCCGTATCGCCAGGGAGAATCTGAACGTGGCTCCAATCGATGTTGCCGCCGGCCCCATACGTATATCCCTGGCCGGGCACGGTCCCCATCGTCGCGCGCGGGTACCACTCCGTGATTAGGCCGTTGGGCAAGTCCACGTGAACCGCGGCCGTCATCGGCTTTCCGGAATAGAAGTAGAGGACCGGCGTCTCCATCCGCACCTTGTTCAGTCCGCACTTGACGCACTGATCGGTGAGGTGATAGACGAAGCACGGAAGATCCGCCGGAGGCGCCAGAGACACCCATGGCGTGGCCGAACCATCCTCCGCGGCCACGGACGTAAACGTCCCCCACTCATGAACCGTAAGGCCGGAACCGGCATTCGCGGCGAACACCGGGGCCAGAAATAGAACCAGCAAACCGCCAGACTTGGGTAGCATCCTTCACCCTCCCTCCAACGCCGCCAGCCGGCAAATAGCGCCAAGCTGGAAAAGGCGTTTGGAGGTAGACGCTTAAGAAGCGCCTAGTGTTAACCGGAGGTTCGTATCTCTCTCCGCGGAGCCGCTCTTCCGCAAGAATCGCGCCCCGCTGCGCAAGGAACGCAATCGCGTCTCTATCCTCGGAAAGGGCCGCTGGGACGCCGCCCGCCTCACCTAGGTTGCAGAATCTGCCCCCACATCACCTGATAGGCTTCCACATCGCCGTAGAGAGACTTGCCCGCTCGCACGAAGACGTGCATGTTCATCTGAAGCGCCGCCGCGTCCACGTTGGCGCCGTCGTTCATGTAGCGGGTTTCCTTCAGGAGGACAATCGGCTGATCCGCTCCGTTGCGCATATGCAGCACCACGCGCGCCGGCGTGAGCTGCGACACGACGCCCGCATAGGAGAGCGCATCCGCCGCAAAGAGGGCATGGGCGGGCGGGGCTTCGCGCCCCGGGCGCATATAGGCGATCGGCCTCGGAGGCCCGGCTGTAGACTGGATCGATACCGCGTAGCGCAAATCCGCGTGTGGCATCCGGTCGGGAACCAGTTCGACCCGGTCGCCCGGCTCGATCCGCGCAATCTCGCTGGCAGCGCCGTCTCGTTCCACCTTGGTTTGGGCGTCGAAGCGGAAGCGGAAGACCTGATCGTCCGGCGCGCGCAGGCTGAGCTCGCCGCCGGGCCCTGGCGCATCGCGCTCCAGGAGCACGCCGCTCACCAGCGGAGTGGTCTGCGCCAAAGTCGCAACCGGCGTCAGCAGCGCTACCCAGAACCAGCGCACCGCCTCACCCCCGGATTCAACATACCACGCGGGCCGTTGCAGGGATAGCGCCGCGCCGCCTGGCGCTAGAATCAGACTTTCGGGTTATCTATTCATGAAATTCGCAATGCTACTCTGCCTGGCTCTGGCGCCGGCTGTTCTGCCGGCCCAGCCCGCTTCTGCGTCCGCCAAGACCGGCGTCGACGTGGGCGCGATAAACAAGTCCGCGGACCCGTGCGTGGATTTCTACCAATACGCCTGCGGCAATTGGAACGCGTCTCATCCGCTGCCGACCGACCGAGCCCGCTACGGCCGCTTCGCCGAGTTGCAGGAGCGCAACGAGAAAACGGATCTGAAGATTCTCCAGACAGCGGCCGACGGTGGCGCCGGCCGCTCGCCGCTCGAACAGAAGATCGGCGACTACTATGCGAGCTGCATGGCCACCGCGGCAATCGATAAGAAGGGCGTCCAGCCCATCAAAGCCGAGCTCAACCGCATCTATGCCCTGGCGACGGCGGCGGATGTCGTGGCCGAAGTCGCCGCGCTCCAGCGCCAAGGCGCCGGCGTGCTCTTCCGCTTCTCCTCCGAGCCCGACGCCAAGGACTCCAGCCGCACCATCGCCGCCCTCGAACAAGGCGGACTCGCCCTCCCCGACCGCGACTATTACCTCAAGCAGGATGCCAAGAGCGTTGAGATCCGCCAACGCTACCTCCAGCACATCAAGAACATGTTCGTCCTGGCGGGCGACGCGCCCGATGACGCCGCGGCCAAGGCGCAAATGGTCCTCGATTGCGAAACCATCATCGCCCAGCTTTCCATGGACCGTGTGAGCCTCCGCGACCCTGACAAGACGTACCACCTCATGACCCGTCAGGACTTGGAAGCCATGGCGCCGCGCTTTCCCTGGGAGGTCTACTTCAGCGCCATCGGCGCTCCGGCCTTCGACAGCCTGAACGTCGGATCTCCGGACTTCATTCGGCAGGTGATGGACGTCCTGCCGCAACAAGGCATGGCGGCCGGCCAGGCTTACTTCGCGTTCCACCTGCTGCATGAAGCCGCGCCGCGCCTGGCCGCGCCCCTGGAGCAGGAGAACTTCGATTTCTTCGAGCGTTATCTGGCCGGCACGCAGCAGCCGCGTTCGCGCGAAATGCGCTGCGTAGTGGCCACGGATGCCGCCCTGGGCGACTTGCTCGGCCAGAAGTACATTGAGACCGCCTTCGGCCCCGACGCCAAGGCGCAAATCACCGCCCTGGTGGATGAACTGGAGAAGACCATGGGCCGCGATATACAGGATCTTCCGTGGATGGGCGCGGAGACTAAGAAGGCCGCGCAGGCCAAGCTGCAAGCCATCACCAACAACATCGGGTACCCCAAGGAGTGGCAGGACTATTCCAAGGTCGCCATCGTTCGCGACGATTATGAGGGCGATACCGAGCGCGCCAACGCGGCCATGTACGAGCATCGGCTTTCGCAAATCGGCAAGCCGACGAATCGCGGCGAATGGCGCATGACCACGCCCACGGTCAACGCCTTCTACCAGCCCGCCAACAACAGCATCAACTTCCCGGCCGGCATTCTGCAGCCGCCTTTCTTCGATCCCAATCGCGATATGGCCGTGAATTTCGGCGGTATCGGCGTGGTGATCGGTCATGAGATGACCCACGGTTTCGACGATCAAGGCCGCAAGTACGACGGCGCGGGTAATCTCCGGGACTGGTGGACCGCCGCCGATGGCGCCGAGTTCGATAAGCGCGCCGCCTGCGTGGCGGACGAATACTCCGGTTTTACTTCGGTGGATGATGTGAAGCTCAACGGGCGCCTGACGCTGGGTGAGAACACCGCCGATAACGGCGGCATGCGCATTGCCTACATGGCGCTTGAGGACGCGCTCGGCGGCAAGGGCGGGACGGTGGACGGCTTCACGCCCGAGCAGCGCCTCTTCCTCGGTTTCGCCCAGGTTTGGTGTGAGAATATGGCGCCGCAGGAAGCTCGCAACCGCGCCATGACGGACCCGCATTCCCCCGGCCGCTTCCGCGTCAACGGAACCGTCCAGAACATGCCGGAATTCCAGAAAGCCTTCGCCTGCAAAGCCACGCAGCCGATGGTGAGCAAGAACGCGTGCCGTGTGTGGTGAAGCGCGCATCCGCGACGACAGCGTAGGCTCGTCAGCGGGCATTTCGGACAACATGCTAAAATCGCCCTGAGGAATGCGTCCAACCGAATCGATTCCGCTCACGGTGGAGGAGCATCGGGAAATGGGCGCGGAGTTGCGAAAATCGCGGGCGCGCTTTCACGAGTTGGCGCTCCTCCTCGCCGAAATCTACGGCTCCAACAACCAAGCCGCTTATAGCTTCGCCAGGAGCGTGGAGGCTATTGACCGCCTCTGCGCCGATCTCCAGGCCCAGGCCGCCAGGGATTGGCCCGGGCGCCTCACCGACGGCATCTATACCTAGGCGCGGCTAGTGTCCGTAAGTCTTCTCTCCCGCCTCCACGCGCACCGGCAGGCGATTCTCCTTGGGCGGCAGCGGGCAGGTGGCGTACGCCGTGAAGGCGCACGGCGGATTGTAAGCCTTGTTGAAGTCCAAAACTACCTTGCCATCGTGCGGCGCCTCTGTGTCCAGAAAACGGCCGGCGCCATAGGTTTCCTTGCCGCTGGTAAGATCCTTGAAAATGAAGAACAGCGATTTGTCACCCGGATCGTCGATCACCGGATACAGCCGCACGTCCTGCCCGTTCAGCCGGAATGCGGCGTAGCCCGGTGAATCCTCCGCTTCGGTCTGCCCGAGCACATTCGTGATGGGAATCTTGCGCGGCTCCGCTACGAAGCGCGCCGTTATCTTGTAGGCTTCGTTCGCCGGGAAAGCCGGGATGCCATGAAAGTTCTTCAGGTACTGGCTCTCCGGGTCCTTCATGCGGACGCCGATGCGGTCGCCGCGCTTGATGATGTAGAGGCTCAGGCGGCCCACTTTCAGAAAATCGCCCGAATCGGGTTTCAGTTCGCGCGCCGCGCCTCCGGCGTTCGCCGTCACCTTGCCGCCCCGCAGTGTGAGCGTACCGGCGCGCGCAGGGCCGTCCGGCAGCACGATGCTGTTCGCGGCGTCCTTGCCGATGCGGTTGACGCCGTCCTTGAGCCAGAACAGGCCGCTGACCGTGAGCCATCCGTCGTCGCGCTTCAGTGAGGCTTCGCGAGCCTTGCGCCAGGCATCGATCTCGTTCTGATACGCCGTTGACGCGAACAGCGCCGTTCCGGCCAGGACCAGAAGCGCCCGCGCCATCATCGGCGGTTCTCTCCGGAGGCCATGGCGCGGTCCAGCATGCCGGCGAATTCCACGCTCTTGCGGTCCACGCGAGCCTTAATAGCCACAAGTTCGCGCTCCATGTCGCGCAGTTTGTCCGCCAGATGCAGGCATGCCAGCACGGCGATGCGCGTGGAATCCGCGTTCGGGGCCTTCGATGCGATGGAGAGCATGAGCTCGTCCACGCTCGCCGCCACCGCCTCGACCTCGCGAGGATCTCCCGACGCCAGCAGCGTGTAGGAGCGGCTAAGAATAGTGACCTGAACGGGCTTCTTCTCGGGAGCGTCCATGCGAAGCTACCCCCAAAGTATAGCGCTGAACTGGAAAAGCGTTCACCGCGTCCGGGTGACGCGACGGCGGTGGAAAATAACTTCTCTTAGCTTGCGCTCAACTGGTCGATCTGTCCCAGAAGCCGCTCGATGCGCGTGCGGACCTGTTTGCGCTCGGCCTGCAAGGTCTTCACTTCGCCTTCCAGGCGCTCCGCTTCGGTCCGGGCTTCGGCGGCCTGCGCCACTGCGGCGTCCCGTTCCTGGCGCAACCGCGCCACTACTTGCACGGTCTGCTGTATGCGCTCTTCCAGGCTGCTTAGCGAATCGAGTTCGGGGCTCACGCGGTCTCCACGGCCGCCTTGGCCGCTTGAATGAGCCGCGCAAAACCCGCGTCGTCGTGCAGCGCGATATCCGCCAGCGACTTGCGATTCAAATCCAGCCCCGCCTTCTTCAGACCGTGCACGAACGCGCTATACGAAATGCCGGCTTCCCGGCAAGCCGCGTTGATGCGCACAATCCACAGCGAGCGGAACTCGCGCTTCTTGTTCTTCCGCCCCACATAGGCGAACTTCAGGCCGCGCTCCACGGCCTCCTGCGCCGCCCGGTTGAGCTTGCTCTTGGTTAAGAAATAGCCGGATGCCAGCTTGAGGGTCTTTACCCGGGCATCCTTACGGTGGGTTCCACGTTTAACTCTAGGCACGTTTCATCTCCTTGATTTTGGCGGATCGGGCACGCGCCACGCGCACGTCCGCTCAACTCCCCTGGTTAGTAAGGGATCATGCGCTGCAGTACCTTTTGGTCCGCCTTATCGGCGACCACGGACTGGTGCAGCTTCTTCTTGCGCTTGTGCGGCTTGGAAGTCAGGATGTGGCGGCCGAAGGCGTGATTGCGAACCACCTTGCCCGTCCCTGTCTTCTTGAACCGCTTGGATGCGCCCTTATGCGTTTTGAGCTTGGGCATAGATATTCCCTGCGTTCTAGCGAACCGTTGTGACTCGTTGATTATAGCACGCCGGATGGCTCATACTGGTGTTGCCTTATGGCGCAGCCCTCGCCCGTTCCCGGCACGGAGATTTCCGAGCGCGACCGTCTTGTCCCGCTCTACCAGGTGGTGCTTCTGGATGATGACGAACATTCCTACGAGTACGTCATCGAGATGCTCCAGCGAATCTTCATCTTCAGCTTCGAACAGGCCTACCGTCATGCCGAGGAAGTGGACCATACAGGGCGCACGGTGCTGATCCAATGCGAGTTAGGCGAAGCGGAATACGCGCGCGACCAGGTACACGCCTACGGCCCGGATTGGCGCATGGCCGGGTGCCGGGGCTCCATGAGCGCCGTGATTGAACCCGCCGCCTGAGCCGCTTCCGCGTCCGTAACCTCAAAAACGCCGGGGACGCCATTTCTCTTACAATAGAAGTGATCGTGATGCGTTTTTGCTCGGCCTTGTTGTTCCTGGTGGCCGGCGCAGCCCTGGCTCAGAACGGCGTGGATCCCGACGTGGCCCGCGTTCAAGCTGAAGTAGCGCGCGTGCGCGCACTGGTGGACCTGGGGGCGGCGCCGCGAATCCAACTCGAAAAAGCGGAAGCGGCCATGGCGGATGCCCAGGATGCCGCCCTGCTGCGCAAGACGCTTTACGGCAAGGACCTCACTGAGGACGATTCCGACTCCATGCTGGCTGCGGCCAACCGCCGCCTGGACCGCCGCAAGCAGGAATTAGCGGCGGCGCAGAAACTTGTGGACGCCGGAGCCGCGCCGCGCAATTCGCTGGACCCGCTGCAGACGGCGATCGACGCGGCAGCCAAGGAATGCAGCCTGGCGGAGTCGCGCGCTTCGCTGGTGAAGGAGCTTACCGAAGAAGCCGATCAGGAAGCCGCGGTTTCGGATACGCTCACCGTCGCCCCCGCCGAAGTTCCCTCCTACGCCGAGCGTCACGACGGCAATGGCGTTTTCGATATGCTCATGTTCGCGGATATCCAGACAGCGTTCGCGCGGCAGTTCGGCGCCGCGCTGCCGGTAAGCGCCCTGGGCCAGACCGCCGTGCACCGCGCCATGGGATTCGACCACCGCGGGCGCGTGGACGTGGCCTTGAATCCCGACAGCCCCGAAGGGCAGTGGCTCCGCACCTACCTGACCATTAAGCGCATTCCGTTTTTCGTATTCCGCCAGGCCGTGCCGGGAAAGGCCACCGGAGCGCACATTCACATCGGCCCCGGCAGCACCCGCCTGGCCAGCGGCGGCTAGAGCGCAGGAGCGCCGCGCGTCCGCGAAGCCCGCGGCGCTATACTTTCTTTTTTGAGAGCAGTCTTCTTGGGAGCAGGTCTTCTCAAGGGCGATTCCACCTCCTGCCATGACCGATCCGACTCTGCGCGTTCTGATTCCCTCGGAGAAAATACAGGCCCGCATCCGCGAACTCGGTGAACAGATTTCGCGCGACTACCCCTCGGGCCGTCTCCACATGATCTGCATCCTCAAGGGCGCCACGTTCTTCATGGCGGACTTGGCGCGCTCGTTGAAGCGTGACGTCTTCCTGGATTTCATGGGCATATCCACCTACGGCAAGGGCAAGACCAGTTCGGGCGAGGTAAAGGTGACCAAGGACCTGGACATCTCGCTCGAAGGCGCGGACGTCCTGGTGGTGGAAGACATCGTCGATAGCGGCATCACGCTCAACTACCTGCTGCACGTGCTGGAACAGCGCCGGCCGCGCTCCATACGTATCGCCGCGCTGCTGGATAAACCCGACCGTCGTGTGCGGCCGGTCCGCGTAAGCTACGTGGGCTTCCAGATTCCCGACGAATTCGTGGTTGGCTACGGCCTGGATTTCGACGAGAAGTACCGCAACCTGGACGATATCTGCGTCCTGGATGCCGAGCCGGTAAAAGCGTGACCATGATGAGAAGAATCCTGATAATGGCGGCATGCGCTGCGTTGTGGTCGTGCCAATCTTCCCCATCGGGAAGTTCTTCCGCTCCGAAGGGCAACGTGGCCGGCGGCCGGGAGACCTTCAGCGCCTCTTGCGCCGTGTGCCACAACGCCGACAGCCGCGACCGCAAGGTGGGCCCGGGGCTGAAGGGTCTGTTCCACTGGAATGCGACCTCCGGCGGCATGAAGCCCACCGAGGAGAATATCCGGGCGAAGATTGCGAACGGCGGCAACGGAATGCCGCCGTTCAAAGATCAACTCACCGCGCCGGAGATGGACGACCTGATCGCCTACCTTAGGACGCTGTGACGCCGCGCGCGGACGGCAGGAAGCATTCGCCCGCCGTTACGGTTCACATTCCGAGCGTAGCTATGACGCCGGCGTGGTCAGACCCGAAGGGAGGCGTGAAGCCCTTCGCGCCAGGCGCCAGAACCTGCTCCTCTTTCTGGATCAGCATGCCCTGCGAGAAGATCAGGTCGATGCGCTCGAAAGGAGTCTGCGGCGGGAACGCGATGGGATACTGGTCCTCAAGATAGAGCGGCCACGTGTTCCCCGGATCGCCGCCGTGCATCACCCTCCATACATCGGAAAAGCCGGCTTGGCGAATCATATCGGCCGATGGCGTATAATCCTCGACTATTGGATTGTCGTTGGCATCGGAATTGAAGTCGCCGCAAATCACGGTCGGAACGCCGGCTGGCAGCGCCTGCAGCAACTCCTTCGTCTGGGCTATCTGCACATCGGTGGCCGCCGGCACCCCAGGCACGGTGCTTTCCAGGTGCGTCGCGATGAGGTGGAACTGCTTGTTCCCCATGTAGACATCGGCCGAAATCCAGCCCGAGTGGATCTGGAGTCCCGCAAACGGGAGAACCGCCTGAAAGACATGCGACTGGACGTTGGAAAGGTGGAGGGCCGGCCGGAGCAGTTCCGCCCGCACCAGCAAGACGTTTCTGTCTGTGAAGCGCAGCGCGGGAACCTTGCTGCCCGGCAAGGCAACATCGTCCACCGTGTTGATGGTCACCACGTCGTAAAAAGCGCCGCGCGCGAGGAGCTGCAAAAGAAGCGTCGCGAGCTGGTCGTAAACGGGGATAACCGCGGTATTGATCGTCGGCCCGGTCCGCCAAAGCGTCACTTCTTCGAGCGCCAGAATATCCGGCTTCTGCTCGGCGATCTGATCCGCCAGGAGGCCGGCGCGCTTGTCGAGATGGCTGGCCTGCAATTCCGCGTACGTCAGATCCACCGCATCCCCTAGTGACATTTCCCCCAGCGAAGCGGCCACAATGTAGCTCTGGTCGGTTCCGGCATCCATGTTCTGCGTCATGATCTTGACCGTCGAATCGCCGCCGGCTGCGATGGCCCATCCGGCCGCGGCGAGGGACAGAAGAGTGAGAGTCCCGAGCTTGCGAAGCATACTACCTCCAGCATCGTGTTCGTTGGGACAGGCGGCTGGCTCCGGAACGCGTCGCGCGCGGAGCCGCCCTGCCTCTCACCCGGAGCCGCGCGGTTTCCAACGCAGCCGCCGGGCAAGTGGCGGGCAGCTCCGAGTCACGGGTTTTACGACTCTCCGTCCGCCGTTGGGGCCGCCTTCCAACTACCAATGCGACGTTTCTTGGAGCGATGGCTCACCGGGCGCCCGGAGGAAGCGGAGACCAGACCTTTCAGGACCGTATCGCGCCGCTGGGGCTTTCAGCGCGTGATCACAGGCCCAGGATGGCGATGCCCGCCTCGTCGGCCGCCTCGATCATACGATCTTTGTCCAGCAGGAGGGTGCGGCCCGCTTCGACGGCGAGGGCTGTGGCGCCGCATTCGCGCATGACGGGGATGGTATCCAGGCCGGCCACCGGGACGTCAAACAGGAGGTGCTCGCGGCGACGCGCGGCTTTTACCAGCGTCAGCGGGCGGCCATTCACCAGGCCGGCCGCGCGGCGGAGCATGGCGTCCGTGCCCTCCATGGCTTCCAGCGCCACGCAGGCGCGATCGCAGATGGCCACGCTCTGGCCCACATCGAAGCCGGATAGCGCATCCGCCACGCGCCGTCCGTATTCGATATCGACTATTTCCTCCTTGGAGGGTTTGCGCCGCGTCATCGGGCCTTGAGTGGCCAGCAGGGGCTTCAGCAGCGCCGTGGAATCGCGCAGGTGAATGCCTTCCTCCGCCAGCAGTTTCACCACGCCGCCAATCAGCCCGTCGGTGTTCTTCCACGGCAGCGATGCCAGGAGTTTGGCCAGCCGCCAGTCCGGGCGAATGTTGGAGAAAATCTTGGCGTGCTTCACCTGCCCCGCCATCACCAGCTCCGTGATGCCTTCGCTCTTGAGAATCTCGATCAGCTTGCCCAGCTGACCCAACGAGAGCCAGTAGCACCGCGGCGCCAGCGATTCCACCTCGCGCGAGGCTTCCTCCTGAATCGCAATCACCGTAACGTCATGCCCCAGACGCCGCGCGCTGTCGAGCGCCAGCAGCGGAAAGCGGCCATTTCCGGCGATAAGCCCGTAACGCATTACTTCACGAAGCCGCGCTCGGACGCGCGGATGAACTCGATGAGCCCTTCGACCTCCGCGCAGGACGGCACTTCCGCGCGGATACGCTCGATGGCCTGCGTCGTATTCAGCTTCGAGCGCGTCAGCAGCCGGAAAGCCGTCTGCAGCGCCTCAATGGATTCCCTGGAAATGCCCCGCCTCTCCAGGCCGATGGCGTTCGCTCCAAAGACGCCGAGTTCCGGCTTGTGGCTCGTAAGCGAATAAGGCAGCACATCCTGCTTCACCACGCTGTACGGCCCGATGAAGGCGTGCCTCCCGATGCGGCAGAACTGGTGCACGCCGCTGTAGGGCGCCACGTCCACCCAGTCCTCAATCGTCACATGTCCCGCCAGGCCCACGCTGTTGCCGATGATCACGTGATCCCCGATGCGCACATCGTGCGCTACATGCGTATAGGCCATGAGCAGGTTGTCGCTGCCGATGGACGTCACCAACCCGCCGCCTTCCGTGCCGCGATGGATGGTGACGAATTCGCGGATGCGGTTGCGGTCTCCGATGCGGGTTTCGGCCCGTTCGCCGTGATACTTGAGGTCCTGGGACGCCACGCCCACGGTCGCGTAGGGGAAAAAGACGTTATCCTCGCCGATCCAGGTGGGACCTTCGACGTAGAGGTGCGCCATCAGGCGCGTGCGCGCCCCGATTTCCACCTCCGCCCCCAAGATGCAGTAGGGCCCGATTTCGGCGCTCTCCGCGATCCGCGCCCGCGCGTGCACGATTGCGGTGGGGTGAATCGGCATCTCAGGCAGCCGGGGCCGGCTGCGGCTCTTCCTTGTCCGCGAGCTTGCACATAACTTCCACTTCCGCCACAAGCTGCCCGTCCACGGTGGCCTTGCCCGCGATCTTCGCCACGCTGGCCTTCTGCTTGACGATCTTCATTTCCATTCGCAGCGTGTCGCCCGGCACCACGGGCTTGCGGAAGCGCGCGTAATCTATGGCCACCAGAAGGACCAGCTTGTTCTCGCGGTCCGGTATGCTCTTTAAGACCAGCACACCGGCCGTCTGCGCCATGGCTTCCACAATCAGGACGCCGGGCATCACGGGAAAATCCGGGAAGTGGCCGGTAAAATGGGGCTCGTTGAGCGTGACGTTCTTAATGCCAACGACGCTGTCCGGGCCCATTTCTATGATGCGGTCCACCAGCAGAAACGGGTACCGGTGAGGCAACACGGCCCGTATTTCATTGATATCCAAGATCGGCATGAAGCCGATATTGTATCGCAGTCGTTCTAGGGGATCCCGCGCTTCACGAAGCCGTGCGGCTCCAAAAACGGCGGGTAGCGCCCAGCCTGCTCCGGCGCGCTGGCTTACCGGCTGGTTTGCACCTTCGGCGTAGAGAGGTACCCTGTAATGACGTTCTTGTCGACCTGGTTCACCACCAGTTCATAGGGCTGCGTGGAACGGCCGGTATAGAACTGCACGGGCTCATTGATGCTGCGGTCTTTCTTCTGCGTGAGTTTGTCGTCCGCCATCACGTCGATGGTATAGCGGTTCTTCTTGGGGTCGGTCGAGGTGAGGCGGATCTGGATGTCGGCCACCTTGGTGAATTCTTTCTTCTTCGGCTTGCCGATCTTGAACTCGGTGTAGTTACGCTCCCCCAGCTTCCGCAGGGCCGCTAACTCCTGAGCGTTGGTGGCGATCAGACCGCTCTGCACGCCCATGTCGCCGCGCGTGGATTTCAGATCGGCGATGGTCTTCTGCAAGTCCGCATTGGTGGCAGCCAGGTTGGTCTTCACGGCGCCCACGTCCGTGGAGACGTCCGCAATCTTACTATTGGCGGTGTCGGCCGACTGTTTCACGGTGCCGATCTCGGCCGCGGTCTGGGCCTGCATCTTGGCCTGCTCCGCCTCAATCTGCTTCTGGAGCTGATCCGCGTGGGCGATCGCCTCCGCCTTGGCCTGGCTGGACATGGTCTGTTCGGCCTTCTGGGCGTCGGCAAGCTGCGCCTTCAGCGCTTCAATATGCTGGGCTTGCGCCGCCGCGCTGGCCGAGGACGAGGCCTGCAAATTGCCCAAAGCCGCGTTCTGCGACTTGATGCTGGTCTGGAGGTCAGTCAGGTCCGAACGGAGGTGGTCGACCTGGGTGTAAAGGTAGATATTGGCGCCGATCAGGACAACAATCGCGCCCGCCACCAGCGCGGTACCAACGCTGGAACGCTGCGGTTGCGGCTCGTAAGTGGGTGAACTCACTGTTACTACTCCTTCTGTAAACCTACAGTATAGATGGAGGCGCCCTTGAATTGGGTTACATCGTACCGATTTCAAAGGATTGGCCGGGCTTGGGGACGTACACTTCCACGCCGTAAGCGTTAGTGAGGAGCTTGGCTAGGGTATCTGCCTGAGTTGGCTCGCCGTGAACCAGGAAGATCTTCCGCAGTCCTGGAGCAAGTGGTTTGATCCATTCCATCAGTTCGGCCTGATCCGCGTGCCCGCTCAGTTCGTCCAGGCTCGAAATCTCCGCGCGGACGCGAACCGGCTCGCCGAAGATCCGGACCTCCTTGGCCTTCTCCACCAGCTTGCGGCCCAGGGTTTCAGCGGCCTGGAAGCCGGTGATCAGCACGGTGTTCCGCGGGTCCTCGATGTTGTTGCGAAGATGATGCAAAATGCGCCCCGACTCGCACATGCCGGACGCGGAAATCACGACAAAAGGCCCGTGCAGGTCGTTGAGCTTCTTGGAGTCCGCGGCTTCCCGGACGTACTGCAAACGGCTGAAACCAAACGGATCCTCGCCGCGCTGGAGGAACTCTCGCGTCTCGTCGTCAAAGCACTCGGCGTGCTTGCGGGTGACTTCGGTGACGTTGATGGCCAGGGGACTGTCCACGAAGATCGGGATATTCGGGATGCGCTTCTGGTTTGCCAGTTCGTGGAGCATGAGAATGAGCTGCTGCGTGCGTCCCAGGGCGAATGCGGGCACGATGATGCGGCCGCCCCGCCTCGCCGTCCGGTTCACCACGTCCGCCAGTTTCTCCACCACGTGCTTGGCGCTCTTATGAAGGCGTCCGCCGTAGGTGCTCTCCATGATGAGGTAATCGACGGGCGGCATCTGTTCCGGGTCGCGGAGGATGGGCAGGCCGGGGCGGCCGATATCACCCGAATAGGCCAGAGTCAGCGGAGAGGCGCCGGAGGCGTCCGTAAACCGGATGTGCGAGGACCCGAGAATGTGGCCCGCGTCGTAGGGCATGTAGCTGACGTCAGGCGTGATCTGGAACTTCTCGTGGTAGGCCACGGGCCGGAACAGCGGAATGGTATGGTCGGCGTCCTCCATGGTGTAGATGGGCGTGGCGACGCCGTCGCCGAAGCCGTGCTTGAGGCGGTGCTCCCGGCGCTTGTTCACGAACTCGGCGTCCTTCTCCTGGATGTGCGCGGTGTCG
>DATKOS010000351.1:0-35518 GCA_035524535.1 Bryobacteraceae bacterium
ATTGCCATGAGCCAGTGGGGCAGCGCGTCTACCGGCCCGAACCCTCGGGCGTTCTCGGCGGTTTCATTCCTCATGCGCGGTTCAACACGATTCTGATCCTGGTGGTGAACCTTGGGATGTACCTCATCACGGCGATCTACAGCATGAAATCGGGCCGCGGGAACGCGATCGATATCGACGGTCAAACGCTGGTGGAGTTCGGCGCGAAGTGGGCCGAAGCCATTCGGATGGGGGAATGGTGGCGGTTGGTGACCGCCGGCTTTCTGCATGGCGGGCTACTGCATATTCTCATGAACATGTGGGTGCTCTTCGACCTGGGCGCGCAGGTGGAGGAGGTATACGGGGCCAGCCGCATGTGGGTGATCTATCTACTTTCCAACATATGCGGGTTCTACGTGAGCGCCGTGTGGAATCCATATTCGCCATCGGTGGGGGCGTCGGCGGCGCTGTTTGGGCTGATCGGCGCGATGATCGCCATGGGCGTCAAGCAAAGGAACGCGATGGGCGCGGCGATCCGCGGCTTGTATGTGCGGTGGGCGATTTATGGCCTGTTGTTCAGCCTGATTCCGGGAATCGACATGGCGGCGCACGTCGGCGGCATCGTATCGGGATTCGCGATTGCATGGGTGGCGGGCACGCCGCGCGGGGAAGGGTCCCGCGCCGAGCCTCTATGGCGCATGGCTTCGTGGGCCTGCATTCTGATCGCGGTCGTGAGCTTTGTGGAGATGTACCTGGCTTTCAGCGCGGCCGTTTAGGCGGGTCTCGCGAGGCGCGGCAGGCGAATCGGACGGCCAGCGTAACATCAAGCGGCAGCAGCGTTTGCGTGCGGCGGCGGGTCCCACCGGAGGGCCTGTGATTTGGAGCTTATCGGCGTAATCCAAACTTTGAATTTGGGCTGCCCGCCGGTCCGCGCTAGAATCCAACCTATAGCTTGGCAGGGTCGTTGTGTAGGCGGCCGCTGGCGAGCCCCAGAGCCAATCCAAACGACAAAGGAGTCATCACAGATGAAACACTCGAAGTGTGTCCTGACCGCGGGCCTATTGCTGGCGCTATCGATTACGGGGAGCGCGCAAGCCCCCGCGCCGGCGCCCGCCGCCACGACGCCAGCAGCTCCCGCCGCCCCCGCGGCGCCGGCTGCTCCATCCGCTTTACCCACACCTGCGATTACGGGCCCCTTGTCGCAGCTCCCGCCGGCCACGGTGGACATGGGCGCGTTCGGCAAGATCTCCGTCAACGGCATTCTTGACGGCGTGGGCATGCTGACGCAGAACTCCGTGCCGGGGGACAGTACCTCTCAGATTGGCCTTGGCAATGGCCAGTTGTTCGTGCAGAAGACGGACGGCTGGTTCCAATTCTACGTGCAGGCCGGGGCTTACAACCTGCCGGCTTTGGGGACGCCCTTCACGGCGACGGACAAGACGGTGAGCAATCTCTACGGGCCGGTGCCGGTTGCGTTCGTGAAGCTGCAGCCCGGCAAGAACACGTCGATTCAGATTGGCGAATTGCCCACGTTGATCGGCGCGGAGTACACGTTCACGTTCGAGAACATGAACATCGAGCGCGGCCTTCTGTGGAACCAGGAGACGGCCATCAGCCGCGGCATCCAGTTGAACCAGACGATGGGGAAGGTAAGCGCATCGATCAGTTGGAATGACGGCTTCTACTCGAACCGCTACTCCTGGCTGAGCGGCTCACTGGCATATGCGAGCGGCCCTCACACGATCGCCTTTGTGGCGGGCGGGAACATGAGCCAAACGGCGTTCCAGACGCCGGCGACGCCCGTGCAGAACAACGGCAGCATCTACAACGTGATCTATACGTACAACAAGGGCTCGTGGATTCTGCAGCCCTACTACCAATACACGACCGTGCCGACGAACGCGAAGATCGGCGTGACGAACGGCGCGGCGACCAACGGCTTCGCGCTGCTGGTGAACCACGGATTCGCGCACGGCTTCTCGCTGCCGTTCCGCTTTGAGTACATATCGAGCAACGGAAGCGCGAAGGCCGGCTCGGTGAACCTGCTCTACGGGCCGGGGAGCTCGGCTACGACGCTGACTCTGACGCCCACATTCCAGACGGGCGGCTTCTTTGTGCGCGGAGACGTATCGTATGTGAGCCTGAGCGGACAACCGGCGGCCGGCGGATTTGGAACTTACGGCGCCTCGGGGAGCCAGGTGCGGGCTGTAGCGGAATTCGGGTACATCTTCGGCAATAACATTGTCGAGAAAAAGTAGTTAAGAGATACACAGGGACTAAGTCAAGTCGGGACTAGCAGCAAAACTCTGAAATTTAAGGACTACCAAATGCCGGACAACTCAACAGTCGAAATGAAACCCACGTTAGGTTTAACCGGACTGACAATGAACGCCATGGCCCTAATCGCGCCCGGCGCCTTTCTCTGGTTAACCTTCTACATTCAGGCAACAACGGGAGCGACCGCCCCAGCCATGTGGATGGGCATCTTTGTGGCGCTCCTGCTTTGCCTGGCGACCGCCGTGTGCTACGCGGAAATGGCCAAACTATATCCCGGCACAGGCAGCTCCTACTACTTCGCAGAACAGTCGTTTCTGAACCACGAGAAGGTGTGGCGTTACGCCCGCCTTTCGAAGTTCATCGTGGGCTGGGGCTCTCACCTCTATTACTGGATCTATCCGGGCGTGATGGTGGGCGTCATGGGCGTGTTGTGCGGCTATCTGGTCGGCACGTTGTGGCCGAACTTCATGAGCGCGTCGAACCCCGGCGTGGTGTTCATGATGCTGATTGCGGTGCTGTTCTCCTTTGCGGTCGCCTATATCGCAAGCCGCGGCGTCAACGGCTCCACGGCGGTTAACATCGCGATCAACGTGGTTCAGATTACGGCGCTGGTGGTGTTCTCGGTGCTGGCGCTCGGCTATCGGGCCAACCATCCGCCGGGGAGCGTGGCTTATCAGTTCGATTCGACCTCCGGCGACGCGTATACCTATGAGTTCCTGACGCAACCGGTGACCGCCAACGGGACGACGACCGACACCATCGTGCGCGACGCCAACGGCGTTCCGAAGCCGAAGCTGGACGCCTCCGGCAAGCCGGTTCCGTTCCACATCTCTTATCCGGAAAAGGACGACAAGGGGAACTTCCTCACCCACGGCGACGCCGCCTCGGTCATTTCGGCTCATAACTGGGGCTGGACGTTTGTCCAAGCCACGGTTGCGATTCTAATTCTGGTCGGCTTCGAGTCGGTGACGTCGATGGGAGGCGAAGCCAAGAACGCCAAGAAGCACATCCCCATCGCGGTGATTCTCTCGCTGCTGGTGCAGGGGCTGGTTTGCTACCTGTTTGAGTATTTCGCCGCGAACTACTTCTTAAACAGCGGCTATACCATGCAAAGCGCGGCCGGATCAGCGGCGCCGATCGGCGACATGATGGTGGTAGTGGGCGACGCGCTGTTCGGGCAGGGCGGCGGCCGCACCTTTATGCTGGTGGAGGCCTTCACGGTGTTCCTGGCCATCATTGGCACCACGCTCTCCTGCATGAACACGGGGGCGCGCGTGACCTATGCCATGGGCAAGGACGAAGAGGTTCCCGAGCACTTCGGCATGCTTCATTCCAAGAGCCTGACGCCGCACCGCGCCATCTGGACGCTGGCCATCATCTCCGCCATCGTCGGCTGCCTGGCGGTTTCGGTGGCATTCGGCGATGCGGGCGCTCCCACTGACGCCACCATCAAGGCGCTGCCTCAAGGTCTCTTCTCCAGCGCCGGGTATACGACTCACGACGGCATGGCGGCGATGCCGAACACGCTGCTGACCATGACGCTGGCCTCCAACTTCGGCACGTTCCTGCTCTACGGGTTGAGCTGCGTCATTTGCATGGTAGCCTATCACAACCATCCGAACTTTAACATGGTCAAGCACTTTCTGATTCCGGCGTTCGGTCTGGTGGCGAACCTGGCGTGTATGATCTTCTACCTTGTGGGGCCCTTCATGGGATTCGGCACGGTGAAGGAGCCGCTTCTCGCGTTGGGCATTGCGGTGGTATGGGCCATCTACGGCGCCATTTACTTCGTGAAATCCAGCAAGGCCAAGGGCCGGACGACTCTGGTTACCAAACCGAGTGAGGCGTAACCTATGTTCGCGCCGGCCGGCGCGCGTCCAAACGCCGTGTTGGACGTGAGCTTTGCGCAGCGGACCGATACCGGCCGCATGCGCGAAAACGACGAAGACTACCTCGGCCATGCCGCGCCCGCGACTCCCTCGCGGGCGCGGTCGCATGGCTGGCTGTTTGCCCTGGCGGACGGCGTTGGAGGGCAAGAGCGGGGAGAGGTAGCCTCGCGCGAAGCCGTGGAAGAGATTCTGGCGGGGTTTCGCGCGGCTCCGGCGTCGGAACCGCCGGCGGCGCTACTCTCCCGGCTCACGCAAGCGGCGAACCTGCACGTCTACGAATTGGGGAAGAACGCCGCCCCGGGCGGGGTGTCGATGGCCACCACCATCGTGGCCTGCCTTTTGCGTCACGACCGCGTTACGGTGGCTCACGCCGGGGATTCGAGGTGCTATCTGATTCGCAAGGGACGCGCGGAAGTTCTTACGCGCGACCACACGATCTCCCGGGAGCAGATGAACCTGGGGGTCATTTCCGCCAAGGAGGAAGCCGAATCCCCTTCGCGGCACTTACTCACTCGTTCGCTAGGCACGGGGCTCTTTGTCAACGTGGAGATTGCGGATTCCGCCATCGAGGCTGGCGACGTGCTGGCGCTCTGCTGCGATGGCCTGCACAACTCCGTTACCGGCCAGGATATGGCCGACGCTTTGGCGGGCGAGGCGCCGCTGGAAGAGGCGGCGGCGAAGCTGGTGGATCTTGCGAACCAGCGGGACGGCAGCGATAATATAAGCGTCCAGCTAATCCGCGTGCGGAGCGTGGAACGAGTAGGTATGTATCGCGGCCGGCCCTACAAGCTCCGGTAGGCCAAGCTGGTCCCGATCGCCCGCGCCGCTCATGCCCTCATTGCACCCAGGCGACCAATTCGAACGCTACCGCATTGAAGGGTTGGTGGCCCGCAGCGGAATGGCTTCCATTTTTCGCGCCACCGACATGGAATCCGGGCGGCAGGTGGCGATCAAGATTCCTCATCCGGAGATGGAAGCCGACCCGGTGCTGTTCGACCGGTTCAAGCGGGAGGCGGACATTGGGAAGAAGCTGGACCATCCCGGCGTGATGAAGGTTCTGGCCGAGGGAGAAGGCCGCCAAGTCTACATGGTGATGGAGTGGGTGGAAGGCCGGCTGCTCCGCAAGGCGCTTTCCGAAGCGGGCAAGTTTCCGGCGGAGCGCGCCATCAAGATCGCCGTGGCCGTGGCGGACACTCTCGATTACATCCATCGCAACGGCGTGGTGCACCGGGATCTGAAGCCGGAGAACATCATGATCGACGGCGAGGACCACGTCAAGCTGATCGATTTCGGCATCGCGGGGCAGGCGGGCGCGAAGCGGCTGACGTTCGCCAAGCTCAGCCAGGTGGCGGGAACGCCGGACTACATCTCGCCGGAGCAGGTGAAGGGCAAGCGCGGCGACGGGCGCAGCGACATCTACGCGCTGGGCGTGATGCTCTATGAAATGCTCACCGGCAAGACGCCGTTTCCCGGGGACAATCCGTTCGCGATTATGAACGAGCGGTTGCTGAATCATCCGATTCCGCCGCGCGAAGTGAATCCGGAGATTTCGCCGGAACTGCAGGAAGTGATCTACCGGGCGATTGAACGCGAGCCGCAGAACCGGTATTCCACGGCCAACGAATTCGCGTGGGATTTGGAGCATCTGGACCAAGTTGGAGTGGCGGACCGGCTGGAACTGCACAACTGGAAGCGGCGTAAGACGCCGTGGGTGCGCCGGGTTCTGTTCTACGCCGCAATGGCGATGATTCCGATTGTGATTTTCAGCGTGCTGCTCTGGGTGGCGAAGAAGGGCGGCTAGGGGGAGCCGCGCCGGCGCTTTTGGCCGCGCCCGGGTTGCGGTACCCTCGGATTTGGCTCACATTCTCATCGTTGACGACGATCCCAATACCCTCGGTTCGCTGGCACGGGCTTTCCGGCTGGCGGGGCATTCGGCCACGGTTTGCGACAACGCGGGACGCGCTCTGGATCTGGCGAAGTCCGAGCCATTCGACATGCTGCTCTCCGACGTGGTGATGCCGGGCAAGGACGGCCTGTCGCTGCTCGAGGACTTGCGCGGCCTGGGAATTTCCCTGCCGGTGGTGATGGTTTCCGGGCAGGCCAATATCGAAATGGCGGTGCGGGCCACGCGCCTGGGGGCGGTGGACTTCCTCGAAAAGCCGCTGACCACCGACAAGCTGTTGCTGACGGTGGACAACGTTCTCAAGCTCAAGCGCCTGGAAGACGAGAATCGCGAGCTTCGCCGCCGCGTGGGCGGACACGAACTGGTGTACGAAGGCGCGGCGATGCGGCGCGTGATGGCGCAGGTGGATCGCGTGGCGGCCAGCGAATCGCGCGTGTGCATTCTGGGCGAAACCGGCACGGGCAAGGAACTGATCGCGCGGTCTCTGCACGAACGGAGCGCGCGGCGGGAAGGCCCGTTCGTCACGCTGAATTGCGCGGCGGTGCCCGGGGAGCTGATCGAATCGGAGTTATTCGGGCATGAGAAGGGCTCCTTTACGGGGGCCGCGTCGCGGCATATCGGCAAGTTCGAGCAGGCGCACCGGGGGACGCTTTTCCTGGATGAGATTGGCGACATGCCCATGGCCATGCAGGCGAAGCTGCTGCGCGTGCTTGAGGAAAGCCAGGTAGAGCGCGTGGGCGGGGACCGCGCCATCTCCGTGGATGTGCGCGTGGTGGTGGCGACGCACCGCAACCTGGATGAGCTGGTGAAGCGCGGGACCTTCCGGCAGGACCTGTACCACCGGGTTTACGTCTTTCCGCTGCTGCTGCCGCCTTTGCGCGAGCGGGCCGAGGATATTCCCCCGCTGGCTGCGCATTTCGCGGCTCAGGTCTCCGAGCAGAACGGGTGGCGGCCGAAGGTCTTTGCCGCCGACGCCATGGAAGAACTTCGGCGCTACGCCTGGCCCGGGAACGTGCGGGAGCTCCGCAATGTGGTGGAGCGGCTGCTCTTGCTTGCCGATGGCGCGGTGGACCGCGCGGCCGTCCGGCTGGCGCTGCCGCGCGATGCGGAAGTGACGGCGGCCGCGGGCGGTTCCCTAGATGGGCCGCTGGCCTTACGCGTGGAGACGTTTGAGCGCGACCAGATACTAGCCGAGCTCAAGCGGCACAATCAGCGCATGACGGACACTGCCAAGGCGCTTGGCCTGGAGCGCAGCCATCTTTACAAGAAATGCCAGGCGCTGGGCATCGACCTGCGCGCCATGCGCCAGGGAGAAGCGGCGCGGGATTGAGCCCGCGCCCAGCCTACTTTTTAGCCGTATAGCCCTGCCAAACGTATTCGAGCGCTTCCGCCATGGTCTGGCGGCGGACCGGTCCATCCACGTGGCCGGCGTTCTGGGCAAATACGAATTGGTAGTGGTAGCCTTTCGCGGCGAGGACCTTGGCCATATTCTCATTCGCTTCCACCCAATCGTGGTAGCCATCCCGGCCGCCGAAATTGTCGCGGTCGGCGACCTCCAGCCAGGCGCGAATCGGCTTCACGGGACTGTTCGGGATGAGGCGCTCGTGATACTCCCAGGCGCCGTGCGGCGTCTCGGGATTCGGCGGCCATTGCTGGTTCACGTAGGTGCCGGAATAGGTCAGCACGCGGTGGTACCACTCGGGGTGATACCAGGCCATACTGAAAGCGGCCGAGCCGCCGGAGCTGCCGCCCATGGTGGCGCGGCCGTCGGGGTTCTTGGTCAGCTTCACGTCATACTTCTTTTCCACCAGGGGGAGAACTTCCTTCTCCACGAATTCGGCGTAGAGGCCGGACATGGTGTCGTATTCCAGGCCGCGCTCGCTGCCCTGGGCGTCGCTCCCGCCGTTGCCGATGGAAATGGCGATCATTACGGGCACGCGCTTCTGGGCGATTAGATTATCGAGGGCGGTGAAGAGCAGGCGATCCGGCCCGTCGGCGCCCACGATGAAAGGAGCTTCCGTGCCATGAACGTACTGCTTGGGGACGTACACAAAAACGTGCCGCGTATAGGGGGCGGGGTGGCTGGTGATGACGCGGGGGGCGCCGGGCGCGGCGGGCGGCGGGGCCGGCTCTCCGGGCGCGGGGCCGCGGGCAACTCCCGGGTAGATCTTGCTATCGGCCGATTCCATGGTGAAGTCGAAGACGTCGCCATGGGGCACGCCGTCCTGCACGGTCATATCCGGCGAGACCGGATGGGTGGGGCCGATGATGAAGTTGCCATCCGCGTCCGGCGGAGGGATGGCGCCGTCGGGCAATTCCTTGGCCTGCACATAACCCGGGGAATGAGGGTCGCGGGTGGGAGCGCCGCGGCCGGGGCGCGCAGCCGCCGCGCCTGGGGCGGCTGGGTTTGCGGCCGGCGATGAAGCCGGAGCCGCGGGCTGGTTGGGAGTCTGGCCGGCCGCGGAGGACAGACACGCGGCAAGCCCAATCACAAATCCGGTTCGAGCAAGATACAGCATCGGCATGAAATGCGCCCTCTCTCCGAAAAAGATCTTTTCTGATACTACACTAAGCCGCGACGGGGATACGGCTTACTGAACTGTGTAGGGCGCGCGCAGGCCAAAGGGGGCGATCTTGATATCGAACTGGCCGCCATCGGCGGCGATCATGCGGTAGGAGCCTTCCATGACTCCGGTGGGCGTCTTGAGGGGGCACCACGAGGAGTACTTGAAGGATTCGCCCGGTCCCAGGACCGGCTGCTGGCCCACGACGCCGGGTCCCTTGACCTCTTCGGTATGCTCCAGGGCGTCTGTGATGACCCAGCGCCTGCCGAGCAATTGCACGGTCTCGGTCCCGAGGTTGGTGATGCGCACGGTATATTCGAAAACCCACGCGCCCTCCAGGGAACGGGAGTTCTCCGGCGAGTACCGGGATATCACCTCTACTCGGATACTCTTCGTAACGGCTTCAGAAACGGGGGCCGGCTCCGGGTGCGAACTTTGCATACCGCTTTAGCCCATGATAGCAAGAGCGCCGCGGGGCGTTTGTACGCGGGGCGCGCGGATTAGGCCAGCAGAGCCGGGAGTTCCGACGCCGGAGTCCGGAGGCCCACGTAGAAGGCGCCGAACAAGGCGTAGACGGCGCTCACTTCGTCGAAGCGCATTTCGTAGATGAGCTTCTTGAACACGAGCGGGTCTTCGGCGAACAGGTCCACGCCCCATTCCCAATCGTCAAAGCCGATGGAGCCGGTGATGATCTGGCGCACCTCGCCTGCGTAGCGCCGCCCGATCATGCCGTGCTCATGCATGAGCCGCTGGCGGGTGGACATCGACTCGCGGTACCAGTTGGCGGATTCGCCGCGGCGGCGGTCCATGGGGTAAAAGCAGAGGTACTTGGCTGCTGGGATCTCCGGCCAGAGGCGCGGGGCCATGGCTTGGCGCTGGCGCGCCAGCACGTTCTCAATTTCCTGGTTCCACTCCTCGGAGTGCGGTTCCACGCCGCGCGCGGCGAGGGCGCCGTAGACTTTGGAGGTCGATTCGTAGAGGCCCAACTCGATCACGGAGAGATACGAGGTGGCGGGATCGAGGTAGTCGGCAAGGCGCAAGCGGGCCAGATCCAATTCGGCGCGATTCAGCTCCTCGAAGCTGCGCCGGAAATGGACGAAGAGGAGGTCGCCCTTGTGGCCGAGCAGGGAATAGAGCGCGCTCTGCCTGCCCTCCGAGGGTTGTTCCAGCTTGCCCAGCGCGGCGGCCGCCTCCTCCAGGATGGAGGCGCGCTCGGCTTCCGGCAGTGCGCGCCAGGCCGCCCGGCGAAAGCGCATCATCTGGTGCAGCACACTGGCGCCTTCCAAGGTCAAGGGCGCGGGCGGTAGCGCGGATTCCCCAACAAGCGGCTCGGAGGTCATAGACCAATTATAGTGAAGCCTTCCGCCGGCGGCCGTAAGCGGAGGGATATTAGCGCGCCGCGCGGGTTTTAGGCTCTTGCGCGGGCTACGGGTTGGTCACCGAGTACGTGAGGGCCACGCCGCAGGCGGGCGCGGTATGCGCCACGTAGGACCACTGATCGGTGAAGGAGAAGTTCACCGTGACCGTCGCCGAGCGGTTCCCCGTGCCTTCCTTGCCGGAAGCGACTGTTTGCAGGGCGTTGGAGAGATTGAAGGCGCTGGAACAGGCTCCCGTGCCCCCGCCGCCCGAATACGTGGCGCTGGCGCAGGTCACCTTAACCGCCGAAACGGGGACATTGGAGCAGTTGGTCATGTTGACCGCACTTGCCTGCAGGGAGAGGGTCCAATTCCTGGTGGTTGCGCCGCCGCTGACGCGCCAGGTGACAGTGGCCGTGGAGGAGCCGCTTACAGCTCCGGAGTCCGGGTCCGTGGAAGTGAAGGTGATGGAGGCCGGCGAGGCGCTCATATGGGACGTGGTGGTAAGCGGCTGGAGATTGACCACGGCGGGGGCCGGCGCCGAAGCGGCCGGCTTCCGCGGCGAGCGCTGCGCGGCGGCGGCCGCCGCGAGTGAAATGAGAATTGCAAGAACGCGCCACATGGCTAGGGCTCCATCGGGACCACGAAAGCCGAAGTCAGGTCCCCTCCTTCCCGCTTGATTCGCGATGCCAGGGCGCCGGCCGCGCGGGCCGTCGATTCGGCGCCAACCACCACGTGCCACAACTCATCCTTGAGAATAACGCGCGCGGCGCCGTAGCGCCGTTCCATGGCGGCGCGCAGCGTCTCCGCGCTCTCCGGGCTCTTGAAGGCTCCCACTTGCACGCCATAGCGGACCCGGGCCGGAACTGGCGCGGCCGGCCGCGCGGATGGGCGAGCGGCGGGCGGCGGCGCGGCGGGCGCGCGGTTTGCGGGAGCGGACGGCGGCGCGGGCGCAGCAGGCGAGGGCGCCGTCAACTCGATGCGGCGCACGGGCTTCTGCCCCGGGTGAATCTCAAAGCGGAACGCCTGCAGCGTGACCGGCTTCTCCCGGCGCGGTCCGGCCGCCATTTGCGAGGACGTGGTGAGCACGGCATCCTGGGGCAGAGTGCTTGCGTCGAGCGCCACCTGGTAATCGCCTTCGCGCAGATCGTCGAAGCGGAAGGTCCCGTCCTCATCGGTGGCGGCGGAACGGCCGCCGGGGGTGAGCTGGATCACGATGCCATCGAGCGCCGCGCCGGCCGGCCCTTCCACCGCGCCGGCAATGGAAGTGACGCGCGCCACGCCAAGGTCCGCGCGCGCGGTACGGCGCGGCTCGACCGAGACGGCGACCGATTCCGGAGCCGCCGGGTTGTACCAGGCGGGCAACTCATTGGCGGAAAGCCGGACCGTGTGGGGACCTTCCATGACGTCCGCGAAGCGGAAATGGCCGGCGGCATCGGTGGTCTCCGTGAGCACGCCATCGAGCGTCACGGGGATGCCGGCGGCGGTGAAGCGGCCCTCCATGGATTGCTCGGCGACGATTCCCTCCACGGCTCCGCGCAGGGGCACCTGCTGCGCCATGAGCTTATCGGCGTCCGCCATGGAGGGCATTTCTCCGCCCCACTTGATCCGCCTCGTAAGGCGAAAGAAGGCGCTCCACTGGTTGAGCCCGCTGAGAATCGGCGAAACGTCCGCGCCCTGGCTGGACAGCACGAAGATGTTTTCGGGGTTCAGGCTTTCGTAGAGCGAGTTGCGGAAGCCTTGCATGGAGAGGCTCCAATTTCTGCCCAGGGCCACGGAGAGTCCGGCGAACTCGGTGCGGTAGGTATTGGTGGCGAAGAGCGTCTGGTTCACCAGATCGTTGCCCGCCTCGATATCCACGTTGAACGTGAAGCGAGAGACGCGGGCCTGCAGCGTGCCGCGGTAGAAGAGGGAATTGACGGTCTGCGCGGCGGCCGCCTGCTGCCAGCGCACGCCGCCGCCGGCGAGGAAGGGACCCGCGTGGACCAGGTCTTCCACCTCGAAGGTGCGGAGGCGCTCATTGAAGCTGGACTGGAAGAGCTGCAGGTCACTGCCCGTGGCGCGGAGCGAATGCCGGCCGGCGGTTTTGGCGATCGTGCCCGTGAACTGATAGTTGGTGGTGTTTTCAGAGGGCAGCTCGGGCGTTTCGGCGGCAAGCTGGATTTTCCCGGCCTGCGCCGTCAGGCTCCACTTGCCCGGCAGCGTGGCCGATGCGCCCACATCGAGGCTGGCGCTGCGGTAATCGGCGACGGCGGGGTCTCGCTCCAGGTTGTTGGTATAGTAGCTGCCCGATCCGAAGAGCTCCAACCCGCGCAAGGGCCGGAGGCGAATCTCGCCGTAAGGGCCGCGGCGGTCTCCGGCGTAGTAGCCAGGCACGGGGAGGTAAGCCGTACCCTGATAGGCGTAGTTGGCACGCAGGGTGAAAGCGCGGCTGTCCCAAACGGCGCCGGAGGTGTAGGAGAACGGAACTTCATGGCCGCCGGCAAGCGGGGTTAGGCGCCCCACGGAGGTCTTTTCGACTTCCGTGTAGAGCTTGAAGCGGCGCGAAAGATGCAGATTGGCCTGCGCCGTGGCCATATCCACCCAGCGGTAATCGCGGCCGGTGGGATACAGAAACGGGTTGTTCTCGATGCCGGCCACGTCCGATTGCATGCGCATCAAGCGGACGCCGTACTCGAAGCGCGTGCCCACGCCGAAGCGCGCGCCGGCGCCGGCCACGGTTTGGGGCGTCGCGGCGCGAAAGGGGACTTGCGGCCCTTCCAGGAGCATCTGGCGGCCGTAGAACGCAGAGAAGACAGCGCTGCCGCGGCCCGCTTCCACCTTGCCGCCGCGGGCCATGATGTCGGGGTTGTAGAGATTGAAGAACGGGAACTCGACCATGCTCTCGGGGAGGCGGAAATCCCCGGCGGTGAGCGTCCAGCGGAGGCGGGCCCATGCGGCGCCGCGCAGCTCCATGAAGTTCTCGCCGGTTTCCACCTGGCCTTGAGATCCGTAGCCCTCCAGGCTACCGCTGAGGAAGCCGAGGGAAGGGAAGAAACTCTGGTAGCGGAAGGCGGCTCCGGTGGTATCGATCAGCGGCTGGGCGCTGACTCCCAAGTAATAGCCCTGGAAAGAGGCGTCCACCTCGCCCGCGCTCTGAGCGAGGGCCGGAGAGGCGAGGAGCGCGGCGAGGATGGCCGCCCGGCTAATGACTCGGGGGCTGCGCCACGACGTTGGCCGTGGCCTCCTGTATCTCATTTCCGCCCAAGTCCACCTTCAGCCGCAGCGTATAGCGTCCCTCCGCGCGCACCTTGGTCAACGGGAAAAAGTAGTTTTGCTCGCGCTTAGGGAGAGCCACGACGGGGTTGAGATCGACGCTTTCCACTACCTTGCCCTGGTTGTCCAGCACGTCCAGCGAGCCGGACGGCCGGAAATAGTAGGCGCCGCGGTTCTCGATTACGGCGACCGCCCGCCAAGCCGGCGGGCCATTGGGATCGGCGACGGGTTCGAGACGGATCTCCTTGACGGCTCCGTCCACCGACGGCTTGCCGATCACCACGTAGAACGCGGCCACGATGCGTACCGCGGTTCGAAGGCTCGATACAGGGGCTTTCTCCACGGGCGGCGCGGCAGTGAAGCCGACCGCGCATTGATAGCTCCTCTCGGCGGCGGCCTGTGGCGCCGCGATGGTGTAGCGGATGGTCGCATCGGCGCCCGGAGCGACTTCAAATTGCATCGGATTCACGGTGAGCCATTCGCGGCAGCTATAGTCCGCCTCTTTTTCGAAGGAGCGGCCAAACTGGGGGGTTGCCGTGGAATCGATATAGAAATCGAGCGTCTCCGTGCTGATGCGCGCGCGCTTATCGGTCTGGTTGGTAAGCTTCAGGGCGCCGGAGTGCTGGCCTCCGGCGTTGATTCTGATTTCGGTCCGCATGGGCGCGAGGCCAAGGCCAAGTTGCGCACTCGCGGGCAGCGGACCCATAGCCGCCATCAAGGCCGGCAGGAATAACCAAGCTTTCACTCTCATTGCTCTCCGCCGGCGGAGCAGCGCCTAGGTGGCGCTGATGGTGAAGGTAGCCGTGGCGGTATAAGTGCCGGTCGGATACGCTGGATCGTCCGGTATAGTCCAGGACACGGAACCGGAATCGCCGGCTTTGGACGAATGAATGTTCTTGGTAAAGGACAGCACGTTGGTTTGCGCCGTGGTGCTGGGGGTCTGGGATCCGGTGCATGCCGTGCCGACGCCCGACGTGGAGCAGGTATACGAAATCGTATCGCCAGTAAGCGGGGAGCCCACGGATGGACCGCCGGTCGGCGCGAAGTCGGTCGTAATCTCAAGCGTGATGGAGCCGGACCCGCTGCCGCTCGAGGTGCGTACCTTGTAGCTGAAGCTGGTGCTGCCGGTGTAATTGGTGAAGGCGGTGGCTCCGGCCGTGAGATTGGTGGTGGCGGTGGTAACGGAAATGGCCGCTTCGGCGGCGACGGCCACCGAAAGCGAGGTCGCGCCGGTAGGACCGAAGGTCTGCGCGCGCAAGGACGGCGCCACAATCGCCACAACGCCCAAGACAAGGGCGAGATTCAAATGCTTCTTCATGCTTTGTTCCTCTCTACTTTCTACTTTTGATGACGCTATGAAACTTCTCTTCCGGCCGATCAGGTTGCGCTGATCGTGAATTTCGCGGTGGCTGAGTACGTGCCGGTGGGGTATGTCGGGTCGTCCACTAGACTGAAACTTACGGAGACGGTCGCCGGATTCGCGGAACTGCAGGGCGATCCTCCTCCCGTGCATCCAGATGTGGGCAGGGTAACCACGGCGGTCTGTGCGGTGGTGGAGGCCGTCACGATCCCGGAGCAAGCTGTTCCGAGACCCGCTCCGCTGCACGTGTAAGTCAAATTGCCCGACGCTGCTGAAGGTCCGCCAGCGGGGCTGAAATCCGGCGAGATCTGCATGGTGATGTTCCCGCCGCCGGTGGGCGTGGTCTGCGCCTTGTAACTCACCGTGAGATTTCCGGTATACGCGGAGAAGGCCGAACCCGAGGCGGTTAGAGTGACAGTGGCGGGCACCGAGACCTTAGCGACGGCGTCGATGGTCACCGACAGCGACTGCGTGGTGGTCAGCGTGTCGGGCAAACCCGCGACCGCCGCGATGATAGTAAGTAAAACAACCCGGGCCGGTAGATGCATCAGGCGGGCTCTCTGGAAAAAAGGCAAGCGACTATCTGCAAACATCTTATTGGATGCTTACTTTTAGTGACAAGTTATCCGGGTACCGTACTGGAAGTCCTAGAAGGCGCCGGAATTTCGGGGACTTGGACTTAAAGCGCTGGTAACGAATGAGCTATGGCTCCGGCTCTGCTACGACCCCGCGCGAAGAAAAGCGGAGAAGCGCTCCAGGGCAGGTTCCAAAATGGAAGGCTCGGCCGCATAGCATAGCCTGACGCACCCTTCGCCGCCCTCGCCAAAGGCGGAGCCAGGGGCCAGACCGACCCGCTTCTCCTGGAGCAAGCGGCGGCAGAAATCGAACGAGTCGTTCATGCCGTCGATCTTGGGAAAGAGATAAAACGCGCCATCGGGCGGCGGCACGGAGACGCCGGGGATGCCGTTCAGGGCCTCCAGGCAAAGGTCGCGGTTGCGCTTGAGGCGTTCCAGCATGAGGAGCAATTCCGGCTCTCCCTCCACCAGGGCGGTCTCACCGGCCTTCTGCGCGAAACTGGCGGCGTGGGAGACCACGAACTCGTTCAACTGAGTGGCCTTGGCGGCGAGGTCCGCGCGCGAAATGAGCCAGCCGACGCGCCAGCCGGTCATGCAATAGCTTTTGGAGAAGGACTGCACGACGATTACGGCGTCGTCCCGCGTGGCGAGGCGCAGGATGGAAGGCGCGGGATCGCCAAGGCGCTCGCCGCGGTAGTAGAGGCGGTCGTAAACCTCGTCGGCCAGCAGCCAGAGATTGCGGCGCCGGGCGAATTCGAGCAGGCCGCGCTGTTCGTCCGCCGAGGCGGCCCATCCGAGAGGATTGGACGGCGAAGCGTAGATGAGGAGGCGGGTGCGGGGCGTCAGGGCGGTTTCCAGGCCAGCGAAGTCCACGGCATAGCGGCCCGCTTTCCAGAGGTGCGGAACGTGGCGCACGGCGGCGTTGGCCATCATGACGCTGGCGGAGCCGTTGGGCCAGGCGGGAGTGAGTTCGATGGCGTGGTCCCCCGGATCGAGCGTGCAGCGGATCCCGAGGTTGAGGGCCTGCACGCCGGAGGCGGTGACCACGATTTCGCGCTCCGGATCGAGAGCAACGCCGTGGATCCGCGCGTAATGATCCGCTAGGGCGCGGCGCAGCGAAGGGAGGCCGGCATTCTCGGTATAGAAGGTGTAGCCGTCCCGGAGGGCGCGGATGGCCGCCTGCTTGATGTAGTCCGGGGTGGGCAGGTTCGACTCGCCGAAATAGAGACGGAGGACGCCGTCCATGGACATGGCGACTTCGGCGAGCCGGCGGATGCCGGAGGCGGGGATGGCGGAAACCGAGGAGGCAATGGTGGGCATGAAGCTCCTATTTTCTCAAAACGCCCCTGGAGCGCGCCGGAAGACGCCGCCTCACGCCGCGGCGAGCAAGGCTTCACCGGTTTTGTAGGCATCGGTGAAACGATCCAGGCCAGCGGAGCCTCCGTTCACGAGGCGGCGCGCGGCCTTCAGGTCGCCTGCCTGCAAGGCCGCCAGAATGCGGGTTTGGCGGCTTTTCAGGAAGCTGGCCAGGAGCTTGGCGGCGATGGCGGGATCGTTGGCGAGATCAGGCTCCTCGACGAGCCGGGAGGCCATGCCGATGGCGGCGCCGTGCGCCTGGTAATTGGCGCGGCCGGTGAGCTGGATGAATCCGCGGCCGCGGTAGCGCTCGCCGTCGGGCGGCCCCTGGTTGCCGAGGTCCGCACGGGAGTCGTAGAGGTCGAAGGGGCGGCCGCCCGGCGAGGTGTTGAATTTCGAAGGCTGCTCGGCGATGGGCTCAAACCCCTCGGTCTCGGCGCGGATGGTGCTGAGGGCCATCAGAAGCATGGCGGGGGTGTTCAACCCGGGTTCGGAGAGCGCGTCCAGGACAAGGGGAAGGTTGGCCGCGATTGGAGCGGGCGGCGTGGCGGGAAACATCTTGCGCACCATTTCCAGGGTAATGGCGGGCGCGGCGGGGGACTGGTTTTCGGAATCGGTCAAGTGCATAGCCTCCGTTTCCACGGATAGCACCCGAGGGGGCTGGACTCCGATATTACCGAACGGAAGATGCTGAGAACAAAGGGGGAAAGTGAAGAATGTTCGCGTGACTCCACTGGGCAGCGGAGGCGTCAGCGGGGCTCTGCGACAATGATGACGGGAGGCGATACCCTACATGGCTTGCCTGCTGCTGATCCTTCTGCTGGCGTTTCCCCGCATCACGCTGGCGCTGATGTTCCTTTTTTCCAACTACCTGCAACGCGCGTATCACAGCCTGCTGATTCTGGCGCTGGGTTTTCTCTTTCTGCCGCTGACCACCATCGTCTATGCGTGGCTGGTAAACTCGCACCGCAGGATGGACGGCCTCAACCTGTTCCTCCTGATACTGGCGGTGGTGGCGGACGTGGGCGGACTGAGGCACGGCGCGAGCCGGCGGCGCTAGAGGGGCAAGCGCGCGGCGGTTCGGGAGCCCAGCGGTTCGGAAGCGGGGCGGTTCGGAAGCCCTAGGGATGAAGCGGCACGAGCGCTCGGCCGGCCGGACCGTCGTACTGCAGTTCCACCGTCTTTACGCCATTATCCCGGCCGTGGTAGGGGAAGAAGATCAGCCCGGCTTGCGGCAGGTCACGCTCCCCCTCCGCCAGGGCGGCCTTCTCCACGCGCACGTCCATGGCATGGGTAATGGGAAATGGTACAGGGTGCCACTGCGGGTTGCGGTCGCTGGGGGCTTCGCCCACCACGGGAACGCCGCCATCGCTATTGTCCTTCTTCTTCTGGGCCTCTTCGGGCGGGATGTACGAAGGATCCTTGAGGGACCTCTCTAACAAGACGTAGCTTTCCGCGGGGATGCCCTTCTTTCCGTTCACGCGCAGCGAGAAGTCCTGGTAGGAGAGCTTCAATCGCGCGCCCTTGGGGCCGTATATAGCGACTTCGACCGTGACATAGTCTTCGTTGGTGAAACTAGCCAGGGGAGTCACCACGTTGTGGCCGGTATATTCGCCGGCGATATTGTAGACGCCCGTGGCGGCGTGTCCCTGATAGTCGGTCAGGTTTGGACGGGCCGGCACGGCCGGGGCTTCAATGGGCGGTGCGGCTTTCGCGGAGGCGGCGGGATCAGGCGCAGGCGGCGCGGTTTGCGCGGATGCGACCTGAAGGAACGCCGCAGCCAAGGCCGCGGGAAACGTCAAGAAATAGCGCATGACAATCACAAATCTAACAGAAAAAGCCGGCGGTTATGGCAGACCGCCGGCCAAAGGAGAGAGGAGAGGAGATTACTGCAATACGGACATCTGCGCACGCCAGAATGCGAACTTCTGCGCGCCGGGCTCCAGGATGCTGACCTGGCAGGTATACTTGCCGGGCTCGATCTTGGCGAGCGGCACGGCGAAGCGCACGGGGACCGCCTTGGTATCCGGGTTCAGGCCGTCGGAAATCTGCACGGGCGCGGATTCGAAGGCCTTCACGTTCCCGCGGTAGAAGGCCAGGGTGGCCACGACGGGCTGCGTCTTGGAAGCGGTGGGTTCGTAGGCTTCCACGAAAACGTACAAGGACTGGTCCTTGCGGAAAACGCGGGTCACGCTGGGCACCAGCTTCTGGCCGTTCTGCACCAGGGGATTGAAATTGAAGAGGCGCATGGCGACGCCGGCGCCGCCAATGGTGTTCTCCATCTTCTCCTGCTGGTTGCTGAGGACCACGGAGCTGATGGGCAGGCTGCTGGGGTTGGGGCTGACGCTGAGGTTGGGCACGGTGAACTTGGTTTGGAAGGTCCCCATCTTGCCGGTTTCGTTCTCGCGCGCCAGAAACTTGACGGTATATTCTCCGGGGGAGAGAACCAAGCCGGTGTCATAGGCGATGGTACGCTTGGACAACTGCTGCGCGGACTCCTCCTTAAGCTTCACGGTGATGAAGTCGCGCACCGAAGCCGTCACCTGGTTTTTCGAATCGCGGACTTCGCCGATGAAATCCAGGCGGGTGCTTTCCGAGTTGCCGCTCTTGGCGAGGGCGAAATCGCTGCCCGGCATCTTCACGGAAACCGGCACGTAGTAGCGGTCGCTGGCCATGCGGAAGTAGTCGGTTTCGAGGGCGATGGAAAGATCCGTGATGGGGTCGCCCAGCATGAGGGCTTCCTGGAGCTGGCGTTCGCGGTCCGAGGAGTCGAACTTCTTGAACTCCTTGTTGGCGAAATAGCCGGTGCGGTAATCGAGCTTGGAGATATTGGTATTGTTGACGGACACCTTGATGCGGCGGAACTTGCCGTCGAGCGCGGCGTTGGTGGTGTAGTAGCCAACGATGTAATAGCTGGAGATATCGTGCTGGGCCTGGACGATGCCGGCGGAAAGCTCATTGCTGTCGACGAAGAGCTTGCCGCCCGTGTCGTTGGCCAGGGCGTAGAGCGTATCTTGGAGGCCCTGCTGGTTGCCCTGCATGGCGGACGCGGCGCCGCCGGAGTAATTGCCGCCGCTGCCGCGGCTGCCGCCGCCCACGCCCGCGCCATTGCCGCCGGCCGCCGCCGCGCTGGCGTTGCCCACCGGGGAGTTGGCCGCCAGGCCGGTGGCATCCACCGGGTAGAACGAGACGTTGCTGCGGATGGCGGCGTTGATGGTGGCGCGCATCTGCGCGTCATTATCGATGCCGTTGCGCGAAACGCCGCTGCCGAAATAGACCAGGGCCTTCTTTTCGGGCAGGGTGGCGAGCATCTTGACGGCGTCTTCCAGGGCGGAAAGCTGCCGGTCGGTGTTGAAGATATCGAACTCGGTATCGTCGGCCACGTAGGCCGCGCCGGTATCGGAACTGCTGGCGTCCGAAGTCACGTTGCCCATTTCGCTGGCTTGTCCGACGATGAGGTTTTTAATGATCTTGATGACGCCCTCGCGATCGTCCGTGAAATCCTTGAGGACCTTCAATTCGCCCGCGTAGGTCATGACCGCGACGAGATCCGAGCCGGTCATTTGCGAGTTGAGGAATTTGACGGCGTTGGACTGCACGCGAAGCTGGTCGTCCGGGGCCATGCCTTGGAAGTCAAAGTAGAGAACGAGAAGGCGCTTGTCCTTGTACTTGATTTCGCCTTCGCGGGCCGGAGTGATGGTTGGGGCCACGGCGGCCTGAACGGGCGGCGGGGCGGCTTCCACGGGCGCGGCGGCTACGGGAGGCGGAGGAGGGAGCACCGTCTCATCCAATTTCTGGAACTCGAACACCTTGATCTGCTGCGGTTTACCGTCTTCCGTGACGGTAAAATCGCTAGCCTTCAATCCCTCGACAGGGTTGCCGCTTTTATCCTTGGCCGAGACATTCAGCACCACCAACTGCGCTTCCGCCTGGAACTTCACAGTGGACTTGGGCAGCGGGGCGTTGGCTTGCTGGTCGGCCGCCGGACGCGCGGCTGGCGTGGGCGCCTGCTGGGCATACGCGGCGAACAGCCAGACGACGAACGTCGCAGCGACAACTCTTCTTGTTCTCATAAAGAGAAAGACCCAAAACCTGTGCGTTAGGTTACTTTTCGGGGCGTGGGCGAAGGCGATAAGCGGATTCTGGCCCGGGCGCTGCCGGAGGAACGATAAGCCGAGCGTTTTGTTGGAAAAATGGGAAGCGAGGGGGCGCCTCGGGGCGGCGTCCGGAGGCCGCGGCCCGTGGCGCCGGCCCGCGCGGTTCCGGGAGGGGGCGCGCGGCCGTGTCCGCCGCTTGAGGGGCCATGGACAGCATCGGAAGAAACTGGAGAGGGCGAAGGCGTAAGCAGCCCCACAATCGCTACAATTACGTTAGACTAATCGGTGTTCTAGGCGGAATTCCTTGAAAAGCGTTGTCCTTCCGGCCATTTTGGCGCTCGCCGTGCATGCCGCTGCAGCTACCCCGGAGCAGGGTCAGCTTGACGGCAGCCCCACGCTGTTCACGGTGATGGCGGCGATTAACGCCGCCGGCTACAATGCCGACAATTCCTCGCCGTACAACAGCCCCTTGCGCGCGCGGCTGCGGCAGGAAATTGTAGCGAAAAACCCGCCAAGTCTCGAGCAGCTGAAGGCCTTTTTCGAGGCGCACCGAAAGCGCGGCGCCGGCGCCGACACGGCCGAGTTGAGCCAGTACATTTCCTTCGCGCTCAGTGTGAGCGGGCCGCCGGATTTCAAGTTCCGCCAGCGCAATGTGGACGTTCCTCCGGACGTGGTTCCCATTAAGGGGCTCTCGCCGCTGCTGGCGGATTTCTATCGCGAAGCGGGAATCGCGGAGCTGTGGGAGAAATACCAGTTCTACTACGACCAGGAAATCGACCACGTGAGCGGGCCGATTCGCAACGCGGTGCAGCTTGTGAGCGCGTACCTGCGCTATACGCCCTCGGGGCTGGACCGCAGCCATTTTCAGATCTACGTGGAGCCGCTGGCGCCGCCGAACCAGGTGCAGGCGCGCAGCTACGGCAACGAGTTCACGGTGGTGGTGACGCCCGCGCCCGTGGCGCGCGCTTTCGATATCCGCCACGAGTATCTGCACTATCTGCTGGATCCGCTCACGACGCTGGCGCAGGACACGCTGGACCGCAAGAGTCAGATAGGCAAGGAGGCGGCGCGGGCTCCGGCGCTCGACCAGGCTTTCAAGGACGACTTTCTGCTGCTGACGACGGAGTGCCTGATCAAGGCGATCGAATCGAAGCTGGATAGCGCGCCGGAGCGGGTCCTGGCGGATCTGAAGCAGGGTTACGTGCTGACGCCCTATTTCGCCGATGCCCTTCCGGCGTACGAGAAGCAGGATCTGCCGATGAAGGATTATTTCCCCGGCATGGTGGCGGCCATCGACCTGAACAAGGAACTTGGGCGGCTGGAAAATCTGGATTTCGACAAGCAGGCAGCGCCACTGGCTTTGGTGCCGGCCCCGCCGCCGCCGCAAACGACCGCGGCGCCGCTGACCGGGATAGCCCGGACGCTGGACGACGCGGAGAAGCTGTGGGAAGACCGCGCGCAGGGGGCCGCGACGGTGGAGAACGCCAAGCGGCTTTACGAGGAGGCGCTCTCGGATTCCGGCGCGCCCGCGCAACATGCGGCGGCCTATTACGGGCTGGCGCGGATCGCGGCGGTGCAGAAGGATCCGGAGGCGGCCGAACAGCTTTTTCAGAAGGCGCTGGAATTGCAGCCGGACCCGCTGGTGAAATCCTGGTCCCTGGTGTATCTGGGACGGCTGGCGCTGGCGCGGGACGACCCGGAGCAGGCGCAGAAGGACTTTCAAGAGGCGTTGAAAGTGAAGGACGCCCCGCAGGCGGCGCGAACGGCGGCCACCGAGAGTTTACAGACGAATCCGAAGCAGTAATGACAAAGGAGTTTTTAGAGATGAAACGAATCATGATTAGCGGCATCCTGGCGCTGGCCTGCGTTGCCATGTTGATGGCGCAGGCGCCATCCACGCCGGCGGGCCAGGCGAGGCCCGCGGGTCAGGCCGCGCCCGCCGGGCAGGCTGCCGCCGGAGCGCCGGCGCAACCCGCCGGGCCGCATCCGAAGTCGCCGGAGGAACTGGCGGCTTTGCAAGCTCTCATATCCGCTCAGCAGTCGCCCCAACCAAACCCCGACACGGTCATTAAGGATGCGGAAGACCTGCTGACCAAGTTCGCGGATACCGATTACAAGGAAATCGCTCTCACCCTCGAGGCGCTGGCTTATGAGCAAAAGAACGATCCGACCAACGAGCAGGTCGTGTGGCAGCGCGTGTTGGAAGTAGATCCCGGCAGCGTTCCGGCGAACCTGAAGATGGGCGGGCTGCTCGCGAAGCAGACGCACCCGAACGACCTGGATCGGGACGAGAGCATTGCCAAGGGGCAGAAGTACCTGAATGCGGCGATCGCGGCGATCAAGGCAGACATGGCGAAGTCTCCGCAACAGGTGGCGCAACTGAAGATCAGCGAGGCGGAAGCGCATGAAGATCTGGGTCAACTGGCGCTGACGAAGGCCCAGGCGGACAAGAGCCCCGATCCGGCGAAGTATGAAGCGGCCCTGACGGAATTGAGGGCGGCGGCCGCGGAAGACCCGCAGGACACCTACGAATTTCGGGTGGCGTATTGCCTGGAAGCGCAGGGAAAACATGCGGAAGCCGTTGACGCCACCAACAAGCTGCTGGCGAAGCCGCCTTGCACCGCGGGGTCCGACCTGGCGACGTGCCTGAACCCGGCGCTCAAGTCGTTCGTCACCAACGTGCACGACGTAGCCGCGAAGAACGCCGGCGCCAAGTAGATTCCGGGCCAGAATGCGCGCGGAGCTCGAAACTCTCGAGGAGCGAATCGGCCACCGTTTCGCCGATCCGGAGTTGCTGCGCCGCGCGCTGAGGCATAGTTCGCTGGCGAACGAGCTGCGCGCCGGGCCGGGCTCGCCGACCGACGACAACGAACAGCTCGAGTTTCTGGGGGACGCGGTGCTGGGCTTCCTGGTCTCGGAAGCGCTGGTGTTGCGCAATCCGGAATCGCGGGAAGGCGAGCTTTCCCGTTTGAAGGCGCACCTGGTGAGCGCCGCGCATTTGCACGGCGTGGCGCGCCGTTTGGACGTGGGGCGTTATCTGGAACTGGGGCGCAGCGAGGAGATGAGCGGCGGGCGCTATAAGCGGACGCTGCTGGTGGACGCCCTCGAAGCGCTGATCGCGGCGATCTATTTGGACGGCGGCGCGGAGCCGGTCCGCCGGTTTGTGGCGGGGCAAGTGATGGACGCGCCGGCGTGCGGCGATGAGGAAGCGCCGCAGGTCATCGCCGATTTCAAGAGCGCGCTGCAGGAATTGGCGCAATCCCGCAAGCTGCCGCAACCGCGCTACAGTATTGTCCGCGAGCGCGGGCCCGAGCATTCCAAAACCTTCACCGTGGAAGTGCGCGCGGGCAAGGAATGGACGGGCCAAGCCGAAGGCCGGACCAAGAAGGTGGCGGCGCAAAGAGCCGCGCGTGAGATGTACGAGCGCCTTCTGCGCGAGGCGGCGGCGGATGCCTCCCCTCATGCGGCGGCCGCTCCAGCCGAAACAATCCTCGGGGAAAGCGGTCCGGAGGCCGGCGGAGCGCCCCCGGCCAATCCTCCGGATATGGCGGAAAGCTGAAGCCGGCGCGCGCGGCGTTTTTCCGGGAACGGCCGCCGGCCGGAAGTTCCTTCCCATGAAGACCTCCCACCTGCTGGTCGCCCTGGCGGCGGTGAACGCCTTGCTGTATGCGGGTCTGCTGCCGCTGTGGGAAGGCTTCGACGAGCCGTTCCATTTCGGCAACGTGGAACGATACGCCTTGGGGGGTGGCCTGCCGCGTCCCGATGGGCCGGGGCTCTCACGGGAAGTGGCGCAATCCATCGTGCTCGTTCCGGCAAGCGCTCCGGTGAAGGCGAACCTGCCGCGCGCTACGACGTACTCGGACTTCTTCGCCGGGCCGCCGGAGAGGCGGGCGCAACTGCGCGAGGCGCTGCGGCGCATTCCGCCGGAATACCGGCGGCAAACCTCCGACATCGGCGATTACGAAGCGTACCAGGCGCCGCTGGCCTACCTTCTGCTGGCCGTTCCGGACCGCCTGATGGGCGACACGCCGCTGCCCACGCGAGTTCTGGTGTTGCGCATCCTGGCCGGTCTTGCGGGGAGCATGCTCCTTTGCGGCGGGGCGCTGGCGGTATGCCGGGAGATTGGGCTGGGGCAACCGCACAGCAGCGCCGCGCTCTTCTGCGTGCTGGCCACGCAAATGACTTGGGCCACGCTGGCGCACGTGGCGAACGACTGGCTGGCGGCGCCGCTGGCGGTGTGGACGCTGGCGTGGCTTCTGCGCGCGGCCGCGAAACCGGACGCGCGGCGGATTGCCGCGGCGTCTCTGGTGCTTTCGGCGGGCTTGCTCACAAAGGCCTATTTTCTTGCGGTGGCGCCAGTGGTAGTGGCCGTGTGCGCTCTGCGGCGGGGCTGGCGCGGACTGGCTTTATGCGCGGGCGTGGTGGCGGTGTGCGGGGGGCCATGGTATGCACGCAACCTGCGCGTATATGGCGACCTGACCGGCATGCCGCAGTCCATGGCCGGGGTTGGCTTCATGGCCGTGTTTCGCGCCGCGCCGGGCGTGCCCTGGGGGAAGGCGATTCTGGATAGCGCGCGGATGGCGCTTTGGACCGGCAACAACACCGGACGGACATTCTCCCTGGTGACGCTGGATGCGGTGATTGCAGCGGCCGCGGCGGCGTTGCTGCTTTGGGCGCTGAGCCGGCATTCGCGCGCGGAGTGGATCGCCGCGGCGTACTGCGCGGCGTTCTTCCTGGCGGTGCAGTACGCAGGCGTGCAAACGCTGGCGGCCTCCCGGGGGGCGGCAACCGCGCCGAGTCCGTGGTATGCGCAAACGCTGGTGGCTCCGCTGCTGGCGCTGGCCATGCTGGGGGCCGCAAGGCATCGGCGGATGGGCTTGGCGGCGGAGGCCTTGCTGCTGACGCTCTTCGGGTACGTGTTCGTGGCCACCTACGCGTTCAAGCTGATCCCGCTATACGGCGGTTACGAAGGCCGCGGCTCGGCGGGCCAACTGGTGGAGCTCTACGGGCGCCGGTTCCCGCAATTGGCGGCGAATCTGGGCGCCGTGACGTTGGCGCCGGCGGCGCTGGTGTTCGCTTTGACCGGCATCGCGATCGCGGTGGCTGCGGCGCTCGAGGTTCGCCTGCTGCGGGATCTGGCGGCGTGGGCGCGTACGCCGCGGCATTCGGAACCGGAGAGCAATCACGAGCAGACCGGTTCCCCTTGAGATTCCGGCCACGAACATCGAGCGATGGCGATACGCGGGGTCCAGGCTCACAAGTTCGTAAACAGGAACTTGCCGCCGCTTGAGACCACTACGTGCAGCGCGTCGCGGCCGACCAGGCTTTCGAAACGCGAAAGCGCGTGGGCGTCAGCCACCAGGTAATAGCGCTTGGAAGTCCGCCAGAGGCGCTGGAAATCCTGGTCGTCGATGAAGATTCCTTGGGGCGCGTTGGGCGCGTACGATCCGTACACCAGGTTGTTGACGCGGCCGTTCAAGAGCAGCGCCCGGCAATCGGCGTAGAAGAAGACCGAGGAGAAGGCGTAATACTGATCGTCAACAATCAATTCGCCGGGTTGGGAGCGCAGGAGCGCCTCGGCCAGCGGGCGGGAAGCCATGTACGGGTCCCACGTCACCATGGCCGCGCGGGCCGCGTGGAAGAAGAGGACCATCATGGCCGTCAGCGCCCAGACGGGGACCATGTGGCTGCGCGGCGAGGAAGCGGAGCGGGCGCGGCCCCAAGCGCGCCAGCAAGCCACCGCCCCCACGGCGAAGGCGATGCCCGCCATGGCCAGCGGCACGCGCAGGTAGGCAAAGGAGGGCAGCGTGAGATCGGTCATATGGCCGAGGGAGAGCGTGTAGACGGAAGGATTCTGAGTGAGGGCGGACGAGATATCGCCGGGAGTGGCGAGCCCGCGCACCAGCCAGAGAATCACGCCGCACGCCAGAGCGGCGAGGGTAGTGACCACGGCCAGCGCGCGCGTGCCGAACCGGAGCAGGGAACCTTCGGCCGCCACGGCCGAGCCCAGCAGTAGCGCGAGCGCGGGGTAGGCCGGCATGGAGTAATACTCCTGCGTGGTGGAGAAGGTGAAGAAGAGCAGGACAAATCCGGCCCAGCAGAGCGCCATCAAGCGCGCGCGCGAAGCGCGATCCGCCTGGCGGAAGGGCAGCGGAAAGACGGCCGGGAAATAGAGGCTGAAGGGAAACAGCCAGAGCAAATGAAAGAGCCAGAAATAGCCGCGCGGCACGGTGTTGTAGTCGCGGGGATAGCGCATGTTGAGGAAGCGCAGCACGTGCTCGTTAATGAAATAGAACCAGAAGAAGCCATGGTACGAGCCGCGCTCGCTGTGCATGGTGAAATCGAAGTAGGGCGGATTGGCGAGCGTCGCCATCACATGCCATGGCGCGGCGATGGCCAGCAGGAGCAGCGAGCCGGTGAAGGGTCGAAGCCGTTTCCAGGTTTCGCGGCGGAAGAGCAGGCCGGCGAAATAGAGGTAGGCGAGCCCGGAGGCCATGGGGATGATGGCCGCAATGAGGCCCTTGAGCAGCAGCCCGGTTCCCATGCAGGCCCACATGAGATAGGCCCAGCGGGCGGGATGCTTCTCCTCCGGGTCCTGGGATCGCAACAGGCTCCAGAGGGCGGCGGCGATGGCCAGGGTGAGCATGGCGTCGGGAATCAAGATGCGGGTAAACAGGAAAAGGCCGATGCTGCAGGTCATGGCCAAGCCGGCGTACAAGCCGCCTTTCCAGCCGAACGCCCACACGCCGAATTTGGCGGTGAGCCAGCAGAGCGCCACGGCGGCCAGCGCCAGGGGAATGCGCGCGGCCCAATCGTGGACGCCGAAGATCTTGTAGGAGACGGCGATGCTCCAATACTTGAGGGGAGCTTTTTCGAGGTAGGCGATGCCATCGAGACGCGCAGTAACCCAGTCGCCCGAATCGAGCATATTTCGGGCGATCTGCGCCTGTACGGCGTCCACGTCATCCATCAGGGATGGAGGACTGACGATGCAGCCGAGGAAGACGATCGCGGCGATAAAGGCGACGATCAGCGGGCCGCGAGCGTATGCGGCGCGGCGGAGGGAAGCGTTCCAACCGCTGGCGTGGCTTCCACCTTCCACCTCTGCATCCAAAGGAAGAGGGTCAACAGGCCCCATAAGTGATATCCGGCATTTACGGTTCTTTCCATATGATCGCTTATGAGAGAGTCGATCGCTTGAGGATCGAAGACCCCGGCCGCGCGCACGGCCTCCGGCGTGACCGTATCGAGCAGGAGTTCCCGCAGCGGGCCGCGGAACCAGTCGTGAGCCGGAATGTCGAAGCCCATCTTGCCGCGCTGCAGGACGGCGCGCGGCAGTTTGTGACGCATCAATTCGCGCAAGACGTACTTCTGCTTCCAGCCGCGGATCTTCAGGCCGGAGGGAAGCGCGGCGGCGAACTCCACGATGCGGTGATCGAGAAACGGCGGCCGCACTTCGAGCGAATGGGCCATGCTCATGCGGTCGGTTTTGTAGAGAATGTCGTCCGGCAGATAGCAGTTCTGGTCGATGCGGAGGAAACGCTCCACGCCGCCGGCCTGCACACCCAACTGGTTGACCAGCGCGCGCAGGCCGCTTCCGCCGGAGCCGGGCCGCAAGCGCCGCAATTCGTCGGGTGAAAACGTTCCATTCCAGAAGAAGTGCGCGGTGTCCGGATCGAGAAGGCTGCCGGCCAGGAAGCGCTTCAGCTTGTATTCCAGGCCGACTTTTTCATCGCTAACCGGCATGTAGCGGTCCAGCGTGCGGCGCAGGAAGCGGCGCAAGGAAACCGGCGTGCGGCGGAGGGGGCGAGCCAGACGGTCTGCCAGGTAGGTGGCGTATCCGCCGAACAACTCGTCGGCGCCCTCGCCGGAGAGCGCCACGGTTACGTGGCGGCGGCACATCTGGGAGAGGTACCAGACCGGCAGCGCGCCGGCGTCGGCGCTAGGCTCGTCGGAATAATACGCGAACTCCTGAATCGCCGACGGGAGCTCCACTTCCGGGTTCAGATCGAATTCGTAGTGGTCCGTGCCGTAATGCCTGGCGACCTCGCGGAAGTACGGGCTTTCATCGAAGCTGCGGCCGGCGAAGGAAACGGAGAAGGTCTTCAGGCGGCCCGGGCAGTGCGCGGCGGCGTAGTGTAGCACGGTGGAAGAATCCAGCCCGCCCGAGGCCCACACGCCCAGCGGCACGTCGGAAACCATGTGCTCGCGGACGGAGTCATTCAGCAGCCAGTCCAGTTCGGCGGTGGCGTCGGCGAGGGTCCGGTGGCGCGGCTGGCCGGCCGGAGGCGTCCACCAGGCTTCCAGGCGAATGCGTCCGCGCCGCCACTCCAGCATGTGACCGGGCGGGACTTTGGCAATTCCGCGGATCAAGGTGCGCTCGCCGGGGACGTAGTTGACCGAGAGGAAAGCGTCCAGGGCCGCGAGGTCCAGTTCGCGCGGGACGCAGGAATGCTCCAATATGGCCTTCAGTTCGGAGCCGAAATAGACCTCGCCAGAGTGCCTGTAATAGTACAGGGGCTTGATGCCCAGGCGATCCCGGGACAGCACGAGGCGCTCTTGCGATTCGCTCCAAATGGCGACGGCGAACATGCCCCTCATGCGCGAGAAGCACGCGGTGTCCCATTGCATGAAGGCGTGCAGGACGGTTTCGGTATCGCACTGGGAGCGGAACCGATGGCCCAGGGATTCGAGTTCCGCGCGAATCTCGCGGTGGTTATAAATCTCGCCGTTGAAGGCTACAACCGTGTCGCCGTCTTCGGACACAAACGGCTGGTCACCACCGGAGAGATCGATGATTTTCAGGCGGACGGCGCACAGGGTTACGCTACGGCATTCAAAGATGCCTTGCTGGTCGGGGCCGCGGTGGTAAATACCATCTACAATGCGGCGGGCGACGTTTCGATCAGACGATCGACTGAAGGTTGTAAATCCTGCGATACCACACATTTAGCGCCGCTATTCAGGATCTGCGGCGTCCCCAAACACGGAACCTAAAGGGACCGGCCAGACCCGTTACGATTTGATTGGAGTGTAGCACAACACACCGATTAATATTGTGGAACTTTTGGCCATAGAGGGCTATCCATCGATAGAGCCCAAGGGCTACATCCGCAGTCGTATTTACCGGTGGCGAATTCCTATAATCGGCGTGTCGGGCGGAGGCCGGCGTTAAACGTGATCCATTTCAATCCAGGGCCTTTCTCGTGACTCCAGGGGCAGTCTTCCGGTTTGCTTTGATACCAGAGCCGGGCAAAGAAAAATGTTACGTTTTGGCCGCGGGAGGCATCTCAGGGAATAAGGGACTTCAGGCCACTCATGAATTCAGCCAAAGCTACAGTCACGGAACTGCCGTCTCCGGCGGAGGAGTCTACTCCGGCGGGGTACCGCATCTTCAATCGGATCGCCGATTGGATCACGAACGAGCGCATGCAGTTGATTGACGTCACCGAACGGGTGAACGAGATCGTGCGCAAGAGTGGGATTCACAACGGCATTGTGCATTTGCAGTCGCTGCACACGACGACCGCCGTTTTCATCAACGAGTGGCAGGACGCGCTGTTGCACGATGTGCGCCGTTTCCTGGACGAGCTGGTGCAACGCGGGGCCGACTGGCGCCACAACGACCCGGCCTACTCCGATTGCGAGCGAAAGAACGCGGACTCGCATCTTCGAGGGATGGTGATGGGGCAATCGCTGAGCCTGCAGGTGCGCAATTCGGCGGTGCTGCTGGGCGCGTGGCAGAGCATCATCCTGGCGGAGTTTGACGGGCCGCGGAGCCGCTCGATGTCCGTGCAAGTTTCCGGCGTCTAAGGCGCGATGCCGAAGCGCTTCACGCTGGCCGAAGCCCGGGAATTGATTCCCGAGGTTTCGCGGCTTTTGCGGGAGGCGGTCGACCTGAAATCCGCATACGATGGCGCCGAGAACGCCCTGCACGCGGCGGCGGCGCGCATCGCCAGCCTGGGCGGCGTGTTCCCAGACATCGAAAGCGTGCGAGGCGCGAGAGCACGCCGTGACTCGGCTGCCGCACGGTTGCCCAAGGCGATCCAGCGCATTCAGGAGATCGGCTGCGTGGTGAAGGACCTGGACACGGGCCTGGTGGACTTTCCCACGCGCTTCCGCGGCGCCGAGGTCTATCTCTGCTGGAAGCTGGGCGAGCGTACAATCGAGTTTTGGCACGGCGTGGACGAAGGCTTCGCCGGCCGGAAGACGATTGACCGGGAGTTCCGCGAGAAGCACCGCGGCGACCCGGAACAGTAGCGATGGCCTCTGCCGAAGGACGGGAAACGGAAATCAAGCTGGCGATGAAGGACGCGGCCTCGGCGCGCGCCCTGCTTCGCCGCGCGGGCTTCCGCATTCATCGCCGCCGGGTGTTCGAGAGCAATACCTGCTTCGATTCGCCGCAGCGGACGTTGCGCGCGGCGGGCGAACTGCTGCGGGTGCGGAAGGCGGGCCGACGGGCCACGCTGACCTACAAGGGGAGGCCGGACCCGGACGCGAAGCACAAGAGCCGCGAGGAAATCGAGGTGGCGCTGCCTGAAGCCGAGGCGATATCCGCCATCATCGACCGGCTGGGTTTCTGGCCCATTTTCCGCTACGAGAAATACCGCACGGAATATCGCCAGGCTTCCGGTGAGGGCATCGCGACCCTGGACGAAACGCCCATCGGCGTGTACGTGGAACTGGAAGGCGCGCCGGAGTGGATTGACCGGGCCGCCGCGGTAATGGGCTTCGCCGAGGCGGACTACATCACCATGAGTTACGCGGGGCTGTACGTGAACTGGAGCCGGGATCGCGGCGAAACGCCCACGAACATGCTGTTTGGCGCGGGCACTGGCGGCGCGCCGCGGTCCTGAGAGCGGGCGGCGTCAGTACTTCGCCAGCCAGCGGGCCTTGTCCAGCACCTTTTGCATGCTGGGGAGGAAGGCTTCCTCGAGGGGTGTGCTGTAGGGGACCGGCGTATCCGGCGCGGTGACGCGCACAATGGGTGCGTCCAGGTATTCGAACACGGTTTCGGATATGCTGGCCGCCAGTTCGCCGGCCAGGCCGCCGGTCCGCGTGTCCTCGTGCAGCAGGAGCGCGCGCGAGGTCTTCTTCACGCTGGCGCTCACGGCTTCGCGGTCCAGCGGCGCCAAGGTCCGCAGGTCGAGGACTTCCGCCGAAATGCCCTCGGCGGCGAGCTGTTCGGCGGCTTCCAGAGCCGTCCAGACCATGGCGCCATAGGTGACGATGCTCAAATCGCGGCCTTCACGCGCCACCCTCGCCTTGCCGATGGGAACGGTATATTCTCCCTCGGGAATCTCTTCCTTGATGCGCCGGTAAAGGGCCTTGTGCTCGAGAAAGAGCACCGGATCGTTATCGCGAATGGCGGACTTGATGAGTCCCTTGGCGTCATAGGCCGAAGACGGAGTGACCACCTTGAGGCCGGGCGTATGAACGAACCACATTTCCGGATTCTGCGAGTGGAACGGGCCGCCGTGCACGCCGCCGCCGGAAGGCGCGCGCACCACGATGGGTACTGGCGCTCCCCACCGGTAGCGCGACTTGGCGGCAAAATTCACCAGTTCCTCGAAGGCGCAGGTGATGAAATCGGCGAACTGCATCTCCGCCACGGGGCGCAGCCCCATATAGGAGGCGCCGATGGCCGCTCCCACGATGGCCGCTTCGGAAATCGGCGTATCCACCACGCGTTTTTCGCCGAAGCGCTCGTAGAAGCCTTCGGTCACCTTGAAGGCGCCGCCGTAGACGCCGACGTCCTCGCCGATGACGAAGACGTTGGGATCGCGCTCCATCTCCTCCCAAAGGCCTTGGCGGATCGCTTCCAGGTAAGTGGCGGTGGGCATGCGCTATTGGCTCTCGTAGACGCCATCGGTGAGGGTGGCGGGGTCGGGCAGAGGGCTGGCTTCGGCGAAAGCCAGGGCCTCATCCACTTCCTTGAGGATGGCGGCGTGCAGCGACTCGATTTCTTCCGGCTCGGCCCAGCCTTCGGCGGCCATGCGAGCCTCAAGCCTCTTAATGGGGTCGCGCTTGCTCCACTCCTCGAAGAGTTCGGGGGGCACGTAGTGCGCATTATCGTGGGCGGAGTGGCCGGTCATGCGGAACGTCTTGCACTCAATCAGGTAAGGGCCGTTGGCGGAGCGCACGAACTCCAGAGCGCGGCGGGCGGCCTCGTGCACGGCGAGCACGTCGTTGCCGTCGACAATCTCCGCCGGCAATCCGTAGCCCGGGCCCTTGTCGGCCACATTGGCGCAGGCCATCTGCTGGCGCAAGGGCGTGGAATACGCGTACTGATTGTTATTGCAGATCCACAGCACGGGCGCCTTCTGAACGGAGGCGAGGTTGATGCCCTCGTGCCAATGCCCGAGGCTGGTGGAGCCCTCACCGAACCAGCAAATAGCGACGTTGCGGCTGCCTTTGTACTTCAGGGCCATGGCGGCGCCGGCGGCCACGGGAACGGTGGCGGCCAAGGCGCTCACAATGGGCACGATCTTGTGATTCAAGTCGCCCATGTGCATGTTGCCGTCGCGCCCGCGCGTAGCTCCGTCCATGCGGCCCATGTACTGCGCGAAGATCCGGCCCGGCGAAAAGCCGCGGATCAGGAAGGCCGCCATGTCGCGGTGGGAGGGGAATAAGACGTCGTCGGGTTGGGCCACGAGGGCGACTCCGGTGGAGATCGCTTCCTGGCCGCGGCCCACGTAGACGCCTCCCAGGACTTTGCCCTGGCGGTAGAGTTTGCGCTCGATGCGATCTTCCATCTCCCGCATCAAGCTCATGTAATAAAGGCACTTGTGCGCAAGCGCAGCTTCCTCGCGCTGGCCCGTGGGAATCGCCTGCGTTGCGCTCATTCGCTAAGCCCCTGCACTCTGAGTATCCCTGCGTCAGTATAACGCGAAAAACGCCGCGCCTGCCCGAGCGAGCCGGCCCGAGCCTTTCGGCAGCGCGTGCGGCTCGCGGCGGGCTGAGCGGAGAAATACTCCCGTGCACCATGACACGCGGCAGCAACCGCGCCCGCGTGCGGCGGACGGGCCCCGGAGGAGCATTGTCATGCCTCTGAAACCCGCGGGCGCGGACTTCGCGGCCGCGCGGCGGCTCGTGATGGGCTGACAAGCGCCAGCCGTCAGTGCACGCAAATCCCGCGATGCCTGGCGGCTGGTAGCTACTTCAGGTTGAAGTTCACGTCGATCTGCTTCTCGGTCTCGACGGCGTGGCCGTTCACGGTCATCGGAGAGTAGAGCCACTGCTTGACCGCGTCCTCGGCGGCGGAGCGCAACAATTCCGGACCCGAAGTGACCTTGGCCGTGCGAATCTGGCCGGTCAGGCCAATAACCACGGAGAGGCTCACGGTGCCGGAGATGCGCTGTTTGCGCGCCAGGTCCGGGTACGAGGGAGTCACCTGCTTGATCAACACCGGCTGGCGAATCACTCGGGAAGCGTCCGGATCCGGGGCAGGGGCGGCGGCGGCCGGCGCGGGGGTGGGCCGCGCGATTTCCGGGAGCGAAGGCGCGAGGGCGCCTAGGCTGACGGGCGCGGCGGCCGCGGTGGTCACATCCGGCGCCACGGGCAAGTCCGTAGGCAGCGCCGGGCGGAGACGTTCCGCCAGGGAGGCGACGGCGAATGTTCTGGGCGGCGCGCGCTTCACGGCGGCCGGCTTCTGTTCCTTCTTCTCCGCGGCCGACCGATCCTGCGCCTCGGCGTCTGCGGGGCCGGGTTCCTCGGCCGCCGCCGGTTCCGGCTGCGCCGCCGGCTGGGCCTTGGCGGTCTTCTCCGGAGCGGGAGCGGCAGGCGTGCGCAGCACGCGCACGGATTCGGAGACTTTGGATTGATCCGGCTCGACGACCTCCATGCGGAAGCTGACGTCGGCGGTGAGGGGCGAATAGACGATGCTGCCGTTGCGCAGGTCGGAGAGGTTCATGTCCAGGCTCTCATGACGGTCACCGTCGGTAATGGAGAGCACGGCCTTTTGAGCTTTCTGGACCGCTTGCGAATCGCGGTTCCAGGAGAGCAGGAGGTCGGTTGCGGTGTGTTGGATGCGCAAGGTGAGCGCCGCCGTGGCTCGTGGCGCGCGGCGCATGATTCCGGGGTAAAGGAAGAGCGCGCCGGAGCAGGCCGCCAGTGCGGCGGCAACCCCGCCCCACACAAGTTTCTTCTGGGGGCCCATTACGGGCGGCGCAGCTTGCCGCGCCGGTTCGGCGGGCGGGGGCTCCACAGCGGCGGTGGGCGCTTCGACCGCTTTGGCGGCGGCCGGGAGGGGCGCTGCCGGCAGCGGTTCCTGCGCGGCGGCGGCCACGGGCTTCTCTGGAGGCGCCGGATCCGGCGCGGACACCTCGCGCGGCGGCTTCAGGCGCGAGGGCATGGCAATCACGGTGGGCCGCCCCATGGTTTTGGAGCCTGCGCTGGAGGGGTCGCCGGCCGGCGCGGCCTTGGAAGCCTCGCCGGGGCTTGCCGCTCTGAGCAACTCCGAGGAGCGGAACGGAAATTCCAGATATCCGGCTTCGCCGCGCATGCCGGCATCTTCCCAGAAGAAGATGCTGGCGGAACTGACCTTGGTGGCGTACGGGCGTACGAGGAGCGCGATCTGCCACGGCTGGCGGAAGCGCGCTTCCATCAGCTTCATATCCTCGGCGTCCAGCGCCAAGCCTTTCCGGCTGTGGCTCCTGAAGAAGCCGGCCACACGGGCCGCGGCATCTCCGCCACGCTTCTCCAAGGCGGCGTCGAGGCGCGCCAGATCGGCGTCCGAGAGCCGGTAGAACGGACCGCGGCTGTAATCGCAAGAAATGGGTTCAAAGTCGTCGATGCGGAGTTTGCCCGGAGAGTCCGGGTCGGGAGTCCCGAATAGTAATCCGCCGATTTCGGCGCCGCGGGCCTCGATGGAACGGAAGTTCTCGACCGCCAAGCCCTCCAGGCTGTC
>DATKOS010000352.1:0-15061 GCA_035524535.1 Bryobacteraceae bacterium
GCCACCGAGTTCCCCGTCTTCGGCTCGCAAATGGCCCAGATCCTGGAGCGCCGCATCGCCGCCACCGAGCGCAGCTACTTCCGCAACCTCAAGGAACTCCGCCGCCTCCAGACCCAGCGCATCGACGCCGAAATCCACGCCGCCGAAATCGCCGCCTGCGCCGGCCCGGCGCCGACACAGCCCCCGGCCGCTCCCCAAACCCCGGCCAAACCCGCCGCCGAAGCCAACCCCCAGACCCCGGACCAGCCGGCAACCGTCCTGGAATCAGCGGAAATTGGCTTTGATTCCCAGAATCAGAACCGCCACATCAACCTGGCACAGAAATCCACCATCAAGCTCCCGCCCATGCTCGAAGGCATGAACCTGAAGGACCTCAAGCGCTAAACCAATGCCAAAATCCCCCAAAAACCGCGTCTGAAAAGGAGCGCCCCCCGTGGCAAGCGCTCTAAGTGTGCCGAGCCGGAGCTCTCCCGTAGTCAAGGTCTTACGCCCGTCGCGGGGCTGCCCGGCGCAACAAGCTGAAGGCTGATGGCTGAAGGCTCGGCGCCGATGGCGGCCTACCGCTTACCGGCGACCGATGCCCCCGTCCCAATCCGCCCCGCTCGGCATCCGCCCGCCCTCTCCCCTTGACCCGCCGCTTGAAACGCCTGACAATGAGGGCTACCGGATTTTCGGGCCGGAATTCAGAACATAGATCGAGGCGGATTTAGAATGCGCAAATTGGTTCTCTTGTTGGCGGTTTTCGCAATGGCGGCATGCGCCGCGGACGTGACGGGAAATTGGAAGGCGTCCATCGACACCCCGAATGGCGCCATGGAATTCACCTACGTGCTCAAGGCCGACGGCAATACGGTCACCGGCACCATGCAGTCGCAAATGGGCGAAATGAAGATTGAAGAGGGCAAGCTTGATGGCGACAAGATCTCCTTCGCGGTCAACATCGAGCAAATGGGCAAGCTGACCTATTCGGGCACGGTGAAGGATGACCAGATGACCCTGAAGTTCTCCTTCCCGAACGCTCCGGATGGCATGCCGGACATGCCGCCCATCGTCGCCAAGCGCGTGAAATGAACGCGGACCGGCTAGACGAACTGGAACGCGCGCTCTCGGTTCGCCCGGGCGCGCGCGTCAGGCTCTCCGATATCGACCCCGCCGCCACGCACGGCGTGCGGAAGGAAGAAGCTTCCGAATTGCTGCAGAAAAATCTCCGGCGCCTTTCCGCGCTCCAGTATCTTCTCTATGCGGAGGCGCGCCGTTCCCTGCTGGTGGTTCTGCAGGGCATAGATGCGGGCGGCAAGGATGGCACGATCCGCCATGTGATGAGCGGCCTGAATCCGCAAGGCGTCCGGGTCACTCCCTTCAAGGTCCCGGAAGGCGCGGAAAAGCGCCACGACTATCTCTGGCGCGTGCACCAGGCCGTACCCGAGCAGGGGCAGATCGGCATCTTCAACCGCTCGCATTACGAGGACGTGCTGGTGGTGCGGGTGCATTCCCTTGTGCCGAAATCGGCGTGGCAGAAGCGCTACCGCCAGATTAACGATTTCGAGCGGATGCTTTCCGAGAACGGCGTCACCATCCTCAAGTTCCTGCTCTACATTTCCAAGGAGCACCAGGCCGTCCGCTTCCGCCAGCGCCTGGAGGATAAGTCCCGCAACTGGAAATTCTCCCCGGCGGACTTGAAGGAGCGCGGCTATTGGGATCAGTACATCGAGGCCTACGAGGACGTCTTGCGGAAGTGCAATACGGATTGGGCCCCGTGGTACGTGATTCCCGCGAATAAGAAGTGGTTCCGGAACCTGGCGGTCTCCCAGGTGATTGTGCGGGCGCTGGAGAACATGAAACTGAAATACCCCAAGCCGGCGGCGGACCTGAGCGGCATCACGTTCGAATAGCGCGCCTTGGCCGCGCGCGGCGGAATTCCGCGGAGAACTCCGGAGAACGACCGCGGCGGCGGAGGGTGTTTTTGCTAAAATAGCCACCGAAGCCGCATGGAAGCCGCCAGCAAGGTAATCCGCAAAATTAGGCTCGCCGGGGTCACCGTCACGGACGAGCAGCTTGCCTGCGCCGCTTGGCCGCGGTCGGTTGGGAAGACCATCGCCGCGCACACGCGCGCCGCGCGCATGGTGCGGCAGCGGCTCATCGTCGAAGTGGAGGATCAAGTCTGGCAGTTGCAGCTTAACGCGCTGCGCGGCCAGATTCTGCGGAGCCTGGAGAAAGGTTTGGGATCGGGCGTGGTGGGCGACTTGGAATTCCGTATCGTGCCGCGCCGCATGGAGGCCGGGCGCGCCCTGGCGTCCACGCCGGCGCTCGCAGCCCAGGACGAGGCCGAACGCATTGAGGACCCGGTCTTGCGCTCCATCTACAGAGCCTCCCGCAAGAGGGCGCTCGCGTGAAGATTACCGAGAAGGAAGTTCGCTACGTGGCCGGCCTGGCCAATTTGACGCTCGATGACGCCGAGGTCGCCAAATTCCGCTCCGAACTAGACGGGATTCTGGAGCACATCGGCAAGCTGAACGAAGTGGATACCGCCGGCGTGGAGCCCATGGCGCAGGTACTATTCGAACAGGGCGCCGGGCTGCGCGAGGACGCGGTGATTCCGCCGCTCGGCAGCGACGTGGCGCTGGCCAACGCTCCGCAGCGCGGCCCGGGGTACTTCAAGGTTCCAAAAGTTGTGGAACGCTAGCGTGTTCTCCGCACGCCCACTCGCATGAACATCGCTTCTCTGACCATCGATTCCATTCGCGCGGGACTGCTCTCCCGCCAGTTCAGCGCCACCGAACTCGCCGCGGAGGCGCTCCGCTTCGCCGAAGCGGAGAACCCCAGCACCGGCGCCTATCTCCGCTTTTCGCCCGAGCGCGCCATGGAGACCGCTCGGCGCGTGGATGAGCGCATCGCGCGCGGCGAAGACCCCGGCGCGCTGGCGGGCGTTCCCGTGGCGGTGAAGGATGTGATCCTAACCAAGGGCGTGGTGACCACCTGCGGCTCCAAGTTGCTGGCTGGTTACGCGCCGCCCTATGACGCCACGGCCATTGTGCGCCTGGAGGAAGCCGGCGGCGTGATCCTGGGCAAGACCAATTGCGATGAGTTCGCCATGGGCTCCTCCAATGAAAACTCCGCCTTCGGCCCGGTGCGCAATCCCGTGGCGCTGGACCGCGTGCCCGGCGGATCGAGCGGCGGATCGGCGGCCGCCGTGGCGCAAGGCACGGCCGTGGTGGCGCTCGGCTCGGATACCGGCGGATCGATTCGTCAGCCGGCGTCGTTCTGCGGCGTGGTCGGAGTCACTCCCACTTATGGGCGCGTCTCCCGCTACGGCCTCACGGCGTTCGCCAGTTCGCTCGATCACATTGGCCCGCTCGCGCGCAACGTGAAGGACGCCGCCACGCTGCTCCAGGTGATTGCCGGACGCGACGCCCGCGATGCGACCTCCGCCGGAGCGCCCGTACCGGACTACGCCGCGGCGCTCGGGGCTTCGGTAAAAGGTCTGAAGCTTGGGCTGCCTCGGGAGTATCTAAAGGATTTAGGGAGCGAAGTCGGCGGCCTGATTTCGAGCGGCGTGGACGCGTTCCGCCGCCTCGGCTGCGAGGTGCGTGAGATCAGCCTGCCGTCCACCGGCTACGCCATCCCCTGCTATTACATTATTGCGACAGCCGAAGCCAGTTCGAACCTCGCGCGCTTCGATGGCGTGCGCTACACCACGCGCTCGGCCAGTTCGGAAACGCTCGCCGATATGTACCGCAACACACGCGGCGAAGGCTTCGGCGCCGAATGCAAGCGTAGAATCATGCTTGGGACCTACGTTCTGAGCTCGGGCTATTACGACGCGTATTATTTGAAGGCCCAGAAGGTGCGTACGTTGATCGCGCGGGATTTCGCCAATGCGTTCGCGGAAGTGGACGCCGTGGTGGCGCCGGTCTCGCCGTTCCCGGCCTTCAAGCTGGGGGAGAAGGTGGACGATCCCCTGGCCATGTACTTGTCCGATATTTATACGATCACCGGCAGTTTGGCGGGCATTCCGTGCATGAGCGTTCCATGCGGAAAGACCGCCGGGGGGCTGCCCGTTGGGATGCAATTGTTGACGCCGCATTTCGGCGAACCGATGATGTTCCGGTTGGCCGGCGCGTTGGAACAGGCCGGCGGGGTGAACTAAACCGGCCGCAACCGTACACAGAGGAGAAACGAGGAGAGAACCATGCCTTTCACACTACCGTCCTTGCCCTATGCGCCCGAAGCGCTGGAGCCGCACATCGACAAGATGACCATGGAGATTCACCACGGCAAGCACCACGCCGCGTATGTCAATAACCTGAATAAGGCGCTGGAGTCGGCGCCGGATCTGGCGGGAAAATCGCTGGAAGACTTGCTGGCGCACAATTGCGTCGCCGTGCCGGAGAACATCCGCACCGCGGTGCGCAACAACGGCGGCGGCCACAGCAACCACTCGATGTTCTGGCGCCTGATGGCCCCGAACGCCGGCGGCCCGCCGGTGGGCAACGTGGGGCAGGCCATCGCCGGAACGTTCGGCGGCTTCGACGCCTTCAAGGAGAAGTTCAACCAGGCCGCGGCCACGCGCTTCGGTTCCGGCTGGGCTTGGCTGGTAAAGGCCAACGGCAAGCTGGAAATCTATTCCACGGCCAACCAGGACAGCCCCATCATGGAGGGCAAGTTCCCGGTGATGGGCCTGGACGTCTGGGAGCACGCCTACTACCTGAAGTATCAGAACCGCCGGCCGGACTACATCTCCGCCTGGTGGAGCGTGGTGAATTGGGCCGAGGTGGAAGAGCGCTTCAACTCGGTGAAGTAAGCGCGGCGTTTGGCAATCGGCCGTGAGTGAAGCCGGGGCGCGCGCCGCGTGAAGCTGTGCCGCCCCGCCGGCCCTGCCAGGGGCGCAGGATATTTGGCCTCGGCCTGGACCGATCGGGAACAGATCGGCGCCCCGCCAGGGGCGCAAGAGGTTAGCCCATGGCGGGAGCCATGGGAGTCGTATCGTCTCCGCCCAGCCCCGCCAGGGGCATAAGAACGGGCTTCCAGGCTTCCTCGGCTTGTTTTTCCCCGCCATCGGCCGCGGCTGTTCCCGGCGGCTTACGCCCTGCGGATTCCTTTGCTGGCTGGTGGAATCTGGCCTGTCCCTACGTTCCGATTCCCGCTCGTTTCCTCCATACGCGCGAGCGCGCCCTTTTTCCTGCCGGGCGCCTTGTAAACCGCGATCCGGCGCCTAGAATAGAGGGAACGCTTTGAATCCCACTACACAACAGCCGCCGGACGAGTACCAGCAGCGCGTCGCGGCCGAGCAGCACCACTTCGCGGATATGGAGGATATCCACGACCTTCCTCCCATCGCGCATTACTGGGGCGACAAGTTCATCCGCCCCATGGCGGCGGAGTTCGGTTTTAACCTCGCCGAGGAACTCTTTGCGAAATATCTGGCCGTGGCCATGGCGCGGACCGGGCGGCCAGCCACGTTCCTAAGCCTGGGCGCCGGCAACTGCGATACGGAAGTCCGGACCGCGCAGCTCCTGCGGGAGGCCGGCTGCGGCGACTTCGTAATCGAATGCCTGGAGCTGAATCCGCCGATGCTTGAGCGCGGCCGCGAGTTGGCGCGCCAGGTCGGCGTTGAGGATTGCCTGAACTTCGTGGAGGGCGATTTCAACCGCTGGTCGGCCTCCAAGACGTACTCCGCCATCATCGCCAACCAGGCGCTGCATCACGTGCTCGAATTGGAGCGCCTGTTTGCGGAAGTGAAACGGGCGCTGCACCCGGAAGGGTTCTTCGTGGCTGACGATATGATCGGCCGGAACGGTCACCTCCGTTGGCCCGAAGCGCTCGATGAGCTGCGCCGCTTCTGGCGCGAATTGCCGCTCGAATACCGCTGGAACCGCCAGTTGAAGCGCTACGAAGAGGAGTTCGTGGATCACGACTGTTCGTCCGAAGGCTTCGAAGGCATCCGCGCTCAGGACATCCTGCCGCTGCTCCTGAATCACTTCGACTTTCATGTCTTCCTCGCCTTCGGCAATCTCATCGACCCCTTTGTGGACCGCAGCTTCGGCTTCCATTTCGACGCGGAGGCGGACTGGGATCGCGCCTTCATCGACAAGGTCCAGGCCCACGACGAGAAGGCGATTCTCAGCGGCGCCCTGACGCCCACGCACATGCTTGCCGTGATGACGCCGGGGCCTTGCGCGGAGCACCGCTATTCGCGGGGCTTGAATCCGCGGCAATGTGTGCGGCGGGAACGCGCACCCCTGCCGCCGGGCCGTCTTGAGGTGGTGACGCCGGGCCTCCGCCCCATGGAGCCGCACGGTTCCGCGTATTCCATGAAGATGGCCGCTTCGGGCGGCGCGGCCCCGTATACCTGGAGCGCGGTGGACCTGCCGCCGGGACTGACGCTCGATTCGGGCGGGCTCTTGAGCGGCGCTATCGAGGCCGACGGCGATTTTTCGACGCTCATCACGGTGCGGGATTCCTCGGCCGCCCCGCGGGCCGCCGCGCAACGCTATACCATTCTGGCGAAGCCGCGCAAAGAGCCGGGCCAGCTGACGCTGGCGCCGGGGGAGGAACTGCGCGCGGGCGTGACCGGCGTGAAGTACGCCGAGGCGCTGGTTTCGCTGGGCGGAAGCCCTCCGCTGGCCTGGAGTTTGACGGAAGGGACGCTGCCGCCGGGCCTAAGCCTCGATGCGGAGAGCGGGGTCATCTCTGGCGAGCCGCTGAGCACGTGCCGGTCCAGCTTCGGGGTGCAGGTCTCAGACTCCTCGGGCGAGCGCGCCGAAGGGCATTATGAACTCGAAATCGAGCCGCCGCCCGCCGCGGCTTTGCAAGCCGGCGTATTTCCGCACTTGGCCTGCGGCGGCGCATGGCGCACCGCCATCCTCCTGGTGAACCCGTCTCCGGCGCAGATCTCGCTATCCATTGATATGCGCTCCAGCAGCGGGAAGCGCTTGGATTGGCCCCTCGATCCGGCTCCGGCCGGCGGGTACGCGAGGGAAGCGCGGCAATACGCGCTGGCGCCTCACGGGACGCTTCGCATCGCCGTGGCGCCGGACTGGCCGGAGGAGTCCACTGGCTGGGCGCGGATCTTGGCCACCGGTCCGGTGATGGGTTATGCGACCTTCCATTACGCTCCAACGCTAGGAGCGCGATCCGAAATCAACGTGCCCATGGAGTGGACGAACCGCCGGGAGCGCTCCATCCCGTTTGACAATCGCGACGGCCGGCAGACCGGCGTGGCGCTGCTGAACCTGTCCAGCGATCGTCACGACTGCGTGGCGGCCACGCTTTGGGATGAAGACGGAACGCTGCTATCGACCTCGGCTCTTCCCCTGGGCGGAGGCCGCCACACCGCATTCATGCTGGACGATAAGCTGCCCTTCACCAGGCTGCGCCGTGGAGTCATGACGATTCGCGCGGTTTCCGGAGCGCCCATCCACGTGGTGGCGCTGTGCAAGGACTCCAGCGGCGTGTTTGCGCACCTCCCGCAGATCCCCTCGATTCTGGCTTGAATCGCAACGAATCAGAACGCTATCAAGGCCCAGTCGCCTTTTTGCCGCAGTTCTCGGGGCGGCGGCATTTTCTCCTGCAGGCCCCCCAACTCGTGGCTTTCGATTCCGCTGGCCAGAAGGACGCCGCCTTCGCGGCGCGCCGCCAGCAGGTGCGGGATCAGGCGCGCGATGATCCCGGGGTTGAGGTTCGCCAGCACGACATCGGCGGATTGCGCGCGAACGGCGTCCGCCGATCCGAGGAAGCGCAGCGGCGGATGCTCCCATGCGCCGGCGATTTCCACGGCGACGGGATCGACGTCGCAGGCATAGACTTTCCCTGCCCCGAGCAGGCGGGCGGCTTCGGCCAGGATTCCCGTGCCCGTGCCGATATCCAGCACGGTCATGCCTGGCGCCAGGTAGGTTTCCAGCGCCTCCAGGCACAACTGCGTGCTCTCGTGCGCGCCGGTTCCAAACGCCATGCCGGGATTGACGGAGATGCGCAGGCGGCCGGCCGGCGTGGGATCGTCGCGCCAAACGGGCGCCAGGTAGAAACGCTCGCCCACCGCCATGGGCTGCAGGAGGTCGCGCGAGGCCTGAACCCAATCGCGATCCTCTTCGACGCGCAGGCGCGAACCCGGGTACATGCCGAGCAGCGCGGAACGGCTGACGGTGTCCTCAAAGAAGGCGCGCACCACGCGCGGGTTCAGCTCCACGATTCCGGCTGGACCCTGTTCCCAGAGTTCAGCGATGAGGAAGTCCTTCTCATCCGGCTCGCATTCGATTTCCAAGGAAAACATCGGCCCCCGTTTCGGCGGGACTTGATTCCCGCATGGCGTTTTATGATGGTGTGTTGCAATGCTGAAGCTACAAGGTATTTTCCCACCAATCGCCACGCCGTTCGATCACAACGGCGAGATTTACGCCGCCAAGGTGCGGCACAACGTCGAGAAATGGAACCGCACCACGCTGAGCGGGTACGTGGCGCTGGGGTCCACGGGCGAGAGCGTGATGCTGACGCTGGAGGAGAAGGTCAAGCTCTGGGAGATGGTGGCGCAGTGCGCCGCGCCGGAGAAGATCCTCATCGCGGGGACCGGCGCGGAGAGCGTGCGCGAAACCGTGAGCCTCACCAACACCGCGGCCGGCCTAGGCTACAAGGCCGCCATGGTGCGCACCCCGCACTACTACAAGAGCGCCTGCCAACGCGGCGAGACGCAGACGCTGTTCTACCGCGCGGTGGCGGACCAGGCGCGCATCCCTCTGATCATTTACAACTGGCCGCAGACCACGGGCGTGGACATCCCCGCCGAAGCGGTGGCGGCGCTTTCCGAGCATCCGAACATCATCGCCGTGAAGGAAAGCTCCGGAAACCTCGAAAAAGTGATGCAGATGGTGCGCACGGTGAAGACCGGGTTTCAGGTGCTGGTGGGCTCCGCGCCCACGTTGTGGCCGTCGCTGCTGATGGGAGCTTGCGGCGGCATTCTGGCGTACGCCAATGCGGCGCCGTACTCCTGCATCGCGATTTGGGAAGCGCACCTGAAGCGCGAGGAGGAGGCCGGGTTGGATTGGCAGAACCGCATCGCCGGCCCGGCGCGGCTGGTCACGGTGAAGTACGGAATTCCCGGCTTGAAATACGCCATGGATCTGAACGGGTATTACGGCGGGATCCCGCGCCTGCCATTGACGCCGCCAAGCGCCGAGGCGAAGAAGGAAATTGCGGCGGCGTTCGCGGATTTGAAGGGGTAGAGGCGCGCGGGGCGGCCTGTTTAAGCCGTTGCGGCGTCGCCCGAAAGGACGGATTGCTTCGCGGCTTCCCAGGCGGCGAGGCCTCCGGCTAATTCCAGAACGCCGTCGACTCCATGTGCGCCCAGAAGGCTGGCGGCGATGGAGGAGCGGTAGCCTCCCGCGCAATGCACCGCGATGCGCCGGCCGCGCGGGATCTCCGAAAGGCGCTCCATGAGATGGTTCAGGGGGATGTTGGCGCTGCCCGGGATGCGCTTGGCGGCCCATTCGCGCGGCGTGCGGACATCCAGGAGGAACGGTGCGTCCGGGCCGTCCAGTTCCGCGGCCAGGCCGGGCGCATCGATGCGCCCGGTTTGCTGCACCAGATCCACGCGGCCCGCAAGAGCTTCCATGCCGCCGCGCAGAAAGCCGCGCACGCGATCGAAGCCGATGCGGCCGAGACGAACCGCGGCTTCCTGTTCGCGGCCAGGCTCCGCCACGATGGCGATGGACTTCTCGCGGTCGAGGACAGTGCCCGCCCACGTGGCGTACTGGCCGCCGAGTCCGATGTTGATGGTTCCGGTTAGATGCCCCTTGGCGTATTCGACGGCGTCGCGGACGTCCAGGATCTGGACGCCGTTGGCGGCCAGCCGCAGCACGGCGTCGAGTTCGAGCGGCTGGAGCGCCGTTTCCAGGTTGCGCTCCAGCGTGATGCGTTCGCGCGTGTTCAAGACGGCGTCATAGGTGAAGTAAGGCGGCGCGTCGGGCTGGTCCGCGGTGACCAGCCGGATGAACTCGTCTTTCGACATCGGCTGGAGCGCGTAGTTCCAGCGCCGCTGGTCGCCGAGCGAGGAAACGGTGTCCGAAGAGAGCTGCTTGCCGCACAGCGAGCCGGCCCCGTGCGCGGGGTAGACCAGGGTCGGGTCCGGCAGCGGCAGCAGGCGCCCGTGAAGGGAATCGTAGAGCCGGCCGCCGAGGTCACTGGCGGACCAGCCGATGGAGGCGCGCAAGTCCGGGCGGCCCACGTCTCCGATGAAGAGCGTGTCGCCGGTGAGCACGGCGTGGGGGTTCAAGCGGTCCCTTTGGAGATCGAACACCAGCAGGGAGATGGATTCGATGGTGTGGCCGGGCGTTTCCAGAACCTGGACCCGCATGCCGGGGAATTCGAGCGCATCGCCGTCGCGCATGGGAGTGAAGGCGTACTCCGCCTGGGCGCGCGAGCCGAGATGGATGGCGGCGCCGCAGAGATCGCGCAGTTCCAGGTGGCCGGCCACAAAATCGGCGTGGAAGTGGGTCAGGAAAACGTGCCGGATGCGCAGGCCGAGGGCTTCAGCGCTGGAGATATATTGCTGGACGTCGCGCTGCGGATCGACGACGATGGCCGTGGCGCTGGCCTCGTCGCCCAGGAGGTAGGACGCGTGGGCCAGGCAGCCGAGGTAATATTGCTTCAGGATCACGGCAGGTCTAACGAGTCTATCGCATCGTTCGGGTTGTCGCGGGATTCACGATTCTGCTATCCTCAATAGTTCGATTCGTAGATTTGTCACTCCCGGCCCGCGCGGCTGGGCCTACCTGGAGAGGTTCACATGTCAGGCCATTCCAAATGGGCCACGATTAAACACAAAAAGGCGGCCTTGGACGCCAAGCGCGGGAAGAGTTTCACGCGCATTATCAAGGAAATTCAAATCGCCGCCCGCAACGGGGGCGATCCCGACGCGAATCCTCGTCTTCGCACCGCCATTCTCGCCGCCAAAGCCGTCAGCATGCCTTCGGACAACATCAAGAAGGCCGTGATGCGCGGAACGGGCGAGCTGGAAGGCGGGCAGATTGAGGAAGTGATGTTCGAAGGCTACGGGCCCGGCGGCGCGGCCGTCCTGGTCAACGTAGCCACGGACAACCGCAACCGCACCGTGGCCGATATTCGCCACGTCTTCTCGAAGAACGGCGGCAACATGGCGGAGCAGGGCGCGGTGGCGTGGATGTTCGAGCGCAAGAGCCAGATCTTCGTCGCCTCGGAAAAGGCGGACGAAGACAAGCTGATGGGCATTGTGCTGGACGCCGGCGCGGACGATCTGCGCAATGACGGCGACCAGTGGGAAGTTCTCTCGGCCCCCGACGCGCACGAAGCGGTTCTGAAGGCGCTGGAAGCCAACGGCATTCCGGCGGCGGAAGCGGCCATTGCCATGGTGCCGAAGAACCTGATCAAGCTCGAAGGCAAGAACGCCGCGTCGATGATGCGGCTGAGCGACGCCCTCGAAGACCACGACGACGTACAGAATGTCTACTCCAACTTCGATATCGACGAGAAGGAGTTGGAGGCGATGGAGTAAGGGCGGGCCGCAAGGTCTACCCCACGGATGCGCGTTCTCGGCATCGATTGCGGCACGGAACGCACGGGCTACGGCGTTATCGAAACCCGGGGCCCGGAACGCCGGATGATCGCCGCCGGGGCTATCCGCACCAATCCGAAGGATCCTCTCGAAAAGCGGCTGCTGGAGATCGGCCTGGCGCTGCGGCGCATTGTGGCCGAGTACGCGCCGGACGCCGCCGGCGTGGAAGGCATCTTCATATCAGCGAACGCGCGGAGCGCGCTAAAATTGGCGCATGTGAGGGGCGTGGCGCTGCTGACCCTGGCGGAAGCCTCCTTGGCAGTAGCGGAATACTCCCCGCTGGAAATCAAGATGAGTGTGGTGGGATACGGGCGGGCCGATAAGCGGCAGGTGCAGACGATGGTCCGGTCGCTGCTAGGCGTGGCGGAGGAAATCGAGTCTGAAGACGCCTGCGATGCGCTGGCGGTGGCGATTTGCCACGCGGAACGGCTAGCCGTGGCGCAGCGGCTGGGCGGAGTCCGGGCATGAAGTGGCTGGCGGCGCTGGCCTGCGCGGGAACGCTGGCGGCGGCCGGCGCGCCGCGGATCTTCTATTCGCGGTCGTTTCCCGGAAGCGAGCCGGCGTATCTGCAAGTGACGGTGACGAGCGACGGCGCCGCGGAGTACCGGGAGGCGCCGGACGATGACAATCCGCTGGCCTTCCAGCTCACGCCGGCGGAATCGGCCGAAGTTTTCGGGCTGGCGGAGAAACTCGGGGATTTCGACCATCCGATCGAGTCAGCGGCGAAGGTGGCCTTCACCGGCGATAAGATTCTGCGCTACGAAGACGGCGCGCGGAAGAACGAAATCAAGTTCAACTTCACCGAGGACCCTTCGGGGCGGGCCATCGCCGATTGGTTCGAGCGCATGGCGGAATCGGCGCGCGACCGCATCGAGCTGGAGCGCACGGCGAAGTACGACAAGATCGGCGTGCTGGACGCGATTCTGCGAATCGAAGTCGCCCTCGGCCGCAAGCGGCTGGTGGCGATGGACCAATTCTTGCCGATGCTGGACCGCGTGGCCAACAACGAAAGCTACATGAACGCCGCGCGAACACGCGCCGCGAAGGTTGCGGCCGAAATCCGGGACCCCAAGCCATAGGAGCGGCTGGCGCGGCCGATATGCATTAGCGATGGATACGCTAGTGGAATGCGGCGCCGCGCGTCGCGCCTCCGAGATCCTTGACGCCTGGCGTCTGGGAGACGGCGAAGCGCTCACGGGGAGCCTGGAGTGCCTTGCGGCGGCGCGCTGGCGTGGCGGCGCAGACATGGAGGAGCGCCAGGAGCTTCTTGGCGCGCTCGGAATGGAAATGCGAGCCATGCTGGCGACGGGGAATCGGGACGGGATCGAGGCGTGCCTCAGCCTGGTGCGGCACTTGGCGCGCGGCGGCGGGGCGAGTGCGGGCGCGCCCTAAAAGGGGTTTACGCTCACTTGTGCGGTACACGGGCATTCGCGGCCCGAAGCGCGGACGTTAGGGGCTAGAGCCCGGCTTGCATGCCGGTGGCGCTGACGGAGAGCATGCCATCGAGCTGGCGCTTCAGGACATCGACTTCCTGAACTTGGGGGGCGGCTACGCGTCCGCAGGTACGGAATTCGTAGCGCTCCACGCTCATGACGCAAAGATTGGGCTCCACGCGCAGAATGCGCCCCTCCATGGCCACGCGCAGGATGCAATCGCCGTTCAGGCGGACGGGCCACTCCATGGAGGCGCTAATGCTCCAGTCTGGCTCCAATGCGGTGGCCGTGCGGAAAGCAACGCCCTGGCTGCTGACGTTCACCACCTCGCCGGCGCCCGGAATCCGATGCCTGCCGCCTCTGCCGGCGTTAAAACGAAGATCCAGGCGCAAGGGAAACCGCTTCCGCGCGCGCCGTTCCACCGACTCTGTTCCCACCGTGCCTCCAGACTCTCGTTGTCCTTATCGGCAGGGCGGAGGATCTTTCCACTCTTTTCCTGGACTAAAATGATCCCATTTCCACGGAAACGTCGGGGCGGGAGGATATCAGGGAAAACCTGGTGATTTTCGGGCTACTTCTGGCTCAGGCCGCCATCCACGGCGAGGATCTGGCCTGTAATGAATTTGGAAGACTTGAGGAAAAAGAGCACGGCTTCAGCGACTTCTTCCGGGCGGCCGCCGCGGCGGGCGGGGGTGGCGGCCACCAGGCGGAGTCCCTCCGGATCGATGTCCTCAAATGGGATGACGCCGGGGGCCACGGAGTTCACGGAGATCTCCGGCGCGAAGGCCTTGGCCAAGGCGCGGGTCAGCATGATGACGCCTGCCTTGGAGGCGCAGTAGTGGGCGTGTTCGGCCCAAGGGCGCAGGCCGCCCAGGGAACTGAGATTCACGATGCGGCCGCCCCCGGACTTGCGCATGAGGCGCGCGGCGTTGCGGCAGCAGAAGAAGACGGCCTTCAGGTTCACGGAGTGGATAAAGTCCCAGTCCCGCTCAGTAATGGTCAGCGGGTCGAAGCGGGTGAAGCGGGCGGCGTTGTTCACCAGGCCGTCCAGGCGGCCGTAGCGCGATTCGAGTTCGGCGAAAAGGCGGTCGATTTCGGCGACGCTCTCCAGGTTCGCCTGAATCGCCTCGCCGCCGCACGCCGCCGCGGTGCGGCGCGCCTCGGCTTCCGAGCCGTTGTAGTGGATGATAACGCGGGCGCCCTCCCGCGCCAGGCGCAGGGCGATGGCGCGGCCGATGCGCTTGGCCGCGCCGGTGACCAGCATTGTCTGGCCGCGGAGCGCTTCGGCATCCGGCGGCAAGGAGCGATCCGCAGCCTCCGTCATCCCTTGGCCTCCTGCCAGAGCGCCTCCATCTCCTCAATGTTCGAATCTTCGAACTTCTTGCCACGCTCGGCCAGCTTGCGCTCAATGTAGCCGAAGCGGCGGCGAAACTTGGCGTTGGTGCGGCGCAGGGCCTGCTCGGGGTCCACCTTGACGAAGCGGGCCAGGTTGACCAGGACGAAGAGCAGGTCGCCGAGTTCGTCTTCCATTTCGGCCGGCGCCTCGCGCTTTTGCGCCTCGCCGAATTCCGCGAGTTCCTCGTGCAACTTCTCGATCACCTGCCCGGCGTCTTGCCAATCGAAGCCCACCCGCGCGGCGCGGGAAGTGACCTGCTGCGCCTCCACCAGCGCCGGCAGGGCGCGGGGAATGGAATCAAGCAGGCCATCCGTTTTCCCCTTTTCAGCCTTTTCCGCGGCTTTGGCCTCGCCCCAGATTTTGAGCACGTCCGACGCGGCTTCGGCGGTACGGTCGCCGAAGACGTGGGGGTGGCGGCGAATGAGCTTGGCGTTGATGGCGTCCAGGGCATCGCCGATGGAGAAGAGATCCTGCTCGCCGGCCATCTGCGCATAGAAGACGGCTTGGAGGAGGAAATCTCCGAGTTCCTCGGCGAGATCGCGCCAGTCGCGCCGGTCGATGGCATCCAGGACCTCGTACGTCTCTTCGAGGGTGAAGGGTTTGATGGAATCGAAGGTCTGCTCACGGTCCCAGGGGCAACCGCCGGGCGCG
>DATKOS010000353.1:0-9923 GCA_035524535.1 Bryobacteraceae bacterium
GCATTCAAACTGAGCGCCAATGCCGGCGACTACGCGACGATGTCGACCGCGCCGGTTTCCGGCCGTCCGTTCAAGACGGCATTGAAGATCGACGTCACCAAGAAGCCGCAGCGGGCCACGGACGTGATGATTTCCGCGCCGGTGGATGGGGCGGTGGCCAGCGGCGATGTCCTGATGGTCTCGTTCTGGGTGAAGTCCGACACCGCGGCGGAAGCCACACTGGATGCCGGGTTCCGTACGCCTCCTGGCGCCGCGCCGGCGCCGGGCGAGGGACGGGCGGGAGGATTTGCCGGCCCCGGAGGACCGGGCGCCGCTGGAGCAGCGCTTGGCAGCGGCCGGGCTGAGGCGGCGGGCGCGCCGCCGGCGGGTGGAGCAGCAGCCGCGGGCGCCGCTGGGGCGCAAGCGGGCCGCGGGGCAGCCGGCGCCGCTGGGGCCGCCGGACGAGGCCGCGGATTCGGAGGCTTCGGCGGCGGGCAACCCGCGCTGAACGCTCCGGTGCTGGCGAGCGCCACATGGAAGCACGTTACGCTCCCGTTCGCCGCCACGCGCGCCTACAACAAGGGCGAGGGCGAGCTGACGTTCACCTTCGGGATGCAGACGCAAACCATGGAGATCGCCGCCATCGAACTGGAGAATTACGGAACCACCAAGAAGGTTGCGGACCTGCCGTATACGAAGCTCGGCTACGAGGGCGAAGACGCCAATGCGGCTTGGCGCAAGGCGGCCGAGGCGCGCATCGACCAGACCCGCAAGGGGGAACTCACGGTGGCCGTGAAGGACGCCTCCGGCAAGCCCGTGCGCAATGCGCAGGTGGAAGTCCGCATGAAGAAGCACGCGTTCTTCTTCGGCACGGCCGTAAGCGGCGCCGCATTTACCGGAACCCGCATGGACCCCCAGACGCTGGCGAAGTACAAAGAGGAGATTTTGAAGCTCTTCAATTTCGCTGTCATGGAGAATGAAACCAAGTGGCCGCAGTGGGCCAATGAGGCCTCGCGACCCGGCACGATTCAGGTGATCGACTGGCTCCGCGAGAACGGGTTCTCCGTGCGCGGCCACAACCTGGTATGGCCCTCCTGGAACAACACCAACGTGCCGGCCGCCCGCGACGCGCGCAACGACCCAGCCGCGCTCGCCAAGGTGATCACCGACCACATTACCGAAACCACTCGGGATCTGCATGGTCACGTGGTGGAGTGGGACGTGATCAACGAGCCGTTCACCAACCACGATTTCATGGACATTCTGGGCCGCCACGCGATGGTGGACTGGTATAAGACGGCGCATGCCGGCGACCCCGACGCCAAGCTCTTCATCAACGACTTCAGCATCATCTCGGGCGACGATAAAGAGCATCAGGACAACTACGCTTCCAACATCCAGTACCTGATCGACCAGGGGGCGCCGCTCGACGGCATCGGGCTGCAGAGCCACTTCCCGGCGCGGGTCACGGGGATCGACGAAGTGTTGAAGCGCTTCGCCCGCTTCGCCGCGTTCGGCAAGGCGCTGGAGGTGACCGAGTTCGATATCAATACCACGGACGAAGCCACGCAGGCAGACTACACGCGCGATTACATGACCGCGGCGTTCAGCGAGCCGGCCATGCGGGCCTTCGTGATGTGGGGCTTCTGGGAAGGCGCGCACTGGAGGCCGTCGGGCGCCATGCTGCGCCGCGACTGGTCTCCCAAGCCGAACTTCGAGGCCTTCAACGACCTGGTGTTCAAGAAGTGGTGGACCAACGTCGATGGCAAGACCAACGGCCAGGGCAGCTACGCCACGCGAGGCTTCCTGGGCGATTACGAAATCACCGTGAAGTCCGGAACGAAGTCGAAGACGGTGAAGGTTAGCCTCCCGAAGGGCGGCGCCAAGGTGGACGTGGCGCTGGACTAGGCCAGCCGTTCCTCTGGCTGCCACACTTCGTACGCCAAAGGCCGCGACCTGCGATGGGCCGCGGCCTTTTTGAATTCGGAAGGCATCCAGCGGTCTCACCGGGGCGCTTGCCGCAGCCATCAGTTAAGCCGGGCCGAGGCGACGGGTGAAGCTGTCCCCTCCTGGTCTATTTTCCGCTCGGGCCAACCCAGAAAGCATACCCCACTCACTGAATGGCTATGGTGGTGATGTATTGGGTGAAGTTGTAGGATGGCAGGCTGCTCAGGCTGTTGGCGAAGACGGCGATGGGGACTTGGTTGCCTGGCGAGGCCAGCATGGGGATCTTCACATCGATTTGCCAGACGCCGACGAGGCCGGGCGCGAGGCCGGAATAGTAGATGTGGTTGACGGGTGAGCCGTCGGGATTGGTCTCGGCGAAGTATGCGTCGTCCACGGACACGCCGCCAATGTAGACGACGGGCCGGGCGGAGGTGGAGACGGGTCCGGAGGCGGCTGTTCCGTCCGGCGGGGCTCCCGGCACGAACCCTTCTCCGGTACCGAAGATTTCGACCCACGATCCGCGTAGGGCCGGATGGGCGGCGCTGTTCATCGAGCCGTCGCTGAAGTTGACGATGGCGGCCTGCCGGTACTGGCCGGTGGCATTGGCTGGATTCAGGAAGAGTCCTGGAGACACGCTGTTCATGTTCACCTGTCCGGAGGCATAGACCTGCCCGGTGGCGGGGTTGTCCACGACGATGCTGGCGGGGCCGCTGGTGGGGGCGTTATTCGGCACCATGAAATTGATCTGGGAGGGAGAGACCATGAACAGGGGCGCTGCGACGCCCTGGAAGAGGACCTCGACGCTGGAAAGGCTCAGCGGCAGCGGAAGGCTGGAAGCCGAGGAAGTCGCGGAGCCGAACGGCGCGCCGGCGTTGGCCGGCATGAGCGAGGTGATCAGGCCGGGCGCGATGGGCCAGGCGGACAATCCGTTGGCCATATTCTGCGCGGTGAGGCCGGGGAAGTAGAAGGCCAGGCGGTTGGTGGAGTCGGCGGCGATGAGCGAGCCGTACTGATCCTGTGCGAGCGCCATGACCAGGGCGGGCGATTGAATCTGGTTGATGGTGTAGGCGCCCGACACGATGGTGATGAACGGGGGGAAGCGCTTGAGCAGCCCGTTGCTGGTATCGGCCACCCAGATTTCGCCGGTGGAAGGGTTCACGTAAACGCCCTCGGGCGTGCTGAAGCCGGAGAGATTCACGGCCGCGGAGGCGGCGAAGGCCGGGAAGTTGGGGTTGTCGAGCGAATCGTAGATATTGACGCGATTGTTGCCGCTATCGGCCACGTAGAGCCGGTCATTGCTATCGACGGCGATGTGGTGCGGGGAACTCAACTGATTGATGGCGGAGCCGGAGGCGGCTCCGTTGAAACTCAGTTGGCCCACCAGGAAGGAGGCCGCCTGTCCGCTGGTAAACCCGCTGCTGGAGGGGATGAAGACCATCACGCGATTCTGGATCTGGTCGGAAACGGCCAGGTAGCCGAGCGAAGTGACGGCCACGCCATACGGCGCCGCCAGCGAGGAATTGGTGGAATCCGTGGTGACCAGGGGGCTGGTCAAAGACGGCTGTCCCAGGACCACGTCGGCTTGGGGCTGGCCGGTCTGGGCGAAAGGCGCCGGGAATCGCAGCGCGCGGCCATTGCCGCGGTCGGCCACCCAGAGGTTGCCTTTGGAATCCACGGCGAGGCCGACGGGATTGCAAAGGCTCGATGGGGTGGGCTTCTGGGAATCGCCGGTGGGGAAGTTGCAAAGGCCGGTTTGCCCGTTCGGCTGGCCGATCACGATGTCGGCCGCCACGCCGGGCGACACCTTGTAAAGGTTCTTGTAGCCGAGGATGCGGTTGTTGTACGTGTCGGCGACGTAGAGGTGGGGCGTGGAGCCGGAGTAATCGATGGCAATGCCGCTATCGGCGGCGGCGCCGCTCGAACTGCGGACGAGGAACTGGAACTCGCGTCCTTCGAGCAGGTTGAGGGCGCCGCTTGTGGAGAGGTCCTGGCCCAGCCAGCGGGTAGCGGCGGCCGAGGCGCCCAGGGGTTCGGGGATGGCCAGCGTCCGGCTGTTGCCGGTATCGGCCAGGTACAACTGGCTATTGGCGTAAGCGGCGGCGAAGGGCCGGAAAAACACGCCGGCGGTGGGCGGCGGAACGAACGTCCCCGTGGCGCTCTCATTGTTGGGGAGAGTGCCGGTGAAATCCGAGTTCTGGCCCATCACGGCGGTGGCGGAAGCGGAGACCTGCGCGGTAACGGCCGGCCATTGTTCGTAGGGAGGGAAGAGCAGGATTCGGCTGGCTCCGGAATCGACCACGCCCACCGACGTTGCGGTGAAGAAGATGCTCAGGGGTCCGTCGAGTTGGATGGCGCCGAGCTGAGCCTTGGTGAGCGCGGTATTTGGGGGGCTGGTAGGCTCATAAACGCCCAGGTAATTGCTGGCGGACATCGCCGAGGTGAACGTGCCGGTGAAGACCAGCACGCGGCTGAGGAGAGACGGCTGATTGGGGTCGTAATCGGACACGTAGAGGCGGCCCTTGGCGTCGAAGCCGATTCCGGCGGGAACGGCGAACTGGCTGAGCGAGGTGACCGATGCGGCGGAAGTGGGAGAGAGGTTGCTCTTGAGGGTGGTGAAATCCGCCTGGCCCAATTCGACGATGGCGACGGGGCCGGACTCATTGCTCTTGGCGATGTCGGAGGCGGCGAACTCCAGGACGCGGCGGTTGCCGGGGTCCGTCATCCAGAGGTTGCCGCTGGGATCGAAAGCGATATTGCCGACGAAGCCGGAGAGCGACACGCCTTGCGCGGAAACGGCGCCGGTATAGTTGGCGGAACTGCCGGCGAGGCTGGATTGGCCGATCACCAGATTGGGGATGTGGTTGCCGCTGGAGAACGGCTGGGGATAGCGCAGCACGCGGTTGTTGCCGCTATCCACCACGTACAGGTCGCCGTTGATGGCGGCGAGGCCGGTGGGCGAACTCAAGCCGGACTGAAGCGGAGAGCCCTGGCCGGGAGCGTGCGCGGTAGTGGTGGGACCCTGGGCCCAGGTGGTAAAGAAGTCGTTCTGACCGATGACGATGTCGGCTTTCTGTCCGTTGACGAAGGAAGAGGCGTCCTTCCACCCGAGGACGCGGTTGTTGCCCGTGTCGGAGACATAGATCGGGGTGGGCGTGACGGTGGTATCGACGGCCACCCCCTCCGGCTGATAGAACTCGCGCCCCTCCACCAGGTTGGGCGCGGCGGAGTAGACGGCGTTCTGTTCCACGATGGGCGTGACGGGATGTCCCGTTGTACGCCCTGGCGCGGTACTCAAGCTCAGTTGCGCCCAGGCGGGAGAGGTAAGAAACGCCAAGGCGAGTAGGGGTAAATAAGGGCGTGTCATCGCAAGTCCACGGAATGCCCAGGCGATTGGGCGCATTATTGAGATTCTAGCAAAGCAGGTCCATAGACGATGGTTAACGGCCTTACCGAGGCCGCCGCGGAGGCGTGCGCGGGCGCACGGCATGGGGGTGAGAGGTCATGCGGCGGCGAGAGTTGGGGGCCTGCGATGAGGCGCGGGGCGGCTAGCGGCGGGCGGCGTGGGCGGCGGCGAAGTCCTGATAAACTGGTTTTTGACCCTGGTAAACGCCTTCCGCCCGCGCGTCTGCGCGGTGAGCTACCTGAACACGCTTCCGTTGGTTTGGGGCATGCTGCATGGGCCCCAACGCGGCCTTTTCGACCTGGAGTTTCGCATTCCGTCGGAGTGCGCGGACCGCATGGCGTCCGGGGCTGCGGATATCGGCATTGTTCCCTCGTTCGAGTTGACGCGGCAGGACTTAGCCATCGTGAAGGGGGCCGGTATCGGGGCCCACGGGGCGGTGCGGAGCATTCTGCTGATTTGCAAGCGGCCGCCGGCGGAGATCCGCACGCTGGCGGCGGATTCCAGTTCGCGCACCTCCGTGCAACTGGCGCGGGTGATTCTGGAGCGGCGCTTCGGCGCGACTCCGAAGATTGCGCCGCACGCGCCGGACCTGGAGGCGATGCTGCGCGGGGCGGACGCGGCGCTGCTGATTGGCGATCCGGCTTTGAAGGTGGACCGCGGCGGCGAAAAGCGGCTGGTGTATGACCTGGCCGAGGAGTGGCAGGCCCTGACGGGCTTGCCCATGGTGTTCGCGGTATGGGCGGGACGGCGGGAGATGGTGACGCCGGAACTGACGGCGGCGTTTCGGGAGTCCATGCTTTACGGGCGGGAGCGGATCGGGGAGATTGTGGAAGCGGAGGCCGCGCGGCGCGGGTTTGCGGCGGAAGTGGTGCGGGACTATCTGGAGCACCGCATTGTGCACGAACTGGGCCCACGGGACTACGACGGCATGGATTTATTCCTGCGCTACGCCGGGGAGACCGCCGTGGATGAGGCGAGCCGGACGCGGGCGGTTTGACGGGCCGCGTCCTGGTTTCTTATACTAAAGATTCCAAACGGATATCACAACGATGTACTACGCAATTCTGGCGCTTCACATTGTGGTCTGCATTTTTCTGATTATTGTGGTGCTGCTGCAAAGCGGAAAGGCCGCGGACCTGGCCGGCGCATTCGGCGGAATGGGTTCTCAAACCGCATTCGGCCCGCGCGGCTCGGCGACGCTGCTTTCGAAGGCGACCACGGTGTCGGCCGTGATCTTCATGCTGACTTCGCTTTCGCTGTCGATCATTGCCTCGCACCGGGCGGGTATGAACTCGACGGTTCTGGAGACCACTCCGGTTAGCGGTCCGGCGAGCACCAAGAAGCCTGCCACAAGTGGCCAGACCGTGCCGCTGCCCGCGCCGTCTCAACAGGCGCCGGCGCCCAAGAAGTAGCCGGCCCCGATTATCTGGCTGTCGATTGCCCGGCTATAGGGGCGCGCCGGCCGCTTCAGGTTTGCAGGAAGTAGTTGAAGCGCTTCTCGCGGGATAGGGTGGTGTTCGGCCCGTGGCCGGGAATCACCACGGTCTCTCCGGGGAGCGGCAGCAGCTTCTCGTGAATCGAGCGGAGGATCTGGCGGCCGTCGCCGCCGGGCAAGTCCGTGCGGCCGATGCTGTCGCGGAATAGCGTGTCGCCCGCCACCAGTTTATTTTCCGAGGGGATCCACAAGCTGATGCTGCCCTGCGTGTGACCGGGGGTGTGCAAGACGTGGAAATCGGCGGGGCCGAGGGTGAGACGTGCGCCGTCCTTGGCTTCAGAGTCAATGGCGACGGATTCCGGGGTGGCGACGCCGAGCCACTTGGCCTGGTCGCCGATGCCGGCATGCAGGCCCGCGTCATTCTCGTTCATGTAGACGGGGGCTCCGGTGGCGCGCTTGAGTTTGGCGGCGCCGCCGATGTGGTCAATGTGCGCGTGCGTGATCACGATGGCTTTCACCGTCAGGCCGTGGCGCGCCAGCGTCTCAAGCAGGCGATCGATCTCGTCACCCGGGTCCACGACAATCGCTTCCTTGGAGGCCTCATCTCCGAAGATGGAACAGTTGCACTGCAGCATGCCCACCGGGAGGATTTCGTGGATCATACGCCGATTGTATACTCATGCTTATGGCCGACGCCCTATACGTGATCATGCACTGGCTCCACATTTCTTCGGTAGTGGCGCTGATTGGGGGGCTGTTTTACGCAAGCCTCACCATGATTCCCGCGAGCAGCGCGCTCGCCGCCGAGGCCCGGGAGGCTCTCAGTGAGAAGGCAGCCGCGGCGTTCCGGCCGGTGGTGGTGGCGGCCATCGCCGGGCTGATTGTCTCCGGGACTTACAACATTCTGAGCTCGCCGGGACACACGGTGAGGTATCACATCGCGCTGGGCATTAAGCTGCTGCTGGCGGCGCATGTCTTCGCCGTGGCGCTGCTGGCCACGCGGGCCGGCCCGAATCCGCGGCGCGCGCGGATGATGGCGGGCGCGGCCATTTCCGGTTTCCTCATCATACTGATTTCGGTCTACCTGCGGCGAATTTTCTAGGGGCGCGGTGGAAGGCGGCCGCCCGCGCCGCCGCGGCGCCACTACACTGAAAGAATGAGCGAGGGTTACGATGCGTTGCGCGGCGGGGCCGCCTGGATAGATCTTTCCGCGCGCGGGCGAATTGTGGCGCGGGGCCGCGACCGCGCGCGCTTCCTGCATAATCTGACCAGCAATGAAGTGAAGAAGATGACGGCGGGGCAGGGTTGCTACGCGTTCCTGCTGACGCCGCAGGGCCGCATCCAGGGGGACTTGCTGCTGTTCTGCTTCGAGGACCGCTTCCTGATGGAGACCGAGCCGGAACTGCGCGAGAAGATCCCGGCGCACCTGCGGCGCTACATTGTGGCCGATCAAGTGGAACTGGAAGACGTGACGGCCAGCGCCGCCGAGCTGGGTCTGGAAGGGCCGGATGCCGCCAGGATTCTGGAGACGCTGGGCGCGCCGGCGCCGGAGACGGCCTACGCGCACGCGCCTTGCGGGGCGGCGGTGGTAGCCAATGCGAGCCTCACCGGGCAGCCGGGCTTCCGGATCTTCTGCGCGCCGGAGGCCGCGGCGGATTGGATTGGGCGCTTTGAGAGCGCGGGTGCGAAGGCGGCCACGGCGGAGGATTGCCGCCTGGTGCGCATCGAGAACGGCAAGCCGCGGTATGGCGAGGACATCCTGGAAACTTCCCTGCCGCAGGAGACGCAGCAGATGGACGCGGTGAGCTTTACCAAGGGCTGCTACATCGGGCAGGAGATTGTGGAACGCATCCGCGCGCGGGGCCACGTGAACCGCAAGCTGCGCCTGGTGGAACTGCCGGGGGGTGGGACGGCGGCGGCGGGCGACCGAATCGAGGTGGACGGCAAGCAGGCGGAGATCACGTCATCCGTCTTCTCGCCCAGGGCAGGGAAGGCCGTGGCGCTGGCCTACGTGCGGGAATAGGCGGGGAGGAAGGCGGACCATCGGGAAGATGGCCCGCCGCAATTTACGCCAGGCGCGCTGGAAGACGGCCTACTTTGCTACGATTTCCCCGGTGCTCGCGTTGACGAACTGCGCGTAGCCGCCGGCCTTGGCATCGCCCCAAAGGATATACCAGACCGGTGCGGGGAAACGGGACGCCGATCCGAGCTCGATGGTCCACTTCTTATCGGCGTGCTCCTTCAGCCAATCGGCGCCCTTGGTTGCCGCGGTCTTGAAAGCGGCATCGGAATCCACCTGTATGTCGCTGTTCTGGAATGCCATGGCCGCTTTCGTCGGGCCGCTCCACCGTTCGGGAGGGTCGGCCGAAACGCCCCTGCTGACGGTTCCTACAGTGGCAATCGCATAGGTGAAGTGGCGCGCCTGAGCCAGACTCGGCGAAACAAACACCGCGGTCCAGAGGGCGGCCTTACCATCCGCGTTCTTGAAGCCCGCAAGTTCACCGCTCGCAAGGCTTAGCGGCTGCAGGTCGGTCGCCCACTGGCGCGCCGGCTTGTACATCTCGTAAAAGGCCGTCTTTCCCGATACCGGCTCGACCGGTTTGGGGGCTGTGGAAGCGGCCGGCGGCGCTTCGCTGGGGGCTGGCGCCGGCGCAGAGGAGCACGCCGCCATCACAATGGCCGCGGTTCCGATGGCAACCGTTTTTAAGAGGTAATTATCCATGTTTCCTCGCCACTCCATTGTAAGGCGGCGCGGGCGGGGATGCCAGTAGGAAACTGAGTCACTTTTTCAGGAGTTCCATAAAAAAAGCGCTCACGCGGGGGTCCCGGGTGGCGCTCAGGCAGCTCACGGCCTGTTTGCGGACGTCTGGATCGGGGCTGTTTCTGGCCGTATCGATGAGCAGCGGCACTCCCGCGCCATCCGGAAGAGCTTGGAGCGCGCTCACGGCGCGGCGGCGCACCGCGAGGTCGGCATCGTTCTTTACCGCGCTCTGGATGGCGTCCACGGCCTTCGGGTCGCGCTTCCGGCTGAGGCTTCCAAGGGCCTGCGAGCGCATCCGGGGATTGGCGTCATTTCGCGAGATTTGGATCAATAAGTCCGTGGCGGCATTCGATTTACCGGCACCCAGCCCGGCTATCGCCCGCTGCTCCACCGGTTCC
>DATKOS010000354.1:0-11572 GCA_035524535.1 Bryobacteraceae bacterium
CAGGAGCGCCCAGATCCCGCGCCGCGTCAAACCCGTCCAATTGCTCCGGACCGTAAAAGGGCTCCACGGGAACGCCGCTGATGGTCCGGAATGGGAGAGCCGACTTCATGAACGCGCACGCCGCCCGTATCTATTATGCCAAGCGGGACAGGGAGCCAATACCGGCGGGTAGCGCCTGAAATGGCCGCGCGCGGGCTCGGCGCCTCGGTTCCTTCAGCCGAAGCGGCCGGGCTCACCGCTTCGCGCGGCGAATCACTCGCCCCGCGCGGCCCATTCCGCGTCGAAACGCTCCCGTGTGACGAAGGACTTCTGCGTTCCCGGCGAAAGCGTGGAAAGCGCCGCATACAGATTGGCCCTCAGGATTGCGCCGGCTTCCTCCGCGCCCGCGGCCAGGAAGCAGGCGAAGCTGCCGATGAAAGCATCGCCCGCGCCCGTGGTATCGGCGGCCGCGACCGGAAACGCCGGGATGTGCCGCATGCCATCATCGCCGGCGCACAGCGCCCCGTTGGCGCCCAGGGTGATGATCACGCGGCGCAGGCCGCCATCCAGCAGCCGCCGCGCACAGGTGCGTGCTTCCTCCAGGTTCCGCACGGGCATGCCAGAGAGCGCCTCGGCCTCGGTCTCATTGGGGATCACGTAGTCCGCCAAGCCGGCCCGCATCAGGTCCAGCGGCTGGCCCGGAGCCGGGTTCAGTATGGCCCGTACGCCGTTCTCGCGGGCGAAAACCAGCGTGTAGAAAACCGTCTCGATGGGCACTTCAAGCTGCAGCACGATTACGTCCGCCCCGCGCAGCACATCCGCCGCGGCGTCGACGTCGCCGGGAAGCAACCGGTCATTGGCGCCCTTCACCACCCAGATGCGGTTTTGGCCGGAGGGTTCCACGAAAATCGGCGCCACGCCGCTGGAAAGGCCGGGGGTGAGCAGAACGCGGCTGGCGTCGATGCCGCGGGAGCGGAAATTCTCAACCGTGGCGGGGCCGAAAAGGTCGTCCCCCACGCGGGCCACCATGGAGACATCGGCGCCGCAAAGACGCGCGGCCACCGCCTGGTTGGCGCCTTTGCCGCCGAAACCGAGGCTGAACTCGCGCCCGAAAATGGTCTCACCCGGGCGCGGAAACGCGTCCGTGTACGTGATCAGGTCCACGTTGGCGCTTCCCACCACGGCGATTCGCGGAGGACGTTGCATCAGCAGATTATTGTTCCACAGTGCGCGGCCGCCCGCGCCCGCGGCGCACGCCCCCTGCCCCGCCCCCGTGGCCCCCCGGCCCCGCTTTGGGGTGGCGCGGCGCGGGCTGTTACACTGAAACATAATGTGTTAGCGGTGTCGGCGGGCCTGGAGTCCGGCGCGAACGTTGGCAGCCGCGGCGGTCGCGAAAGCCTACGCTCCTGGAAGACCAGGCGCGTGGTTCTCGCGGGAAAGTGGAACATGTCGAAAGTATTTGAAGGACAGCTTGCGGCCGCTGGCTTGCGGTTCGCCGTGATCGTCAGCCGGTTCAACAGCTTCATCACCGAGCGCCTGCTTGCGGGCGCCATGGACGCGCTGACGCGCACGGGCGCGGATTCGGACTTGATCGACGTCGTCAAGGTTCCGGGATCCTGGGAGATTCCCATGGTGGCGGCCGAATTGGCGCGCGGCAAGCGGTACGACGCCATCATCTGCCTCAGCGCGGTGTTGCGGGGCGATACGCCGCACTTCGACTACGTGGCCGCGGAAGCCGCCAAGGGCGTGGCGCACGCCTCCTACGAGACGGGCGTGCCCGTGGCGTTCGGAGTGCTCACCACAAACACGCTGGAACAGGCCATCGATCGGGCGGGCGCGAAGGGCGGCAACAAGGGCTTCGACGCCGCCATGACCGCCATCGAAATGGCCAACCTGTTGCGAACGCTCCGGAAGAAAGATTAATGCCATCCCGCCGCAAGTCCCGGGAGCGCGCCTTGCAGATTCTGTATCTGTGGGAGGCGTGGGGCCAGTCCGTGGACCAAGCGATCCAATCCTACGAGGCTATTTTTCCCGACGCCCCGCCCAAGCGCGACCCGTTCGCCGCGGACCTGGTCCGCGGAGCGGCCGGCCGCCTGGCGGAGTTGGATGCGCACATCGCCAAGCACGCCGAGCACTGGCGCCTGGAGCGCATGCCGGCGGTGGACCGCAACATCATCCGGCTGGCAGTTTATGAGATGTCCGGTGGAGACACGCCCCCGGCGGTGGCCATCGATGAGGCGCTGGAACTGGCGCGCAAATTCTCCGGCGAGGATTCGGTCCAGTTCGTCAACGGCGTGCTGGATGCCATCCACCGGGAGCTGGCTGGACGCGCCGCGCCGCCGGCCGCCGAAGCTTGAGCCCCGCCGTGGTACTTTTTCGCGTTTTGGGCAGCCGCCGGACCAGCTGTGGTTTTTCGGACCCAATCCGGCATTGGGCGCGTCTAAAAAGACAGTACGTTACAATGTACCCATAGGGTGAGGTTCATGGAGAGGAATACGCGCTCCCGTTTTTTGTTGCCCGCCTTGCTTTGCGCCGGCTGTCTGGCCGGCGGGATTTGGGGCCCTCGCGTTGAGGCGGCGGATGCCTCGGAAGGGCCGGGCCAGACGGTCTCGAGTTTCACCAAGGCTTACGCCCTGGTGGAGCAGAACTTCGCCGAACCCCTGAACGCCGACGCGTCCATCTACAAGGGCGCCATTCCCGGCATGCTGCGGACTCTCGATCCGCACTCGAATTTTTTCGATCCCCGCGACTACCAGATTCTTCGCGAGGATCAGCGCGGCCACTACTACGGCGTGGGTATGCAGGTGGGCGCACGCAACGGGATGACCGTGGTCATCGCCCCCTTCCCCGGATCTCCGGCGTACAAGGCCGGACTGCGGCCCGGAGACACCATCGAAACGGTGGACAGCAAGCCGGTGGCCCACCTCAGCACCACGGAAGTAGCCGATTTGCTGAAGGGCGACCGCGGCAGTCCGGTGACCATCACGGTAGCCCGCGTCGGCGCGGCGGACCCGCTGAAGTTCGACTTGGTTCGCGATGAGATCCAGCGCAAGAGCGTGGAGGACCCGTTCTGGGTTGAGCCGGGCATCGCTTACGTCAGGATTCTGCAATTCGGGGAGGGAACGGGCAAGGAGTTGGAGGACGGGCTCAAGCGCCTCGGCGAGGGCAATATCAACGGCTTGATCCTGGACCTCCGCGACAATCCCGGCGGCCTCCTCAATGAAGGGGTGGCCGTGGCGGATCACTTCCTGGCCAAGAGCCAGCTCATCGTCTCGCAGCACGGCCGCGCTTCGGCCGAACGCCCCTACGTGGCGCGCGAAGGCAACCACGGGCGGGATTATCCGATTGTGGCGCTGGTGAATCGCGGGACCGCCTCCGCCGCGGAAATCGTTTCCGGTTCCCTTCAGGATCACGATCGCGCCTGGATCATGGGCGAGATCACGTTCGGCAAGGGCCTGGTGCAGACCGTGTTTCCGCTTCAGGAGGGCACGGGACTGGCGCTGACCACCGCGCACTTCTACACTCCCAGCGGCCGGCTGATTCAGCGCGATTACACCAACAAGCCTTTCTACGAGTACTACTACAACCGCGCCGGGATGCGCCAGGACCCGTCGGACGTGAAGACCACGGACGGCGGCCGCACCGTTTACGGCGGCGGCGGCATTACCCCGGACCAGAAGTATGAGACGCCCAAGATGGACTCGCTTGAATCGGAGCTATACCGCGACGGGCTCTTCGAGTTCACGCGCTCCTACTTCTCGAAGCACTCCACGGACCTGCCCAAGGACTGGATGCCGAGCGCCGATACCGTGGAGGACCTACACGATTTCCTGCTGAGCAAGGGCCGCCAGTTTACCGAGGCCCAATTCACCACGGATCACGACTGGATTGAGCGGAACCTGGCCAGGGAAATGTACACCACCGCTTTCAATGTGGACGTGGCCACGCAGATGTTTGACAAGACCGATCCCGAAGTGCATCGGGCAGTGGAAGCCATGCCTCAGGCCGAAGCGCTGCTCAAGGCGTCCCAGAAGACCGTGGCGCGGCGCGAGGCCGCCCGCCCCTCGGCCAGCGAGGCCGCGGCGGTAAAGTAGAGATACCCCATGCCGATTTACGAATACCTTTGCGAGAGCTGTGGAACGAAGTTCGAAAAGCTGGTGCGCCGCGCCGCCGAAGCGCCGGAACTGGAATGCCCCTCCTGCGGGCGCAAGGAATTGAAGCAGGAGTACTCCACGTTCGCTGCCCATGCCAACGGCTCCTCCAAGCAGGCTGACGTCCCCATGTGCCCCAGCGGCGGGCCGTGCGGGAACCCGGGCGCCTGCGGCATGAACTTCAATTAGTGGGGCGATTGCGCGCCGCGAGGCGAAGCCTCACGCGGAGTCTTCCGGTTCATTCAACGCGCCCTTGCGCTTGCTGCCGTACATGGTGCGGTCCGCTTCGTTCAAGGCGTCGCGAAGGCCGCGGCCGGCGGCTTCGGCAATCCCCCAACTGAAAGAGATGGGCAGCTTCCCTACCCCGCGCACCTGAAAGCCGCGCAGGCGGTCTTCGATTTCCGCCATACGGCGGCGCGCCACATCCGAGAGCTGGTTGTGGAAGAGGACCACGAACTCGTCCCCGCCCCAGCGGAAAGCTTCGTCGTCGTGGCGGATGGAGGTAACCAGCAGGTGCCCCACGTTGCGCAGGATCTCATCTCCCACCAGGTGGCCATGCCGGTCGTTGATGTCCTTGAAGGCGTCCATGTCGCACACCGCCACCACGCCGTTGAACGGCACTTGCGACTCCATGCGCCTCACCAGGGCCGCGTGATTCAGCAGTCCGGTTAAGCTGTCGGTCTCCAGGCTGCGCGCGGCTTCCAGCCGGACCCGGTCCATCTCCGCGCCCAATTCGCGGATGCGGCCGGCGTAGCGCGCGCCCCAGGTGGCCATGGCCGCCACGGCCGCCGCCAGCACGGTGAACTCCAAGGCCGCGTAGATCACCAGCCAGCCCGGATGGTGGGCGTTCCACCAGCGGAATATGAAGACGCCGGCCACCAGCCTGGCGGCGAATGCGGCCGCAAGCAAGCCGAACGCCGTCACCCGCAGTCTGCGCCACAGCACCAGAAAGACCACGCCGGCCATGGCGGCGCCGAGTTGTCTCATCACAAAGGAGACAACGTCGGTCGATTCGCTGAAGGGAGGCACGTTCACTCAGTCGCCTCCAATGGCGTGGCGCCGCACCGCGCGCGCCCTACCCGTCGCTTCATCCACATCCGCAATCACCGCGTGCAATTCGGGCGCTCCCTTGGACGCTTCCATGCGGACCGGCAGGGCCGTCAGAAACCGGCTGACGATCACGTCGCGATCCACGCCGATCACCGATTGATAGGGACCCGTCATCCCGCAATCCGTTTGATACGCGGTCCCGCCCGGAAGGATACGCGTGTCGGCCGTGGGAACGTGCGTGTGCGTCCCGATGACGGCGGAAACCCGGCCGTCGAGATACCATCCCATGGCCATCTTCTCGCTCGTCACCTCGGCGTGAAAATCCACCAGGCGCACCTTGACGTCCGCATCGAGAGAGGCCAGAATCTGGTCCGCCTTGCGGAACGGGCAGTCCGTATTCGGCATGTAGGTGCGGCCTTGCAGGTTGATCACGGCGCAGGGCGCGCCGTTGCGCGCGTGAACCAAGGCCAGCCCGCTTCCCGGAGCGTCCGGGTAATTGGCGGGGCGAATCAGGCGCGGCTGGCGGTCCAGGTACGCGTAGATCTCGCGCTTATCCCAAATGTGATTGCCGCTGGTCAGCACATCCAGCCCCAGCTTGAGCAACTCCTCCGCCAGCGAGGGAGTCAGCCCGAAACCGCCGGCCGCGTTCTCCGCGTTCGCCACGGCAAGCTGGATTTCGTTGGTTTCCATGATGTCCTGGAGGTGGTCCGCCACGATCCGGCGCCCGGCGGAAGCGAATATATCGCCTATGAATAGAATATTCATTCCTGGATTTCAAAGTACCATGCGATGCCGCGAACCACGGTAAACCGGCAGGTAACGAAACATCCCTTTACGTAAGGATGCATCACGACGCAGACATTTGCAATCCGCCACCCACATCGGCGTGGCGTATTGCCGCCGCGTCAGAGGGCCTGCCCTGGCGGGCTGGGCGAGGCCGCCGCGCCGCTCGCGTAGTGGGCCTTCACCCGGCGCGCGGCGGCCCGCCCGGCCACCGCAGCCAACTGGTCCTCGGAAGCTTCCCGCACCAGCTCCGAGCTTCCAAACTCCTTAAGCAGTTTCCGTACGGTCTTCTCGCCGATTCCCTCTATGGCTTCCAACTCCGAGGTGAGCGTACGCGCGTTGCGGCGCGAGCGGTGGAAGGTAATGGCGAAGCGGTGCGCTTCGTCGCGGATGGTCTGCACCAGATGGAGGATGGGCGAAAAGCGGTCCAGTACCACGGGCTCGTCTTCCTGGCCCAAGACGTAGATGATCTCCTCGCGCTTGGCGATTGAGGCGACGGCCTGGTCCGAAATCCCCAGCGCCTCCAGCGCCTCGGCCGCGGCGTGCAATTGCCCCAGCCCGCCATCGATGAGCACCAGCCCCGGCATGGCCGCGCCCTCCGCCTGGATGCGGGAATAGCGCCGCGTCACCACCTCGCGCATGCTAGCGAAATCGTCGTTGCCGATCACCGTGCGGATAATGAACTTGCGGTAGTCCGATTTCTTCATCCGCCCGTCCTCCCACACCACCATGCTGGCTACCTTATCCGTGCCCTGAATGTGGGAGATATCGAAGCACTCGATGCGGCCCGGCGCGTCCGCCAGGTTCAGCGCGTCGCGCAGCGCTTCCTGAATCGCCTTCGAGGAGGGCTTGAGCACACGGAAGCGCCCGTCGAAGCTGTGCTTCGCGTTGGTCTCCACCAGCGACATCAGCGCCTTCTTCTGCCCGCGCTGGGGCGTGCGGATCTCCACGCGGCGTCCGCGCTTCTCCGAGAGCAGCTCCTCCAGCGCCTCCAGGTCCTCAAACTCTTCCGGCACGTGAATCTCCGCGGGAATGAACTGCTGGTCCAGGTACATCTGCTTGAGCAGCGAAGAGAAGAACTGGGGCGCGTCAAACTCGTGCTGGTCCTCCCAGAAGAACTCGCGCCGGTCCACAATCTGCCCGTTGCGCAGGTGGAACACGTTGAGCGCCGCCAGCGGCGGCTCGGCGTACGCCGCAAAGATGTCCACATCGCCGCCGCCGGCCGCGGCCATCTTCTGGCGCTGTTCCATCTCCTCCACGGTGGCCAGCAAATCCCGCAGCGAGGCCGCCTCCTCAAAGCGCATCTCGTCCGAAGCCGCTTCCATGCGGGTACGGAGGCCGCGCGCCAAGTCGCCGTGGCGGCCTTCCAGGAAGAGCTTCACGTCGCGCACGGCCGCGCCGTAGGCTTCCAGTGTGGTCAGATGCTCCACGCACGGGCCCAGGCAGCGGTGGATGTGGTACTGCAAGCAGGGCTTGGGATGGAAACGCGTGAGATCCACCTTGCACGAAGGCACCAGAAAATGCCGGTGAATGAAATGGACCAGCCGGTGCGCGAGGTTGGCCGGAAAGAACGGCCCGTAGTAGGTTGCGCCGTCCTTCCGCAGGCGCCGCGTGACGTAGACGCGCGGCCACCGCTCGTGCGTCAGCTTCACGTAAGGATACGTCTTATCGTCGCGCAGCAGGATGTTGAAGCGCGGCGTGTACTGCTTGATGAGGTTGTTCTCAAGCGCCAGGGCTTCCTTCTCGTTGTCCACCAGAATGTAGTCGATGTCGCGCGCTTCGGAGATGAGCGCGCCCGTCTTGGCGTCCGCCAGGCGTTCCTCGGAGAAATAGTTGCGCACGCGATCGCGGAGGCTCTTGGCCTTGCCGACGTAGATGACGCGCCCGGCGCCATCCTTATATAGATACACTCCCGGCGAGAACGGCAGTTGGTTGGCTTTCTCTCGGAGTTCCATCGCGGACGCGGCTGACTTCAGTGTAGCGCCGGGCGCGGCGGCGGCGCGGTAAGATCGTGGATATGGCGCGCTGGGTCCTTGTTTTGCTGGCTATGGGAGCGCTCCACGCCCAGGACGCCGCCTCGCCGTCCGTCGCCGCGGCCGGCTCGAACGACTTGAAGACCGAGCGCCCCGCGCCTCCCCCGGACAACGGCCAATACGCCACGCCGCCGGAAGAAGACAAGTCCGTCACCGTTGACAACTACTCCTTCAACCCCCTGCAATCCAAGAAGGATGTGATGGTGGGAGACGAGTACTTCAAGCAAGGCAACTACAAGGCGGCAGCCGGGCGTTTCCGCGACGCCACCAAATGGAACGCGCAGAACGCCGACGCATGGCGCAGGCTGGGCGACGCCGCCGAGAAAACCAAGGACGCCGCCACCGTAAAGGAAGCCTACAACCAGTTCCTGAAGCTGGCGCCGGAGAGCAAAGAAGCAACGGATATCCGCAAGAAGCTGGCCAAGCTGAAATAGTTCGCCGCGCCCCAAGGGCGGGGGGCGCGAAGGCGCCGGCGGCTCGCCGAGCGAGCGCGCCCGTTATGCTAACGTCGGAAACGTATGAGCAAGTTTCTGCTTGGCCTCATCACCGGCCTTGCCGCCGCCTTCGTGGGACTCATCTTCGTGGGCTGGCTGCTGGTGCATTTCTCCAACCGCGCTCCCTCCATCGCCGATCATTCGGTTCTGGTCTTGCGCTTGAGCGGCGACATTCCCGAGAAGCCTCCGCTGGTTCTCCCCGCGTTGCTGGGAGGCGGCGGTGAGGGCGCCACCATCGCCGGCGTTTGGATGTCGCTCAAGAAGGCCGCCGCCGATCCGCGCATCAAGGGCATCATGCTGGAGCCCGAAGGGCTTTCCCTCGGCTGGGCCCGCCTGGAAGAGCTGCGCGCGGATATCGAGCAGTTCCGCAAGTCCGGCAAGCCGGTGTATGCCTACCTGCGGGACCCCGGCGGGCGCGAATACTACCTGGCCCTGGCGGCCGACCGTATCTACCTGGGCCCGGCGGAAACTCTCATGCTGAAGGGCCTGCGCGCCGAGGCCCTCTCCTTCAAGAACAGTCTGGATAAACTGGGCGTTACCGTTCAGGTGGAGCACGCCGGCAAGTACAAGGACTACGGCGACATGTTCACGCGCGCCGACATGAGTCCGGAAACTCGGGAGGTTCTCAACAGCCTACTGGACGATCTCTACGGCAACCTGGTGGCGCGCATCGCCGCGGCCCGCAAGAAGTCCGCCGATGAGGTGCGCGCCATCATCGACCGCGGCCCCTTCACCGCGCCCCAAGCCCTTCAGGAGGGCCTGGTGGATGAGCTGCGCTTTGAAGACCAGGCTTGGGGCGAACTGGCCGGCCGCCTGGGCTTCACTCCGAAGAAGGTCTCCTTGAGCTCCTACCTCAGCGTCCCGGCCGCCGACGTGGGCCTGCAAGGCAGCGTCCGCATCGCGCTGGTGGCGGCCGAGGGCGACATAGTCCGCGGCGACGCCTCGGATGACGGCAGCGCCAGCCAGCAGCTCACCTCTTATGGCTTCGACAAAGTTCTCAGCCGCGTGGCCAATGACTCGGGCATCAAGGGCGTCATTGTGCGCATCGATTCGCCCGGCGGCGAAGTGACGGCCTCGGACGAAATCTGGCGCCAGATGAACCTGCTCGGCAGGAAAAAGCCGCTGGTCATTTCGATGTCCGACGTAGCCGCGTCCGGCGGCTATTACATGGCCATGACCGGAGATCCCATCGTGGCCTACCCGCAGACCGAGACCGGCTCCATCGGCGTGGTCTACGGCAAGCCCGTGCTGCGGGGACTGCTGGACAAGCTCGGCATCTCCGCCAACGCACTCAGCCGCGGCAAGCACGCGGACATCGATGCCATGGACACGCCGCTCTCACCCGAAGAGCTCGGCTTGCTCGGCAAGGGTATCGACGAGAGCTACCGCGACTTCGTCTCCAAGGTGGCCGCGGCGCGCCGGCGGCCGTTCGATCAGATCGAACCGGTGGCGCAAGGCCGCGTTTGGCTTGGCTCGCAAGCCGTTTCGCGCGGTCTGGTGGACACTCTAGGCGGCCTGGACGCCGCGGTGGACCTGGTGAAGAAGAAGGCAGGCCTGGCCGCCGCCGAGCGCGTGGCCATCGAGATGTACCCGGCCCCGGAGAGCGTCCTCGATATGCTCATGAAGCGCTCGTCGCCGGAAGACCTGCTGGAAACGAAGCTCCGCGGAGTGTTCGGCAGCGTCCCGTTCCACGCCTGGATGGCCGGCGGCTACCTGCGCCTGATGCCGCAGTGGATCGAAGTTCGCTAGCCGTCCGCGTCCGAAACCCCGGCGCGTAAGCGCGGCGGGAAGCTACGCACCAACCCGCCGCGCCGCGGCCCCTATTTCTCGTCTTTCTTGGTCGCCGCCTTCTTCGTGGGCGCTGCCTTCTTCATGGGCGCCGCGCTCTTCGAAACCCCGCCCGTGTTGCCCGCTTTCCGCACCATCGTTTTCTCAGCCTCTTTCTTCGACGTCTTGCTGCTCTTCTTCGACGGTTTCTCGTCCTTTTGCTGCGCCACCACCGCCACCGGAGCCATCAGGGACAACCCCAGCAGCGCGGCCATCGTCTTCTTCATCATCGTCAACCCTCCCTCCAAGTGCGGCGAAATGCCGCCTGCCATCATATCCCAGCCGCCGCCGCACCGCGCCGCCTCCGTCCGCCTGAATTTCCAAAGCCCGTGCGGACGCCGGCCCGCGCAGCCACTATAATGAAACGATTCAAACCATGGGATGCGCCATCAGGCTCTCGGTCTTTTGTGGAGTGAGTGTGGACGGCTTTCTGGCCCGCCCGGACCACGCGCTCGATTTCCTCGACGCCAGCGAACCGGAATCCCACGGCTTCGAAGAGTTCTTCGACACCGTGGACGTCGTGGTCATGGGCCGCCGCACCTTCGAAGTCGTGCTCTCCTTCGGCGCATGGCATTTCGGAAAGAAGCCAGTCGTCGTGCTGAGCGGCCGCGCCCTCGATCTCTCGCCGGTCAAGGACGGCGTCGTCGAGCAAATGTCCGGCGACCCCGCCGAAATCGTCCGCCGCCTCGAATCCCGAGGCTTCCGCCACGCCTACATCGACGGCGGCGCCACGATTCAGCGCTTCCTGTCGGCCGGCCTCATCCACAGGTTGGTGATCACCCGCGTCCCCGTCCTCATCGGAACCGGAATCCCCCTCTTCGGCCCCCTCCACCGCGATATCCAACTCCACCACGTAGCCACCCGAGCCTACAAGACCGGCCTGGTCCAAAGCGAATACGAAACCAGCGCCCCCAAGCCCCAAGACCCGAATCCGCCAAACTCCCCCGACGCCAACTAACCAGGAACCGCCATCATCGGCCGCCTCGTGACGGCCCCAGTGAGTCACGCGGACTGACGACGGCGCCGGACCACTCAAGACCGGCACATGCTATACACCAGTGGGGCAGGCGATACACCCTGCGGACCCGCTTTCCCGGCGGGTCCAGCCGCCCCCAAAGGCGGCCGAACGCCCGATTGCCCGCCCCAACCATCTGCGCGATACCCACCGCGACTTCAGACGCACGACGCCAGAAAACCCAGGCACCGATCCAACGCGCCCCCCGCCGCCGGCCAGGGACGAACGTAAGCATCACGC
>DATKOS010000355.1:0-3582 GCA_035524535.1 Bryobacteraceae bacterium
CCTTCACGCCGCGGTCGCAGTGCACCGCATTCCTCGCAAAGACAAACTGGTAAGGATACCCCTTGGCGGCTAGAGCCTTGGCCATGCGCTCATTGGCGAGGACCCAGTCGTGATAGTTGTCGCGGGTGATGAGAATGTCCCGATCGCTCACGTGCATCCAGATGCGCAGCGGTTTCTTCGGGCTGTTGGGAATGAGGGTTTCATGGAATTCCCAAGCGCCACGCGGGGTCTCGGGGTTGTACGGCCACTGCTGGTACACGAATGTGCCCGAGTAGCTGAGAACACGGTGGTAAAGATCCGGGTGATACCAGGCCATCGCCATGGCGGCCGCTCCGCCGGAGCTGCAACCCGTCGTCGCCCGCCCGTCGGGGTCCTTTGTGAGCTGCACGTGGTACTTCTTCTCTACTACGGGCAGGACTTCCTTCTCCACGAACTCCGCGTATAGCCCGGACATGGTGTCGTACTCCAGCCCCCGCTGGCTGCCCTGCGCGTCGCCGCTGCCGTTACCGATGGAGATGGCGATCATAACGGGGACGCGATGTTCGGCGATCAACCCATCGAGCGCGGTGAAGAGACGTTGATCCGGGCCGTCGGCGCCGATAATGAAGGGCGCGACCGTGCCGGGCACGTACTGCTTGGGGACGTAGACGGCGAGGCGGCGGGTGTACGGGGCGGGGTGGCTGGTGGTGACGATGAGCTTGGCGGGATCGTTGGGATCCGGCACGCCGAAAGTGCCGCGGTCGCGCGCGATGCCGGGATAGATCTTGCTATCGGCGGAGGACATGGTGAAGTTGTAGACGTCGCCGTGCGGCACATCGGCCGCCCGGTCCATTTCCGCGGCGCGGGCGTGGGTGGGTCCGATGATAAAATTGCCGTCCTCGGTGGGGGCGGGCAACTGGCCGTCGGGGAGCTCCTTGGCTTGCACGTATCCCGGGGTGTGGGGATCGCGTGTGGGCGGCTGTGGGGCCTGGGGCCGCGCGGGCCGCGCGGCGGCCGCGGGCGTCTCCGCCGGCGCGGGCTGTTGCGCGAGGGCGGTGAAGGAAACCGCCAGGATAGCGGCGGGGCACACGAACGCGCGGAGGCTCAACATAGGGGCTCCTCTTCTCTCGAGTGAAATCTCCACCAATCTTACCTCACCGGGCGCGGCGGGCCGGGCGCGATCCCTTGCGCACGGCCGGCGGCTGTGGTAACACACTACCGGAGGTGAAGCGATGTCTCCGACAGCGAGGCGCTGGGCGGTTTCGATTGCGGCATTATCAGTGTTGTTGGTCTTGTACTCTTGTTCAGGGCCATCTGCGCCGCAACCCGGCACGCCGGCGTTTTTGTGGAACGCGGCCAAGGAATCGTGGGCGGCGGGCGAGTATGCGGATACGGCCGATCGCCTGGACGATCTGCTGGCCAAGGACGAGGGTGAGTACGCGCCGCGGGCTCTGCCATGGGCGCTGGTAGCGACATCCGGGCTGGCCGACGGGTACATGGAGGCGGCGGATGCGTACCAGAAGGGAGTGAAGGCCAACAAGGGCGGCGCGGAGGCGCTGCGCCGGGAGATGGTGAGGTATCACGATGCGGCGACGCGGCTGATCCTGCGGTTTGCGGACAAATTCGAGAGCCTGAACAAGCTGAAGCTGGAAGCCGTGCCGCTGGCGTTTCCATTCCCGAAGGGCAGCGCGGCGGAGGTTCCCACACTGGCGACGATCAGCACGGGAAGGATGCCGCCCGCGGCGCTGGTGGAGAGCGCTCTGAGGATGGAACTGGACCGGGCCATGATTCTAGCGGCGGCGCGAGCAGCGGGCTGCCCGGACGACGCAGCCAAGGCGGCGGCTCTGGTGGGTGCGGCCAACGCAACGGCGCCGCGCGATGCGTTCCAACTAGCGATGGCGCGCGAACTCTTTACCATGGCCGAGATGTTTTCGCGGGACAAGCTGAACGACTTGGAAAAGCGGGCGATTTTGTGCGACCGGGCGGAGAAGGCGCTGCAGGGCCTGCCTGAATCGGACGGTTCCAGGGAGCTGACGGACCGGATCACGGCCGCGAAGAAGGGCATGGGGAAGAAGTCGTGATTCCGGGCGGATGTTCAGATAACTCCGTAGTCTCTTAAGTATTTATATTGAGTGAATTAAGGTAAGTCATCGTTGTGCGCGCGGCGGTCTGTCCGGGAAGGGGATGCGGGCGGGATGGCCCGCAAGTGGAGACTCAATCGCGCTGCCGCCAGCGGAGCAGTTCGATGGGGTCCAGCAGGTCCAGGATATCGATGTGCAGATGGTACATGACTTGGTCCGCCATATCCGTGGAAAGCAGCTTTTTCCCCTTTAAAACATTATGGATATGAGGCTGGGAGACGCGCGTCAGGCGGGCCATGCCGCGCTCGGTGAACTCGCCGTTGCGCACGCGGGCGCGGAGGTGAGAGGCGAGCCGCTGGTGGAGGTCGCTGAAAGTCATAACAGCCGACTTCGGGTATTCCTCCCGGGAATAGGCTGGTACCAAAAGTCCTATAACCGCTTAAGATTCGGCCTAGATCCTCGAAAGAAATTAGATTGTAAAAATGCCTCTAAGTGCTTGCAGGACAATATTTTAATCACGCAAACCTATGCTTGTTCCGAGTATTCCACAATATACTCAACTTGGAAACATTGACGATTTTGTGTTGGGCCGTACATTTAAAGGAGGACCAGAGACGATCGGGCGGGGCCGGGGAAACTGGGTTGCCGCCGGGAAGGACCACAGGACATTGATGACATGGAATCGGGCGAATACTTTCGGGTTGGCGAAAGTAGGTTGCCTTCGGTGCGGCGGCGCCGGTGTGATCAAGAGGGCAAAGCTGAAAGAAACGGCTTGCGGCTGCGTACTTCGCTCGATATTCCGGGCGTGCCTGGAAAGATACTTCGAGTGCGCGGAAATTTCGAAGTATGCGAGTTCCGTGGCTCTGGAGTTTTGCCCCTCGCAGGAGGGTGGCCGGATGTACGGAATGAAGAACGAAGAATACCTGGCCGATGTGCAATTGGTGGCGCAGCGCGTGCTGACCGAGTTGGAATTTCAATTGTTCCGGTTTCACTACCTGCTGGGGGCCGATTGGAAGGCCTGCTCGAAGCGGCTGAACCTGGACCGCGGGAGCTTCTTCCATGGGATTTACCGGGTGGAAGAGAAGCTGGGACGGGCCTTTGCCGAAACGGCACCCTATCCGCTGTTTCCGCTGGCGGACTACTTCGCCGGGATTGTACGCCGCCGTCCGGCGCGGGACAGCACGGAGCCGATCTTCAAGAAGTGGAGCTTCCGGCTGCGGCTGACGGCGTGAACGGGGCGCGCCGCGCGAGCGCCGGGCGCGTTTCCCGCGGCGAATCCCATTTACAATGAGAAGTCTTCGGCGCCATGGACTCCTTAACGCACGCGGCGGTGGGCCTGTTCTTGAGCCGGGCGGGGCTGAGGCGGTGGACGCCGGGCGCGACGGCGATTGTGATTCTGGCGGCGGAAGCGCCGGACATCGACGCGCTGAGCTGGGCGGGCGGCGCGGCCAGCTACCTTCACTATCACCGCCATCTGACGCACTCGCTGATTGCGATGCCGGCGATGGCAATACTGGCGGCG
>DATKOS010000356.1:0-17591 GCA_035524535.1 Bryobacteraceae bacterium
GGTTGTGCGGCATCACCGTGGCGCCCAGGATGCCGATGGCCAGGTACAGGCTGTGTCCATCCAGGTACGGCGCCAGGCCGCGCGCGATTTCGCCGATGGCCGGCTTCGCCCAAACCACTTCAATGGCGAAGCAGCAGGCGATCACCGCGATCAGCGAAAGAATAAACGCTTCGATGGTCCGGATGCCGAAGCTCTGGAAGAGCAGCAGCAGCAGCGTATCCGCCGCCGTCAGCAGCACCCCGAACAGCAGGGGGATGTGGAAGATCAGGTTCAGCGCGATGGCCGCGCCCAGAACCTCGGCCAGGTCGCAAGCCGCGATGGCCACTTCGCACAACGCCCACAGCGCCACGGTCACCGGCTTGGGGTAGGTTTCGCGGCAGGCCTGCGCCAAGTCGCGCCCGCTTACAATGCCAAGCCGGGCGGCCAGCGTCTGCAGCAGCACGGCCATGGCGTTGGACATGACCAGCACCCACAGCAACTGGTAGCCGAACCGCGCCCCGCCTTCCAGGTCCGTCGCCCAGTTGCCCGGGTCCATATAGCCTACGCTCACCAGGTAGGCCGGACCGGCGAATGCGAACATCCGCCGCCAGAACGTCACCTGCGACGTGCCGACGCTCGCGTGCACATCCGCCAGCGAGAGATCGCGGTTGGCCTGTCCGGACGCGCGGATCATGCTATCTACCATACACTGCCGCGCCAAAACGCGCCAATAGCGGTCCGCGCGCCGCCTGTTACCATGGAGTTCAACCATGTGCCTCGCGGTTCCGGGGAAAATTTCGGAGTTGTATCAGGCCGGCGGCGTCTCCATGGCTCGCGTGGATTTCGGCGGCGTCGCGCGGGAAGCCTGCATGGCCTACCTCCCGGAGGCCGTGGCCGGAGAATACGTCCTGGTGCATGCCGGCTTTGCCATTAGCCGCATGGACGAAGCCGAGGCCCGGCGCACGCTCGCCGACCTGGAAGCCTTGGGCGCCCTCGCCGCCGAAGAATGAAGTACGTCGACGAGTTCCGGAACGGCGCGCTGGCCCGGAAACTGATCGCCGAAATCCGCCGCGCGGCCACCCGCCCGTGGACCATCATGGAAATCTGCGGCGGCCAGACCCACTCCATCGTGCGCTACGGCCTGGACGAGCTGCTTCCCCCCGAAATCGAGTTGGCGCACGGGCCCGGCTGCCCGGTGTGCGTCACCCCGCTCGAATCGCTCGACCGCGCGCATGCGCTGGCTCGGCGCCCCGATGTCATCTTCTGCTCCTTCGGCGACATGCTGCGCGTACCCGGCTCCTCCGGCGACCTCTTCCAGGCCAAGGCCCAGGGCGCCGATGTGCGCGTGGTCTACTCGCCGCTCGATTGCCTCAAAATCGCGCGCGCCAATCCCGCCAGGCGCGTGGTCTTCTTCGCCATCGGTTTTGAAACCACCGCGCCCGCCAACGCCATGTCCGTGTGGCAGGCGCGCGCCGAGGGTTTGCCGAACTACTCCGTCCTGGTCTCGCACGTCACCGTGCCGCCCGCCATGACGGCGATTCTCGAATCGCCCGGTAATCGCGTGCGGGCGTTCCTGGGGGCCGGCCACGTCTGCGCGGTGATGGGCTGGGAGGAATACGAGCCCCTCGCCCGGCGCTACGGCATCCCCATCGTGGTGACCGGCTTTGAGCCGCTCGATCTGCTCGAGGGAATCCTTATGGCGGTGCGCCAACTGGAGAGCGGCAGGCATGAAGTGGAAAATCAATATGCCCGCGCGGTTTCGCGCGAGGGAAACCCCGAGGCGCGGCGCATGATCGCGCGCGTCTTTGAAACCTGCGACCGCGCTTGGCGCGGCATCGGCGTCATCCCGGCCAGCGGCTACCGGCTGCGCGAAGAGTTCGCGGCCTTTGACGCGGAGCGCGTCTTCGAGCTCGAAGGCATCGTCTCGCGGGAGCCCGCCGAATGCATCAGCGGCCTGGTGCTGCAAGGCGCGCGGCGGCCGCTCGATTGCCCGCAGTTCGGAACCGCCTGCACCCCGGAAACCCCGCTTGGCGCCACCATGGTTTCCTCCGAAGGCGCCTGCGCGGCCTACTACAACTACGGGCGGCGCCGATGACGGACTTCAACCTCTCCTGCCCGCTGCCCATCTCCGAGCGCAAGACCGTGGTTCTGGGCCACGGCAGCGGCGGCAAGATGAGCGCGCGGCTCATCCGCGACCTGTTCCTGCCGGCCTTCGGCAACGAAGTGCTCGACCGCCTGGACGATCAGGCCGTGCTTTCCGCCGGCCCGGCGCGCATCGCCTTCACCACGGATTCCTTCGTGGTGACGCCGCTGTTCTTCCCGGGCGGCGATATCGGCAAACTGGCCGTACATGGAACCATCAACGACCTGGCCATGAGCGGCGCCGCGCCCCTGGCCTTGAGCGCGGCGTTCATCCTGGAAGAAGGCTTTCCCATGGAAGAGCTGGAGCGCGTGGTGGCCTCCATGGCGGAAGCCTCCCGCGCGGCCGGCGTGCCCATCGCCACCGGCGATACCAAAGTGGTTCCGCGCGGCGCGGCGGACCGCATGTTCGTCACCACCTCCGGCGTCGGCCTGGTTCCCGAGGGCGTCAACATCGGAGCGCGTTTCGCGCGCCCCGGCGACAGGATTTTGCTCAGCGGCGCCATAGCCGATCACGGCATGGCGGTCATGTCCCAGCGCGAAGGCCTCGAGTTCGAAGGGGATCTGGCCTCCGATACGGCCGCGCTGCACCGCCTGGTGGCCGAAATGCTGGAGGCCGGCGAAATTCACGCCATGCGCGACCCCACGCGCGGCGGCCTGGGCGCCACGCTGGTGGAAATCGCCGCCGCGGCGGGCATCGGAGTTGAGGCTGAAGCGGCCGCTATTCCGGTTCACGACCCCGCGCGCGCGGCCTGCGAACTCCTCGGCATCGATCCGCTGTTCGTCGCTAACGAAGGCAAGCTGGCGGCGTTCGTCGCTCCCGGGAGCGCGGAGCGCGTGTTGGCGGCCATGCGCGCCAATCCGCTGGGCCGCGAAGCCGTCATGATCGGCGAAGCCGTGGCGGAGCATCCCGGCCTCGTGCTGCTCAGAACCGAAGTCGGAGGCCGCCGCATCGTCGATCTGCCCTTGGGAGAGCAACTGCCGCGCATCTGCTAATCGCCGCCGCGGCGGACCTCCCGGCCTGCCTTCCGGGCTAACTAATCACGGACTTTTCAGTACCTATCCTGCTGCCGCAACCCTGCGCACGTTCACTTCGCCGCCAGCGCCGCTTCCACCGCCGCGCGCAGCTTGCCGGCATCTTCTCCGCCCAAGTCCCGGTAGGTGATGCGCCCGTCCCGTCCCACCACGAACGTGGTCGGATAGGCTTCCACGAAATACTCCTCGGAAACGTCCGGCTCCGCGCCGATCAGCAGGGGCATGTTGTACGATTGCTCCCTGGCGAACTGCGCCACCTTCTGCGCGTCCTCTCCCACGTCCAGACTCAGCACCACCAGCCCTTTGCCGCTCAGCTCCGTCTGCATCTGCTGGAGCGCCGGCATCTCAGCCCGGCACGGCGGGCACCACGTGGCCCAGAAATCCACCACCGCCACTTTGCCGCGAAGTTCGCTCAACCGCACCGGCTTGCCGCGCAGATCCGGCAGCGAGAAATCCGGCGCCGGCGCGCCAATCAACGAAGCAGACTTGCTCGCGCTCCCCCTGCCCTCCACGAACCGGGGTTCGAACAGCGACGCCGGCTGCGGCTCATTCCACCTGACCATCGAATAGAGCGTGATGTGCGTAGCCTCCGGCGAATAGAAGATCGTCTTGTAAATCTGGAAAGTCTTCTGGTCCACGCGGTACATCGCGTAGACACCTTTGGGCCACTGGTTGGACTCGAGGTGAATCACGTAAATGGGCGTCGGTTTGCCATGGACCGTGAATAGCTCGGTGCGCGAAACCTCGGCGCGCGTGGCGACGCTATCGATCCGGTCGAAATCGATCGGGATATTGGCCGACGCGAGCGTGGCGATGGCGTTGGCATCGTCGTTATCCTTCAGGTCGTACTTTCCGGGCCCACCGAAACGCAGGATGAAGTGGTGGGAGGCGACGCCGGCGCCGTTAATGGTCTGCGTGGTGACGCGGCATTCATACCCTCGAACGTTGCGGTAGGTGGCCGCCGCCTTGGCGAGGATCTCCTGAGCGGTTGGATCGGCGGCGAAGGCGAGGCAGGGCGCCAGCGCGGCAAGCCACAGGCAGCGGAGTCGCATGACTGAATTATGCCGGTCCGCCAACCCGCAAAGCAACCCGAGCCGCGCGGATGTTCCGCTCTGCGTTCCAGGCTTGTGGCCGCCCCGGCAAGACGCGCCGTGCTCGGGAATGGAGCCGGGCGGCGGCGCGCGGAGAGGAATTCTCCGGGGCTTGCCCGTGGGCTTGTTACAGTAAAGTCTTGAACTTGGGTATCGGTAGCGGGATGACGGCGCCGGCTCTGGCCACGGCCGTCGGCATTGGCGGCGCGGCGGTCGGCGTCTGGTTGACGGGCGCACACCAGCGGGCCCGGGTGGTGGTGCCTTTTAGCGCGGGAATTCTGCTGGCGGTGGCTTTGTTCGGCCTCGCGCCGGAGCTGGCTTTGCAATCCGGATGGGGCGTTACCGCGGCGCTGTTCGCGTCCGGGTACCTCGTCCTGTTCGCCATCAACCGGTACGCGTACCCGGTCTGCCCCACGTGCGCGCACGATCACGACCATTCCCACTGCTCCACCGAGCTGCACGGCTTCGCCCTTCCCCTGGTGATTGCGGCGGCGATGCATTGCGTGATCGATGGATGGGCCATCGCCGCTACGCAAAGCGCCGGCACGGTGGGCCTCCGCGTGGCCGTGCTGCTGGCCGTGGCGGTGCACAAGGCCCCTGAAGGCGTGGCGCTTGGCGGCATTCTGCGCGCGTCGCTGAACTCCCGCTGGGCAGCGCTGGCCTGGTGCGCCGCCGCCGAAGCCGCCACCCTGGCCGGAGCCGCGGCCGGATTCTGGATGGCCCCGCGCCTCGGCAGCGAGTGGACCGCCTATCCCGTGGGGCTCACCGCCGGCTGGCTGTTCTACCTGGGCTACCACGCCGTGCATCAGGAATGGAAGCGGCGCGGAGCGGTCGCGGCTTTTTGTTCGGCCGGCGCGGGCGCGGTGTGCGGCGCTCTTCTGGAAAAGGCCGCCGACATCCTGTTTCGGTAGGCTCTGGTTCCTCGAGGTGGGACCCGAACGCCCCGGCGTTCTCCGGGCGCACGAATTGGAACTCGGTTTGTTCCCGATGCGTAAACATATTTCTTAAGGCGCTTTATGACGAACCGCAAACGGGGTCCCGCCCGTTGGATCTTTCTGGGCGTATTGGTGGTGTTGGCAGGCGTGGCGTCTTTCTCGCTGCGCAGCCTGGGGCGCGCGCCCGCGAAGATCGACTCCGATAAGCTCGCCACCGTGGAGCGAATGGACTTGGCCCGTTCCGTCGTAGCGACGGGCAAAATCACCCCCGTGACTCAGGTGGATATCAAGTCCAAGGCGAGCGGCATCATTTTGAAATTGCCGGTGAATGTGGGCGACCGCGTCAAGGCCGGCCAGGTGATCTGCGAACTGGACCAGAACGACCTGCTGCCCAAGCTTCGCCAGTCCCAGGCCGCGCTCGCGATGGCGCAGGCCCAGCTCAAGAGCGCGCAGGCCGACTATGAGCGCAACAAAGTGGAAGCCGCCGGTCCGGATCTGCCGTTCCTCAAGAAGAATGTGGATCGCGCCGCCGAGATGTTCAAGGCCAACCTGATTGCGCAGAACGACCGCGAGGACGCCGAGAAGAACTACCAGCTCGCCGTCAACAAACAGCAGCAGGCGCAGGTGAACCTCGGCGTGACGCAAGCCGCCATCAGCCGCGCCGAAGCCGAAGTGGAACAGGCCAAGGCCGCGCTCTCGCAATCCGAGGAAGACGTGCGCAACGCCACCATCGTCTCTCCGATGGACGGCGTGGTGCTCTCGCGCGACCACGAAGTGGGCGACGCTGTCAGTTCCATCCTGGTGATGGGCTCCGGCGCCACCGTGATCATGACCGTCGGCGATTTGAGCGAAGTCTACGTCAAGGGCAAGGCCGACGAGAGCGATATCGGCAAGGTTTATCTCGGTCAGCCCGCGCGCATCACGGTGGAAGCGTTCAAGGACCAGACGTTCACGGGCAAAGTGACCAAGATCTCGCCCATGGGCGTGGAGAAGGATAACGTCACCACGTTCGAGGTCCGCGTTTCCATTTCCAATGAGTCGCGCAAACTGCTCGCCACCATGACCGCCAACGCCGAAATCGTCCTGGAAGAGCGCAAGGGCGTGCTGGCGATTCCCGAAGGAGCCATCATCTACAAGAAGGACCACTCCACGGAAGCGGAAGTCCCCGACCCCACTGCGCCGAAGGGCACGCGGCGGGTTCCTATCGCCATCGGCATCAGCAACGGATCGAAGACCGAAGTGGTGAAGGGCCTCACGCTCGGGCAGCAGGTGGTCTTGCAGTAAGGCGGGCGCGTGGAACTGGTGAAGGAACTTTTCGCGCACGTCTTTTCCAGCCTGGGGCGCAACAAGCTGCGCAGCGTGCTCACCATGGCCGGAATCGCCTGGGGGGTGGCGTCCATGGTGCTGATTGTCGCCATGGGCGATGGCTTCAAGGGCGGGCAGCGCGACCGATTCCGCGACATCGGGGAGAACATCGTCATCGTCTTCAATGGGCGCACCGAGTTGCAGCCCGGAGGGCGGCGCGCGGGGCGCCTGATTCGCCTGGATTATGACGACGTGCGCGGGATCCGCGACGAGTGCTACCTGGTGCGCGCCGTGGTGGCGGAATTGCAAAGCAGCGTCAACGCCGTGAGCCCGTACAACAGCGGGTCATTTCGCGCTTTGGGCGTGGAACCGCAGTATTCAGAAATCCGCAATATTGCCGTGAACAGCGGACGGTTTCTGGTGGACGAGGATAACACCCAAGCCATGCGCGTGGCGGTGCTGGGCGACAACGTGCGCAAGCAGTTGTTCGGAGAACGCCCGCTGCAGCCCGGCGCTACTATCGCCGTCAACGGCCTGCCGTACCGCATCGTGGGCCTCACGCCGCCGAAGAACCAGAACAGCAGCTACAACGGCCTGGATAGCGATAAGATCTTCGTCCCCTACAACTCCATGGTGCGCGACCTGCCGCCGGCCGACGATGAGAACTTTCATCCCGGCCTGGTGAGCGATCTCATCTACACGCCCGCTTCGCTGGACCAGTTCAAGGCCGCGCGCGACCAGGTGGTCCGCGTGATTGCCCGCAACCACCGTTTTGATCCGGCTGACGGCGGCGCCATCCACATTTGGGACACAGTGGAGGACGCTCGCCTGGTGGACAACGTATTCACTTCCATGACCGTCTTTCTGGGTTGCATCTCGTTGGTTACCCTGACGCTGGGCGGCGTGGGCGTGATGAACATCATGCTGGTCTCCGTGACGGAGCGGACGCGGGAGATCGGGCTGCGCAAGGCCGTGGGCGCGACCAATCGGCGCATCCTGGCCGACTTTTTTCTGGAAGGCCTGATTCTGGCGCTGGGCAGCGGATTGTGCGGCTGGCTGGGGGCGTACGGCGTGGCCGCGGCGGTGAACAGCCTGCCGAAACAGGAGATGTTCGACGGCCTCCCGGTCAGCGGCCTGACCACCGCGCTGTCATTCGCCGCCCTAGGGATTGTCGCCGTGGGCTCCGCCATCTGGCCGGCGTGGCGCGCCGCGAATCTGACGCCTGTGGAGGCGCTGAGATATGAGAGATGAGCTATCGGTTTTCAGTCATCAGTTATCAGTTATCGACGAACGACTGATGGTGTTTACTGATAACTGATAACTGATAACTGATAACTTCTTATGACCCTTTCGTCGCTCATTCACGAATCCGCGCAGGCACTGAAATTCAACCGGCTGCGGAGCCTGTTGACCATTGTCAGCCTGGCTTGGGGCGTGGCTTGCTTCGTGATCCTCTATTCGTACGGCGATGGCTTTCACCTGGCATTGCGCACGGCGTTCAGCACCGTGGGGCAGGATCTGATCTTAATGTTCGGCGGGAACACGTCCAGCCAGGCGGGCGGGGAGCGGGCGGGGCGGCGCATTCGCCTGGAGACTTCGGACGTGGAGGAGATCCGGACGTCGGTGCCGCTGGTGCTGGCAATTTCGCCGGAGATGATGAGCAGCGGCAGGACCGTGGTACATGAGCACCGGTCGTACTCCACCATGGTGCGCTCCGTGCGGCCGCCCTACGGGCGTGTGCGCAACATGACCATGGCTTCGGGCCGATGGATCGATCAAGACGATGAAAACCGCAAGGGCCGCGTGGCGGTGCTTGGCGCCGAGGCCGCGAGCAAGCTCTTCGGCGAGGTCCCGCCGGATGGCGAGGACATCACCATTGACGGCCTGCGTTTCAGCGTGATCGGCGTGCTTCGGACCAAGACGCAGGTGGCCAACTACAACACGCCGGATAACGAATGCGTCTTCATTCCGTTTGAGACGGGCTCGCTGTTCCGCGACCTGAAGTACCCGGACGATATCGTCTGGATGCCCGCCAATCCGGTGTTTCGCGAAACAGCGGTGCGCCAGGTGACCGAAACGCTGGCGCGGCTGCACAACTTCTCACCCAAGGACGACCGCGCCATCCGCACGTTCATCTTCAATGAGTACATGCACCTGATCGATACCATGGGCATGGCCCTGCGCGTCCTTCTGGGCTTTGTGGGCACGTTGACGCTGGCCATCGGCGGGGTGGGGCTGGCGAACATCATGCTGGTCTCGGTGACACAGCGTACGCGCGAGATTGGCGTGTTGAAGTCCATTGGGGCCACGCAGAGGGCCATCCTGGCGCAATTCCTGCTGGAGGCGGTGGCGATTGTGACGGCCGGCGGCGCCATCGGGGTGCTGGTGGGATGGGCGGTCACGCTGTATCTCGGCGGCTTGCCGCTCCTGGGGCCGCTGTTTCACACCACCAACGGTGAAGGCGACGTGCACCTGGGGATCTCCACCTTTGCGGTGGTGACCTCCACGGCGTTGCTGGAGACCGTGGGCTTGATTGCGGGGTTATTACCGGCCATCAAGGCCGCGCGGTTGGACCCGATTGAATCGTTGCGGTACGAGTAGGCTAAGCCGCCGGAGTGGGGTCCGTCTTCCGGCGTTCGCCGGCCCGGTTGGCGTGGCGGGGACGGCCGCAAGTCCTGGTGAGCTAAGGGCGTCCGGCGCGGGGCTGCCCGGCGTGCTATCACTGAGAGAGAGCGTAAGAAGCCTGTTTGCTTGGCCCGCGCCCTTCGGCGAGCCGGGATGGCGGGCGGTGCGGCGCGGGGGAGCGCCAGGAGCGGCCGGCGGAATTCATGGATCGTATCGGGCGGTACAAGATCGTTCGGGAGTTGGGGCGCGGCGCCATGGGCATCGTGTACCACGCCATCGACCCGAATATCGGCCGGCCGGTGGCCATCAAGACCATCCAGCTAGGCGGCAAGCCGGAGGAGAGCGAACGGCTGCGCGAGCGCTTGTTCCGGGAAGCGCGCTCGGCGGGTATTCTTTCACACCCCGGGATCGTCACGATCTACGACGTGGAGCAGCAGGGCAGCCTGGCCTACATCGCCATGGAGTTTGTGGACGGGCCGACGCTCGATCACGTGATGGCGCCGGGCCGCGCGCTGACCCCCGACAAGATGTTCAGCGTACTGGCGCAGGCCGCGGCGGCGCTCGATTACGCGCACCTGAAGGGCATTGTGCACCGCGACATCAAGCCCGCCAACATCATGATCGCGGCGGACGGCACGGCGAAGATCGCGGATTTCGGCATCGCGAAGATTACGGCGTCGGACCAGTTCACGGTGACGGGCGCGATTGTGGGCACGCCGCACTACATGTCGCCGGAGCAGGTACAGGGGCAGGCGGTGGACGGGCGCTCGGACCAGTTTTCGTTGGCGGTTATCGCCTTTGAGATGCTGACCGGCGACAAGCCGCACACGGGCGAGCAGTTGACCACCGTGGTTTACAAGATTGTGGCGGAGGAGCCGATTTCGCCGCGGCGGCTCAACGCGACGCTGAGCCCGGCCATTGAGAACGTGCTGCGCAAGGGCCTCGCCAAGAAGCCGGACGCGCGCTACCGCACGTGCACGGAACTGGTAGGCGCGCTGGAGAAGGCTTGCGCGGCGAGCCCGGGTTGGAAGGCCATGCCGCGCGGCGGCGCGGCGGAAGAGCCGACCGCCTCGGTGGTCTCCGTGGCCGCCAAACCCGCCATGAAATTGCCCCCGGCGCGGCATCCGGTTCGCGAAGACGAAACCACGGCGACGAGCGATGGCGCGCGGAAGCGCTCCGGTTTCTGGCCGTTCCTGGCGGCGATCCTAGTTGCCGCGGTGGTGTTGGGGCTGCTCGGATGGCAGGCGGATCCGGACTTGCCGCAGAAGGTGGGCGGATTCGCGCAGCGCATCCAGGCGGCTTTGGGAATGGGGACCGCGCAAGCCCCGGCGGCGGAGCAGCAGCCGCCGGCCGGCGCTCCGGCGCAAGCACCCGCTGCCGCGCAAGGCGGCGCACCCACCGCTCCGGCGGCGCAGCCGCAGGCAGCTTCGGGCGACGATGCCAAGCCGAGCCCGATCGGCTCCGCCGTCCCGAACGGCGCAACTCAACCGGCGCCACAACAGCAGGCGCAAGCGCAGCCGCCGGCGGATGCCGCAGCCCCGGCTTCGGCGCCGGCCCAAACGCCCGCTTCCGCTCCGGCCGAGACGCCCGCCACGCAAGCCAAGGCGGCGGTGGAAAGGGCTCGGCCCGCGGCGCCGGAGCCGGTGGCGATCAGCAGCAGTCCGGCGGGCGCGATTGCGATTCTGGATGCGCGGCGCGAAACCGCTTGCACCACGCCCTGTTCGCTGACGGCGGCGCCGGGGCATCACGTGATTTCGGTGACGATGGCGGGCTACCAGTTGGAGCACATCGACGTGGACGTGGGCTCCGCGCCGCTGGAACTGCCGCCGGTGGTGATGCGCGCCATGGCGGGTACGCTTATGGTCACCTCAGCGCCCGAAGGAGCGGCGGTTTCCGTGAACGGAAAGCGAGTGAACGGCGCCACGCCCACGCAAATCCCGCTGCAGGCCGGAACGTATCGCGTGACCGTGGAGAAGGACGGGAAGCAAGCGGTAAGCAACGTCGATATCAAGAACGGCGCGATCAGTTATTTGAAGGTGACGCTACCGTAGGTCAGTGGGGCGGCCCTCTTGTAGCCGCTTGCAAAACCCGGCTTCGAACTCGTAGTCGAGTGGGGACCTTCTGGTCTGCCTCCCGGAAGGAATTCGCAAGCGGCCTGTCGGTCTCCGCGCATGACAGGGCGTCGCCGCAGCGGGGACTGGAAGAAGTTCGTGCCCATTCGTTCTCCCCAGACGCCGCCGGCAAAAGAGAAGAAGGCAGACCAGGAGGTCCGCCCCACTCGGGGCCACCGTCGCGGGGCGCCGCGGCGGGCGCGGATGGGAAGCTATCCTTTTTCCAGCATCCCCAGCAGCTTTTCCTGGATCTTCTCCGCTGTCGCGTTGTCGGGCGCGATCACCAGAATCGTATCGTCACCCGCGAGCGTTCCCACTACTCCCGGCCAGCGCTCGGCGTCCAGCGAGACGGCCACGGAGTTGGCATGACCCGGCGAGGTCTTGAGGATCACGAGGTTCTGCGCGATGAGCACGTCGAGCAGAAACTCGGCCGCCAGCAGAGCGAACTCGGGCCCGGTCTCCTCGGCCGCCATCTCCTGGTAACCCTCGCGGGTCTTCACCAGGCGGAGGTCGCGGATATCGCGCGACAGCGTCACCTGCGTGGCCGCGATGCCCTGCTTGGCCAGCTCATGCGCGATTTCTTCTTGCGTGCCGATGCGCTTGCCGCGGATCAGCTTCAGAATTTGGCCCTGGCGATAGGTCTTCGTCATAATGTCATCTCGCTAAGACGCCGGCGCGCCGCGGCCAGCGCGTTTGCCACGGTTTGCGGCCCCGTGCCGCCGGGGATTTCGCGCGATTTCATGCCTTCCTTGGGGTCAAGCAGGCGCGCAAAACCGGCGGTGAATTCGGGCGCGAAGCGGCGCATTTCTTCGGCCGTCCAATCCGCGGGCTTCCTGCCGGTACGAACGCTCTCCAGAACGAAACGGCCGGCCAACTGGTGCGCCTGGTGGAAGGGCGTTCCGGCGCGCGCCAGCGCTTCGGCCAGGTCCGTGGCCACCACCCAGCTCTCCTCGGCCGCCGCCGCAGGCCGCGCCGGATTCAAGCTAGCCGATTCCACCACCGCGCGCGCCATCTCCAGCGACCCGGCCAACTGATCGGCCGCCTCGAACAGGGGAACCTTGTCCTCCTGCATGTCGCGATTGTAGGTCATGGGCAGGCCCTTCATGGTGACCATGAGGGACGTCAGCGAGCCCATCACGCGTCCGGACTTGCCACGGATCAGTTCGAGCGAATCCGGGTTCTTCTTCTGCGGCATGAGGCTGGAACCGCTGGTGACGCCGTCGGAAAGCTCCAGCCACCCGAACTCCTCGCTCGAATAGAGAATCCAATCCTCGGCCAGGCGGCTCAGGTGCAGCATGGCGACGCTGGAGGCGTAGAGAAAATCGAGCGCAAAATCGCGGTCCGCCGAAACGTCCATGCTGTTGCGCGTGATGGCTTCAAAGCCCAGGTCGCGCGCCATGGATTCGCGGTCGAACGGAAAGCCGCTGCCGGCCAGCGCGCCCGAGCCGAGGGGCAGGACGTTGGCGCGGCGGCGCGCCTCGCCCAGGCGCTCCCAGTCCCGCGCGAACATTTCGAAATACGCCAGCAAATAGTGCGGCCAAAGCACGGCCTGCGCGCGCCGCATGTGCGTGTAGCCGGGAAGGACCGCGTCCGGATAGCGCCCCGCCAGATCGAGCAGCGCGGTCATGAGGCCGGCCAGCAGGCTCCGCGCGCGGTCGCACTCCTCGCGCAGCCAGAGGCGCGTATCGAGCGACACCTGCTCATTGCGGCTGCGCCCGGTGTGAATCTTGTCCGCCACGGCGCCGGCGCTCTCCTTGAGCTTGCGGATCACCAGGGTGTGCACGTCCTCATCCGTGGCGCCCTCATAGAAGGCGGGCGAAGCGGCTTCCGCGCGCATCGCCTCAAAGGCCGCCACGATGGTTGCGCGCTCGGCGGCGGTCAGGATCCCGGCCCGCTCCAATTCGCGCGCGAACGCCTGCGAGCCGCGAATATCCGCGTCGATCAAGCGCCGGTCGAAATCGAGCGACCCGGAGAATCGCTCGAAAACCTCCGACGGTCCGGATTCGAAACGCCCGCCCCAAAGCTTCATTTCGGCTGCGCCGCCTTGGCGGCCCGCACCTTGATGGGCAACCCGATGAGGTTGATGAAGCCAAGCGCGTCCTTCTGATCGTAGCTGGCGTCCATGGTGAAGCTGGCGATGTCCAGGGCGTAGAGCGAGTACGGCGACTTGCGGCTCAGCGGCTGGATGTTGCCCTTGTAGAGACCCAGCTTGACTTCGCCGGTGGTAGTTTCGCTGACGCTTTCGAAGAAGGCGTCCAGCGCCTCGCGCAGCGGCGTGAACCACAGCCCGTTGTAAACCATCTCGGCGTATTCCAGCGCGCGCTGCTGCTTGTAGTGCAGCGTGTTCTTGTCGAGCGTCAGCGCTTCCAGCTCCCGGACGGCGAACATGATGAGCGTGCCGCCGGGCGTTTCATAGCAGCCGCGGGATTTCATGCCGACGAAGCGGTTTTCCACCAGATCGATTCGCCCCACGCCGTGCTCCGCCGCGATGGCGTTGAGCGCTTCCAGCAGCTCGAAGGCCTTCATGCGCTTGCCGTTGACGGCCACCGGAACGCCCTTTTCAAAAGCGATGGTCACTTCGCCCGGCTTGTCCGGAGCCTCGGCCGGACTCTTCGTCAGCATCCAGATGCCGTCCGGCGCGGCGTTGGCTGGGTCTTCAAGCTCCCCGCCTTCGTGCGAAATGTGCCAGATGTTGCGGTCGCGGCTGTAAATCTTCGTCGTGCTCTGCGCGATGGGCACGTTGTGTTGGCGCGCGTATTCAATGGCGTCTTCGCGCGACTTGATGTCCCATTCGCGCCACGGCGCGATCACCTGCAAATGCGGGGCCAGGGCCTTGTAGGTGAGCTCGAAGCGCACCTGGTCGTTGCCCTTGCCGGTGCAGCCGTGGGCCAGCCCGTCGCAGCCGGTGGCCAGCGCTACTTCCACCTGGCGCTTGGCCAGCAGCGGCCGCGCAATGGAGGTGCCGAGCAGGTACTTGTGCTCGTAAACGCCTCCGGCGCGGACCAGTTTCCAGAGGTACTCGGAGACGAACTCCTCGCGCATGTCGGCGACGTGGACTTCGGAAGCGCCCGTCTTCAGCGCCTTGGCTTCCAGGCCGGTGAGTTCGTCGCCGCCCTGTCCGATATCGCCGCAAACGGCGACCACCTCGCAGCCGTAATTCTCCTTGAGCCAGGGAATAATGACGGAAGTATCGAGGCCGCCCGAATAGGCGAGGGCTACTTTTTTGGGTTTGGGCATAAGCTCTTAAGTTATCAGTTATCGTCTTTCGGTTCGGTTACTAACCGTCTAACAGCCCTCCGCTCGTGCGCCAGCCTTTTCGGGTTCTTCACGGCTCCGCCCGCAGCTTGCCGGGCAATCGGCCGAGCGGCGCGAAGCCTGCCTTAGCTGAAGGCTGATGGCTAAAGGCTGAAGGCTTCTTTCACAAAATCATTAACAACAGCGCTTTCTGCGCATGCAGGCGATTTTCGGCCTGGTCGAAGACGGCGGAGCGCGGGTTTTCCATTACGGCGTCCGTGGTTTCCTCGCCGCGCTTGGCCGGCAGGCAGTGCATGAAGATGGCGTCCAGGCGCGCCTGGGCGAAGAGGGCGTCATCCACTTGAAACTTGCGAAAGTCCTTGCGGCGGATGGCGGCTTCCTGTTCCTGCCCCATGCTGGCCCACACGTCGGTGTAGACCGCATGCGCCCCGCGGACGGCCTCCGCCGGGTCGTGCGTAATCTGCAGCGCGGCGCCGGAAACCGCCGCGAGCCCTTCGGCCTGCACCACGATATCCGGGTTCGGTGAATAGCCGGGCGGGCAGCCGAGGGTGAAATCCATGCCGAGGCGCAGGGCGCTGAGCATTAGCGAGTGGGCCACATTGTTGCCGTCGCCGATGAACGCCAGCTTGCGGCCTTGCAGATCTCCGAAGCGCTCGCGAATGGTCTGCATGTCGGCCAGCGCCTGGCAGGGGTGAAACAGGTCGCTCAGCGCGTTGATTACCGGCACGGACGACCATTGCGCCAGGCCGTCCACGGTGTCCTGCAGGAAGACGCGGGCCACGATGCCGTTCACCCAGCGGTCCAGGTTGCGGGCGACGTCCTTCAGCGGTTCGCGCACCCCGATGGCGGCCTCAAAAAACAGCGAATCGCCGCCGAGCTGCTTGATGGCCAGCTCGAAAGTAAGACGGGTGCGGAGCGAGGGCTTTTCGAAGAGCAGGGCAATGGACTTGCCCGAGAGCGCCTGGGCATAGCTGCGCGGGTCGCCCTTCACGGCGGCGGCGAGATCCAGCAGATAGCGCAGCTCGTCATCGGTAAGATCCAGATCCCGAAGGAGATCGGGAGTCTGCGCCCGCATGATGCCGCTCAAGCCGGCAGGCATCCCGGCCACCCGATTGAATGATTATTCATCCTAATGAATAATCACACATCAAGAGCCAGGAGTCAAGCCCGGAACGCTTGCTCTAGCAGTCTCACGGACTCAGGATCTATCAGAAGCCTCCGAATCTCTTGGAGCCGCCTAATTTGTTCGCCGATTTTGGCAAAATTCACCCGAATACCTCCCCTCCGCGGCCCATGCGGGACACGAGAATTTGACCCTAGCCGCGCTCCGGTTACACGACAGTCATTTTGTTGTAAAGTATTTATTTGTAAATATGTTATACAAATGGATAATAGCGCGGAAGAGATACACAAGGTAGGGCTTGACTAACAGGGCCTACAGGTCCATACTGTCCTTAGCAGCGACTGGTGCGTCGGAAGCAACTGTTACCCGAGCGAGTCGCTGAGGTTCGGGCCGCTCATGACGAATGGGCGGCCTTTTCTTTGGTCTGTTAGAATCCCCCTTCGGCACCACAGAGAAGAGTTCCGGCCTTGGGTATCGGGCTGAGCACTCCAGGACAATCCTGTCCCGAACCGTGTTTCCATAACGGTCTGCCCTGGGGGTCGAGTTCTCTAGCGCAGTCATGTGCGGAGTTCTTATGAAGACCGCACCGTCGTCCATGCCGCTGGCGATCTGGTCGATCACGTCATCGATTGTGTAGCCATCGCGCAACACTCGGCTAGCGTAAACATGCTGTCCAAAGAAGACGACTTCCGCCTTCAGGGGCGGATAGCCAGAAGCATTGCGAACCTCATTGACAGATTCCAATTGCGCATCGGTAAGGCTGCCAATCGCGACAAGTCCAGCTTTCTTCCCCTGCTTGATTGTTTCAAGGTTGGCGCGAATCAATTCTCGCGCCCCGGCATAGAGCGGCATCAGTAACCCGCGAAGCGCTCAGAATACCAGGATTCACCCGTACAGGTCTTAAATTCTGACCATCGCTCCATGATGCATTCTTCGGCCTTCCCCCCCGCCCGCGTCTTCCGCATGGCTGCGATCTTGCGGAAATACTCAGGCCCGCGCTTTGCCGTCGCCTTCCCGCCGAGTCTCCCGAGCCCCGAAGCCGGTTCGACGGTCAACAGGTAATCCGTAAGGGTTACGGCATCCCCTAGAAGCTCCTGCACCCGTCCTGTGCGTCCCTGTGCCAGTTCTGGCGACGCCTCCAGTGTGGTCTTGGCTTCTTTAACGGCGCTCTCGATTAGTTCTTTGCTCGGACGGCGCGGCCAGCCGAGGGCCGTAGTACACAATCCGGAAGCCGGATGGGGTTTTGGGTTTGGTGACTTGCTGTTGTTGCCCTGGACCGATTCGCTGGCGGAGAGGGGGGATTCGAACCCCCGGTAGCTCGCAAGTTCTTGAAATCGTGGCGCGAAGCGCGTAAACGCTTCGCCTCCATTCTCTTAGGCGGAGTCTGCATAGTCTGCCTTGTGCTCTGCCGTGCCGGGCCGAAATAGACACCAAACCGACACCAAATAGGGGCTGCAGTGGATGAAGAAGGACAGCGCGACCCTAATTGCCGATACCCAACGCTGGATAGGTGCGCTGTCCGCGAAACTTGTCGTCGCTACGAAACGACATGCATCAGTAAGCGGGAGATAAATTGGTCTAAGTCGGCTAAGGGGACTGGCAAGCGCCCCGACAGGGTAGCTAACGCGACCGACCCCGAGCACAGAAATGCAATCGCCAAGCCCCCAAGCCCTCTTATGGACCTTCGCACCCCGAGTCCGGAAAGCACCCTGGCCCCCGCGAAGATGCATGCCGCTATAAGTTCGACCGCCAGAAATAGAACGACCGACACGACGCCAGCGCGGTCGAGATCTTTGGCGTACCGCTCCGATTCGGTGGATTCGTCCTGAGGAGTCTTCGCCTTGTCGCCATAAGCCAACATGCTCGCGGCCTCTCCACGCGTGAAGGCGAAACCTAAGGCGGTCGTGAGAAGAGCTGCTCCAATCCCGGTCAGAGCCACCGCCAGGACAACCACGAGCCAATCCTGCATCCAACGCGTCATACCTCGACTCCT
>DATKOS010000357.1:0-16323 GCA_035524535.1 Bryobacteraceae bacterium
AAAGGCCTGCGGCGAAGTGACTTCATGCACCAGGTGCAGATCGATAAAGAGCAGCGCCGGAGCGCCGGGCTGCTGGTGGACTACGTGAGAGTCCCAGAGCTTTTCAATGATGGTTCGTGGCATAGACTAATGCGGTGATCCTGACTTCCAATATAGACGGTTAAGACGGCTTGGCGCCCGCCAACAGCGCGAGTTCGCGCCACTTCCAATGGCAATCCACATCCACAAAACCGATCTCGCGCAGCCAACCCAATTGCGCGCCGGCGTCGAGCAGCTTATTAGACGGGTCCTCATTCGTTTCGGAAATGGCTTCCAAGAAAGCCTCGTGAAGGTGCGGCGTGGGCGACGCGACGTGTTCGAGATTGAGAAAGAGGCCATTCGGAGCGAGGAGCGCGAACACCTCCTGGTATAACGCCCGCTTGCGCGTATGAGATACGTGGTGAATCGCGAAACTTGAGACCACCAAGTCGAATGGCCCGATGGCGGGAAGCGGGGCGTCGAAATCGTGCGCAACAATGCTTACGCCGCTCACGCCGCCGAATAACCGGCTGAGCGTTTCGAGCATGGCTGGAGAGAAATCCAGAGCGACGTATTCGGCGCGCGGCCGCGCGGACCGCACTAGAGCCAAGAGCCTCCCGCCACCAGCGCCCAGGTCCAGCACCCGTTTGGGATCGGGCGGCAGGAACTCAAGCAGCGTGGCCTCTCCCTCTACGCGGTGCGGAATTGAATCGGCGCGCGCCAGATAATCGAGCGCGTGCTGGGGCGAGGCCCATAAATTCACTTCGGGCGCAGTTGTCATGAGTTGTTCCCTTCCTGGGCAAACGACGGCTGTGATGCTGGGTGAGCGAGCGCTGGTAGGCTCTCGCTCACCCGATCGCGGCGCACACTGCTTCGCCCACCTGTTCGGTGGTCGAGGGCGTGCCCGGAGGCCGTAAATCCGCGGTTACTTTGCCGCTCTGGAGCACGGCGCCGATGGCGGCGTCCACTTCGTCGGCTTCCTTCTTCAGGCCGAAGCTGTACTCCAGCATGGCGGCCACCGAACCGATGGCGCCCAGCGGATTCGCTTTGTTCTGTCCCGCGATATCCGGGGCCGATCCGTGTACCGGCTCGTACAGCCCCACCCACGCGCCCGAGGGGCGCTTATCGCCGATCGAGGCCGAGGGCAGCATGCCGATGGAACCGGCCAGCACCGCGCCTTCATCGCTCAAAATATCGCCGAACATGTTCTCGGTGACCACCACGTCGAACCGGCGTGGGTTCAAGACCAATTGCATGGCGCAGTTGTCCACCAGCAGGTGGTCCAGCGTGACGTCGGGATACTCTTTCGCCACTTCCACCACTACCCGCCGCCAAAGCTGCGAGTTCTCGAGCACGTTCGATTTATCCACCGACGTCAGCTTCTTGCGGCGGCCCTGCGCGAGCCGGAAAGCCACGCGCGCCACCCGCTCGATTTCCCGGCGGGTGTAAGTCATGGTATTGATAGCGCGCGTCTCCGGGCCTTCTCCGCTGATGCCGCGCGGAGTGCCGTAATACATCCCGCCCGTCAGTTCGCGCACGATAATCATATCCGTGCCTTCCACCAGGTGGTTCTTCAGCGGTGAAGAATCCAATTGCGAGGCATGCGCGCGCACGGGCCGCAGGTTCGCAAAAACTCCCAGCGACTGGCGGATGCCGAGAAGACCCTTCTCCGGCCGCTGGTCGGGCGGCGCATTGTCGAATTCCGGAAGGCCGACCGCGCCCATCAGAGTGGCGTCCGCTTCAGCCGCCAGCTTCACGGTCTCCGCTGGGAGCGGCGAGCCGGTCTTATGAATTGCGACGCCGCCGAGCAGCGCTTCGTTGAGCGTGAGCGTGTGGCCGTGTTTATTGGCGGCATGGCGGAGAACGCGGACAGCTTCGCGCGTGACCTCAACGCCTATGCCATCGCCAGGGAGTACTAGAACGTTTAAGTGCATGAAACCAGTTTCCTATGAAAATGAGACTTGTTCCGGGCGCGGCCCGAACGGCCGTCCTGCCGGGCGTCTCTAATCGGCCGCAGCTTGTTTGGCGCGCGCGCCGTCTTCGATCAGCTTTCCGATTTCCTTGGGCATCAGCCCCTTCTTGCGCTGATCCGCCACGGCGCAGAAACGATGGTAGAGATCGTCGAGTTCCTCGCGCGTCAGCTTGTAGCCGAGTTCCGCCGCGCATTGGTTCAGCGCGTGGCGCCCGCTGTGCTTGCCCAGCACGAGCTTGCCTTCCGGCACGCCCACGGAGCGCGGGTCGATGATCTCGTACGTCGATTTCTCTTTCAGGTAGCCGTCCTGGTGGATGCCCGCTTCGTGCGCGAAGGCGTTCGCGCCCACAATGGCCTTGTTGGGTTGCGGGCCGAAGGTGATGAGGGAACTTAGCAGCTCGCTCGCCGCGTAGAGGTGCTCCGTGCGGATGTCCGTGTAATAGGGGAACACGTCTGCCCGCGTCTTCAGGATCATGACCACTTCTTCGAGCGAGCAGTTGCCCGCGCGCTCGCCGATGCCGTTGATGGTGCACTCCACCTGTCGCGCGCCGGCCTGTATGGCCGCCAGCGAATTCGCTACAGCCAGGCCAAGATCGTCGTGGCAGTGCACGCTGACAATCGCCGCATCGCCCAGCGCATTGGCAATCCGCCCGATCAGCACGCCATATTCGGACGGGATCGAATAGCCTACGGTGTCCGGAATATTTACAGTGCTCGCGCCGGCGGCTACCACGGCTTTGGAGATCTCTTCCAGAAAATCGGGCTCCGTGCGCGCGCCGTCCTCGGCGGAAAACTCCACATCGTCCACGTGCTTGCGCGCCAGTTCCACCGCCGCTACCGCGTCCTCCAGCACCTGCTGGCGGGTCTTGTGGAGCTTGTACTTCAGGTGAATATCGCTGGTGGCGATGAACGTGTGGATCCGCGGCCGGCGAGTGTGTTCCAGCGAGCGCGCGGCGCGCTCCACGTCGAGTGTGCAGCAGCGGGCGAGGCCGGCGATGCGCTCCTCCGGGAACTCGCGGCTCACGGCCTCCACGGCTTCGAAATCGCCTTCCGAAGCGATGGGGAACCCGGCCTCCAATACGTCCACGCCAAGTTCTACCAGCTTGCGCGCCATGCGTACCTTTTCGGCAACGTTCATGCTGCAGCCGGGGGATTGCTCTCCGTCACGCAACGTGGTGTCGAAGATGGTTACTCGGTTGGTCATAGAAAAGAAGCCTTTAGCTTTCAGCCATCAGCCAGCGGCTAAACCCATTATGCGGAGGCCGTGCAGATTTAGCAAATTTATAATTATGGAAGTTGGCATAAATGGTTGTTATAATTGAGAGCATGGAGCTGTATTCGCTTCAGGTGTTTCTGGCCGTCGCCGAGGAGAAAAGTTTCTCTCGCGCGGCGGAGCGGCTCTTGCGGACGCAGCCGGCGGTTTCGCTGGCGCTGCAACGGCTGGAACAGGAGCTGGAAGAAAAGCTCATCGACCGCTCCGGCAAGGGGCTGCTTCTCACCGATGCCGGCCGCACCGTGCTCGAATACGCCCGGCGTTTTGAGAGCCTGCGCCAGGAGATGGAGAATTCACTGGCTGAGTTGCGGGACAATTCCGCCGGCCGGCTCACCATCGGCGCCAACGAATCTACGTCGCTCTATCTGCTGCGGCATATCGAACGCTATCGCGCGCTGTATCCGAAAATCAAGGTACAGGTGCGGCGCAGCCTCTCCAGCCGCATTCCCAACGAGCTGCTGGACGGCAACCTGGAACTGGGCGTGATCAGCTACGATCCCGCGGACGACCGTCTGAAATCGAAAGTGATTTACACGGACGCGCTGGCGTTTGTGGTTTCCCCCACGCACCGGCTGGCGAACCGCAAGACGGTTTCCATCGCCGAGTTGGGCTCGGAGAACTTCGTGGCGCATAACGTCATCTCGCCGTACCGCGAGGTGGTGCTGCGCGAGTTCCGGGCCCACCGCGTACCCCTTCGCATGGATGTGGAGATGCCCACCATAGAGACCATTCGCAAGATGGTGCAAAACAACCTGGGCGTAGCCTTCGTGCCGCGCATGTGCGTGGAGCAGGAAATCGAACAGGGGACGCTCGCCGAAGTCCGCGTGAAGGAGATGCACGTGGAGCGCAAGATCCGCCTGGTGTATCCGACCCGCCGCGCCCTCAGCCATGCCGCGAAGGCGTTTCTGGAAGTGGTGGGGTAGAGCGCGGGACCCGGCCTGGAACGGCCTGGAAATAGCCGGGCCGTGGGACGCGTTCCCCTCTTTGCGCCGTGACGGCCGTGAGAACCGGCGGCGAATCCGCTAATTGCTTCCCGCCGGTTGCCGAAGCGCCAGCCATCTCCGCAGCGCCACAACGGACCAGACGCCTTCCACGAGCCCAAAAGGCCAAGCCCCTTGCAGGAAGCCGTAAGTGGAAGCGAGTACGCACGACCCGGCAAAGGCCAGCACAAACCAGTGGCTGCGCTTTTCGAGCGCATAGAACAGCAACATCAACGAGACGGCGATTAGGCCGAAGAAAGTAAGAGCATCCATGACGGTCTAGTTGAGAATATAGATTGCGCGGAACGCCGCGAGGAATCGAAAATCATGTGGCGCGTCGCTGGATGCGTCCGAACGGCCGCATTTGCATCCGAACGGAGCCGCCTCTCACGGCCCGCCCGGATTGATCTCCGGTAACGATCACTGGCGGCCGACCGCTGAGAACTGCCTCGCTGATACCTTCCTAACCGTTTCTTTACGACTTCCTTACGCGCATCGCCCTATTCTGAGTTTCGGTAGGCTATGAACAGACTAGGGCAGCTCCGAATCGACCCGAGTTCGCTTGAGGGCGCCTCGGTCAGTGCGGAAATCGAGCTTGCGATACCCTATACGGAGCGGCGCTTGGCTGGCGCCGTGTTGGAGCGCGCCATGTCTTTGGCCAGCGGCTTGAACGCGCGGATCTCATTGGTTGCGGTGCACGCCGCGCCCTATCCCTCGGATTTTGGCTGTCCCTCTTCCACCCACGCCTTTCTTGTCGAGCGCCTCTCGGAGTTGGGCTCCCGCTGTGAGCTTCCCGTACATGCGGAAGTGGTCCTGGCGCGCAGCCAGGAAGAGGGCTTCCGTTACGCGCTTTCGCGTTCCGCTACCGTGCTGGTGGGCTCGCGGAAGCGCTTCTGGCGCACCAGGGAAGAGCGCTTGGCGCGCGCCCTGGCCGCCGATGGCCGTCACGTGATTTTGGTTCACGTCGATTAGGAGAGCAAATGCTGGATCTCTTGTTCGTCGCAATATCGATTTTCTTTTTCTGGCTGGCCTGGGCCTTTGTCCATGGCTGCGACCGCCTTTGAAGAGCCGCGGAGAAAACTCATGGAATACTTCTTGTCGCTGCTGGTTGCCGTGGGCCTTGGCGTTTACCTGTTTTACGCCTTGCTGAAGCCCGAGCGGTTCTGAGAGGAATATGACTGCCAACGGAATTCTCCAAATCGCGCTGTACATGTTGGTGATCATCCTGATTACCAAGCCCATGGGCCTCTTCATGGCCAAGGTGTTCGCCGGTGAGCGCACCTTCTTGCATCCGGTGCTGCGCCCGGTGGAAGTAGCCATCTACAAGCTCTGTGGCATCGATGAACAAACCGAGCAGAAGTGGACCAAGTATGCGGGCGGCGTGCTGATTGTCAGCCTCGTCAGCCTGCTCTTCACCTATCTCCTGCTCCGGCTGCAACAGTGGTTCCCCTGGAATCCCGCGGGCCTGCCGAACGTGGGTACGGACTTGGCGTTCAATACCTCCGCCAGTTTCACCACCAATACGAACTGGCAATCCTACACGCCGGAATCCACCATGAGCTACCTCTCGGAGATGCTCGCGCTGGCCACGCACAACTTCTGGTCGGCGGCGGCGGGCATCGCGGTAGCCATTGCGGTGGTGCGCGGCTTCGCGCGGCATTCCATGAGTACGCTGGGCAACTTCTGGGTGGATTTCACCCGCTGCCTGGTCTACATTCTCCTGCCGATGTCGCTCGTGGGCGCGCTGCTTCTGTGTTCGCAGGGCGTCATTCAGAACTTCCACCCCTACCAGAAGGCGGTCACCGTAGAAGGCGCCGCGCAGACCCTCCCGCAAGGACCGTTCGCCTCCCAGGAGTCCATCAAGGAAATCGGCACCAACGGCGGCGGAACGTTCAACGCCAACTCCGCCCACCCGTATGAGAACCCGACGCCATTTTCGAATTTCATGGAAATGGTGATGATCTTCGCCATCCCGGCCGGTCTCACCTACACCTTCGGCAAGATGGTGAAGGATACGCGCCAGGGCTGGGCCATTTTCGCCGCCATGGCGATCCTCTTCCTGGCCGGCGTCTTCGTGGTCTACCCGTTTGAGCAGACGGGCAATCCGATCCTGGCTAAGATGGGCATCGCCACGCAGGCCACGGACACGCAGCCGGGCGGCAACATGGAAGGCAAGGAAGTCCGCTTTGGCATCGCCAACTCCTCGCTATTCACGGTGATCACCACGGACGCAAGCTGCGGCGCGGTGAACAACATGCACGATAGCCTCACTCCGTTGGCCGGTCTTGTACCGTTGGTGAACATCGAGCTGGGCGAAGTCATCTTCGGAGGCGTGGGCTCGGGCCTCTATGGCATGCTGCTCTTCGCCGTACTGGCGGTCTTCATCGCCGGCCTGATGGTGGGGCGCACGCCGGAGTATCTGGGCAAGAAGATCGAGCAGAAGGAAGTCAAAATGATGATGCTGGCGGTGCTGGTTCTGGCCTTCAGCATCCTGTGCTTTGCCGCTTACGGCGTGCTGGCGAACTTCACAAAGGGCGGTTGGATCAACCCGCCAGGGCCCGCCACGGCTAATTTCAACAACAGCGGGCCGCACGGGCTTTCGGAGATTCTCTACGCCTACACCAGCGGCACCGGTAATAACGGCAGCGCCTTCGCCGGCATCAACGCCAACACCCCGTTCTTCAATCTCACCATCGGGCTGGCCATGCTCTGCGGCCGGTTCCTGATGCTGATTCCGCTGCTGGCCGCCGCCGGCAGCCTGGCGCAGAAGAAACTGGTTCCGGTTTCCGCCGGGACCTTCCCCACGCACGGACCGCTATTTGTCGCGCTGCTGGTGGGCGTCACGGTGATTGTGGGCGCGCTCACGTTCTTTCCCGCGCTTTCGCTGGGACCGGTAGTGGAACATTTCCTGATGTATCAAGGCAAGCTGTGGAGCTAACTCATATGACTGCCAGCGTTGAAACGCCGCCCAAACCGGCCCCCGAAGACGTCACTTCCATTGTTCCCCGCAAGGGCGCGCGGGCGCGCCCGCTCTTCGATCCGCCCATCGTGAAGCGCGCCGTGGGCGATTCGTTCCGCAAGCTGAGCCCTCGCGTGATGATGAAGAACCCGGTGATGTTCGTGGTGGAAGTTGGCGCCGCCACGACCACCGCGCTGGCCGTTCGCGACCTGGCTGCCGGCGCCGCCATAGCCGGGTTCAGCCTGCAAATCACGCTCTGGCTGTGGTTCACGGTGCTGTTCGCCAATTTCGCCGAAGCCATGGCTGAGGGCCGCGGCAAGGCGCAGGCCGATACCCTGCGCAAGACCAAGACCGAGACCATGGCGCGCCGCCTTCGCGGTTCCAGCGAAGAGTCCGTGCCGGCCACGGCGCTGCGTAGCGGCGATGTCGTGCTGGTCGCGGCCGGCGAGACCATCCCCGGCGACGGCGACGTAATCGAAGGCATCGCCAGCGTGGACGAATCCGCCATCACCGGAGAAAGCGCGCCGGTGATCCGCGAGTCCGGCGGCGACCGTAGCGCCGTCACCGGCGGTACCCGCGTCCTCTCCGACTGGGTGAAGATCAAGATCACCTCCAATCCCGGGGAAACCTTCCTGGACCGCATGATTGCCCTGGTGGAAGGGGCCGAGCGGCAGAAAACGCCCAATGAGATTGCACTGAACATCGTGATCGCCGGATTGACCATTGTGTTCCTGCTCGCGGTGGTGACGCTGCAGCCCTTCGCGCTTTACAGCGTGGCCGCCAGCGGCAGCGGCAGCGCCCCCACGGTCATTGTGCTGGTCTCGCTGCTGGTTTGCCTGATTCCCACCACCATTGGCGGCCTGCTTTCGGCCATCGGCATTGCCGGCATGGATCGCGTAATGCAGCACAACGTCCTGGCCATGAGCGGCAAGGCCGTGGAAGCCGCCGGCGACGTCAACACGCTGCTGCTCGATAAGACCGGAACCATCACCCTCGGCAACCGGCAGGCCGTGGAGTTCATTCCCGTGGGCAACGTGAATGAGGACGAACTGGCCGATGCGGCGCAGCTTTCGAGCTTGGCCGACGAAACGCCCGAGGGGCGCTCCATCGTGGTGCTGGCCAAGCAGAAGTACAACATCCGCGGCCGCGAGGTCGGCGAGCATGAGGCCCGCTTCATCCCCTTCACTGCGCAAACGCGCATGAGCGGCGTGGATATCGACGGCCGGCGCATCCGCAAGGGCGCCACCGAATCCGTCGCTGAATTTGTTCACGAACAGGGCGGCGCGGTACCCGACGAACTGACCGACATCACCGACCGCATTTCCCGTTCCGGCGGCACGCCGCTGGTGGTGGCGGACGGAAACCGCGCGCTCGGCGTGGTGCACCTGAAGGACGTAGTGAAGGGCGGCATGCGCGAGCGCTTCCAGCAGCTTCGCGCCATGGGCATCCGCACGGTGATGATTACCGGCGACAATCCTTTGACTGCCGCCGCCATCGCGGCCGAAGCCGGCACGGACGACTTTCTGGCGCAGGCCACGCCCAAGGACAAGATGGACCTTATCAAGAAAGAGCAGGCGGGAGGGCGGCTGGTGGCGATGACGGGCGACGGCACCAACGACGCGCCCGCCCTCGCCCAGGCCGACGTCGGCCTGGCGATGAACACCGGCACCATGGCCGCCAAGGAAGCCGGCAATATGGTGGATCTGGACAGCAACCCCACCAAGCTCATTGAAGTGGTCGCCATCGGCAAGCAGTTGCTGATGACGCGCGGCGCGCTCACCACCTTCTCCATCGCCAACGATATCGCCAAGTACTTCGCCATTCTTCCGGCGATGTTCATGACCACCTATCCGGTGATGGCGCAGTTGAACATCATGAAACTGCATACGCCGCAGAGCGCCGTGCTGGCGGCCGTGATTTTCAACGCGCTCATCATCATTGCGCTGATTCCGCTGGCGCTGCGCGGCGTCAAGTACCGGCCCATGAGCGCGGCCAGCCTGCTGCGGCGGAATCTTCTGATCTACGGCGTGGGCGGCGTGATTGCGCCGTTCCCTGGAATCTGGCTGATTGACCGGCTGTTGGGTGTCCTGCATTTGGCATAACGCTGCGGGCAGGCCACTCCGTCGTGACCTGCCCGGCTTTTTGGAGCCGCTATGAAACAACTTTTGATAGCCATCAAGTTCACTCTGGTTACCGCGTTCCTCTGCGGCATCGTCTACCCGCTTGTGGTCACCGGCCTCGCTCGCGCCATGTTCCCCCATCAGGCCGATGGCAGCCTGATTCAAGCCAACGGCAAGACCATTGGCTCGGAGCTGATCGGCCAGCAGTTCACCAAGCCGGAATACTTCCACGGGCGTCCCTCCGCGGCCGGCAACGGCTACGACGCCACCTCTTCGGGCGGTTCCAACTACGGCCCCACCAACCAGAAACTGGTGGACCGCATTTCGACGGACCTGAAGACGGCGCGCGCGGATAACCCTGGTTTCACCGGCCCCGTACCCTCGGATATGCTCACCACCTCGGCCAGCGGTCTGGACCCCGACATCAGCCCAGCCACTGCGGAGGTTCAGGTGGCCCGCGTGGCCGCCGCGCGCTCGGCAAGCCCGGATCGGGTTCGTGAGTTGGTGGCCCAGTACACCCAGGGCCGCCAGTTCGGATTCTTCGGAGAACCCCGCGTCAACGTATTGAAACTAAATCTCGCACTCGACCAGGCCATTCCCTTGCGAAAATAGAACGAGTGCCGGAACTCACTCGTAGGCCCGATCCAGAAGAATTGCTGCGCCGCGTCCAGGCGGAAGAACGCCGGGAGCGGCGCGGACGTTTGAAGGTTTTTCTCGGCTACGCCCCCCGCGTAGGCAAGTCGCTCCGCATGTTCGACGAGGGGCGGCGGCGCAAGGAGCGCGGCGAGGACGTCGTGGTGGCCGCCGTGCAGTCCGATGCCACGCCGGATATCCAGGCGGTCCTTTCGCAGATCGAGAATATTCCTACCCTCGCCGAACGTTATGCCGGCCATGAATACCAGGTGCTGGATCTGGCCACGCTGTTCCGCCGGCATCCCGAGTACTGCCTGATAGACGGCCTGGCGAACAGCAATCCCCCGGGCAGCCGAAATCCGGAGCGCTGGCAGGACGTGGAGAATCTGCTCGGCCGCGGCATTGGCGTGATTACCGCCGTCAACGTGCAGCACATCGCGGAGCGCCAGGAGGAAGTGCAGCGCATCACCGGCCGCCGCGCTTCGCATAGCGTTCCCGAAGCCTTCCTGATTGAAGCCGACGATATCGAAGTGGTGGACGCGCCGCCGGAGGCCCTGCTGGGCCGCGACGGGCACACCGCTCTCGATGAGCGCCAATTGGCGGAACTCCGCGAACTGGCGCTGGTGCTGGCCGCCAACGTGGTGGACCGGCAGCTCCAGAGCTACCTTAGCTCCCACGGCATCGCCGCCACCTGGGGCGTGCAGGAGCGCATCCTGGTGTGCCTCACGCCGCGCAGCAACGCCGCGCCCATGCTGCAAAGCGGGCGGCGCAACGCCCGGCGCTTTCATGGCGCCTTGCTGGCGGCGTACTTCGAGCAGGAGAACCTGAGCGCCGCCGATCGCATCAAGCTGGACGCGAACCTCGCGCTGGCGCGCGAACTCGGCGCCGACGTGCACAGCCTGAAAGGCGTGGATTTCGTGGATTCCATCCTCACCTTCGCCTCGCAACAGCACATCACCCAGGTCTTTCTGGGGCACTCGCAGCGCGATACATCCGGCTTGCTCCGCCGTTCCCCCGTGGACCGGCTCATTGAAGAGGCGGCCGATTTCGATTTGCGGCTCTTCCCGCACGCGGAGGTCGAATGAGCCAGGAACGGCGCAAGGGACGCCTCAAGATCTACCTCGGCTACGCCGCCGGCGTGGGCAAGACCTACCGCATGCTGGAAGAGGCTCAGGAAATGCGCGCCGCGGGCGCGGATATCGTGATCGCCTACTTTGAGCCGCACGGCCGGCGCGACACCATCGCCAAAACGGAAGGGTTCGAAGTTGTTCCGCGGCGGTTGCTCTCCTACAACAACACTCAGTTTGAGGAGATGGATACGGACGCCGTGATCCGCCGCAAGCCCGCCGTGGCCGTGGTGGACGAGTTTGCCCACACGAACGTGCCCGGGTCCGGCCGGCTGAAGCGCTGGGAAGACGTGCGCGCGATTCTGGAAGCCGGGATAGACGTGCTCACCACCATGAACGTGCAGCACCTGGAAAGCCTCAACGACCAGGTGTGGCACGTCACCGGCGTGCGCGTCCGCGAGACCGTGCCGGACTGGGTGGTGGACGAGGCCGATGAGGTCATCTTCGTGGATCTCACCCCGCGCGCGCTGCGCAATCGCATTGAGCGCGGCGTGGTCTACGCGCCGGAGAAGGCGCGCCGGGCCATGGAGAATTTCTTCACGGAGACGAACCTCACCGCGCTCCGCGAAATCGCCATGCGCCACGCGGCGCACGAAGCCGAAGACCGGGCTCGCCCGGCTGGCGGCGCCTCCGTCACCGGCCGACACGAAAGGATTCTCATTTGCCTCACGGGCAGCCCGTCCTCGGCCATCCTGATTCGCCGGGGCAAGCGGCTGGCGGACTACTTGCAAGCGGACTGCCTCGCGGTCCATGTAGGCGGCGCGGCCCCGGGCGAACGCGAGGCCGTGGAGCGGCACATGAACTTCGCGCGGACCTTGCGCATCGATACGCACGTGGTGGAGGGCCGGGACGTGGCGGCCGCCATCGCCGGATTCGCGCGCTCCCAGCGGATTACGCAAATCTTCATGGGCCGTCCGAAACCTCGCCCGTTCCTCCTGCGTATGCGCGAGAGCGTGGTGCAGCAGGTGGTGCGGCAGGCCAAGGACAAGCAGATTACCATCGTGGCCCAGCGCGGCTGACCGGCGCCTCTGGTCTTGCCGGCCCGTGACTTCGGTCACTGCGTCAAGACGGCGGCCGGCCTACCGTGAAGGTATGGCTGCCTGCTGCCCGGTCGCTCCCCCTCCTCCGCGGAAGAAGCTTCAGAAACGCGCCGCGCCGGACTATTCCCAGAAGCTGCGCCAGGGACTCCAAATCGCCTTTCTGCTGCTGAATGTGTGGATTGGCGCGCAGTTCTATCTTTTTGTCCGCTATTACGAAGCCGGCCGCGGGCTGAAGGTCTCCCGGCCGCCGGGCGTGGAGGGCTGGCTGCCCATCGCCTCGCTGATGAACCTCAAAGTCTTTCTGGCCACGGGCGCGATTCCGGCTGTTCATCCCGCCGGGCTGTTCCTGCTGGTGGCCTTTCTGGCCATGTCCTGGCTGGCGCGCAAGAGCTTTTGCGCCTGGCTTTGCCCGGTGGGAACGGTCTCGGAATACCTGTGGAAGCTGGGACGGCGTCTCTACCGCCGGCGCCTCCAGTTGCCCAGGAAGGTGGATATCGGGCTGCGCAGCCTGAAGTACATCCTGCTGGGCCTGTTCCTCTATGCCGTCATGTCGATGTCCGTGGAAGGCATCCGTCAATTTCTCGGTGGGCCGTACGGGCTGGTGGACGACGTGAAGATGCTCAACTTCTTCCGCACCCTCACGGCGGCGGGCGTCGCCGTCCTGGTAGGGTTGGTAGCGGCGTCCCTCTTCCTGGAGAATTTCTGGTGCCGCTACCTGTGCCCTTACGGCGCACTCTTCGGACTCACGGCCTTGCTCAGCCCCATGCGCATCCGCCGGGATGCCTCCCTGTGCATCGATTGCGACAAGTGCAACAAAGCCTGCCCTTCCTTGCTGCCCGTGGCGCAACTCGTCACCATCCGGTCGGCGGAATGTACCGGGTGCCTGCAGTGCGTGGCGGCTTGTCCCGCGGCGGGCGCGCTCATCATGTCCGCGCCGGCGCGGCGGCGCGTACCGGCCTGGGCCATCGCGGCGATCGCGGCTGGCCTGTTCCTGGGCATCTACGGCTACGCCCGCTGGAGCGGGCACTGGTCCACCAGCTTTCCGGACCGGGTCTACTTCGACTTGATTCCCCGCGCCAACGAATTCCAGCACCCGTGACGCTGTCCGGGGCGGGGAAGCGGACGAGGGCTCTAGCGCGAGGGCTCTAGGGAAAGGATCTGTTCGGCCGCCGTCTTGCCCATGCGGATGCAATCGGGAATCCCGATGCCGGTGTAGGCATTGCCCGCCAGGCGCAGGCCCGGAATGGCCGCCGCGCGCGCCTCGATTTCCTTCAGCCGCTCCGGATGGCCCACCGTGTACTGCGCCATGGATTTCGGCCAGCGCGCGATGCGCGTGAACCGCGGCTCAGCGTGCACTCCGGCGATCTCCCGCATCTCCGAAACCACGGCGGCCAGGATGGCCTCATCGGACTCTTTGTGCGCCGCCGCATCTTGGGCTCCACCCAGGAAGCAGCGCGCCACCACTTTGCCATCCGGAACGCGATGCGAGAACTTCGTGCCCACCCAGGTGCACGCCACCAGACGGCGGCGTTCCTTCTTGGGGATCAGGAAGCCGAAGCCGTCCGGCGGGCGGCCGAAGTCCGCCGCGTCGTAGCCCAGCGCCACGGTGGTGGAGGAACTGTATGGCGTCATGGCGAGCAACTCCGCCAGCCGCGGGTCCACGGCCCCGAGCAACTGCGCCGCGCTATGCGCTTCGCAGGCCGCCACCAGGCTCCGCGTCTCCATCCAATCTCCACCGGTTCGTACGCGAAAGCCGGAGGCCGCGCGCTCCACGGCTTCCGCCCGCGCCTGCCGCACCACGACCTTATCGCCAAACGCGGCAGCCGCCGCGTCCACCATCTGCCCCAGCCCGCCCTTCAGCGTGCGGAACAGCGGCGCTTCGGATTGTTTACCGTGCGCCGCGGCTTTGGCTCGCGCTTCCAGCACGCCGCGCGTCAGGCTGCCGTGCCGGTTCGCCAATTCCACAAAACGCGGCAGCACCGCCGTTACGCTCAACGCCCCGGGATCGCCGCCATAGATGCCCGAAAGCAGCGGCTCGGCCAGATAGTCCACCGCTTCGGCCCCGTAATGCTCCTCGATAAACTCGGCCACGGATTCGTCGCCGGGCTTGGGCTTGGGCGCGCGCATCAGTTCCATGCCCATGCGCAGCTTGGTCCCCCAACCCAGCAGGCCGGTGGAGAGAAGCGGCAGAATCTTGGTGGGCACCATCATCATCAGCCCGTCCGGCATGGGGATCAGGCGGCCGTTCTTGCGGATGTAGGTCTTGCGCAGGTGATCATTGGAGCCGATTACCTGGTCCGCCAGGCCGAGTTCGCGAATCAGATCGAGCGCCGCCGGCTTGGCGGAGAGGAAGCTATCCGGCCCGGCTTCGAGGACGCAGTCTTCCACGCGCTCGGTTTGAATTACGCCACCCAGGCGCGGGCGGGATTCGAGGATGGTGGATGGCGCGCCGGATTTGGCCAGATAATACGCCGCGGACAATCCGGAGATGCCGCCGCCGATGATGAGAGTTTCAGGCATGGCGACTCCGCGGGCGGAAGGGCGCGGGCCTCACCTCGCTGAACTCGGCGGGGCCGCGATCCCGCCGCGAGAAGCGTTCGGGACCTCCGCCGCCTCGGCCGCGCCCAATCAGCCCAGGCGATGCCTGCTGGCCGCCGTGCGCGACAGCGAGGTGTTGGGGGACATCCTCCAAGCGCTCCGGCGCGCCGTGCGCCGGCAGGAGGACGCCCTCTTTCATGGGCGAAATTCCCGGACCATTTCGACCACGGCCTTCACGTTCTCCACTGGCGTCTCCGGCAGAATGCCGTGACCCAGGTTGAAGATGTGGCCGGGCCGCGATCCGGTGCGCTTCAGCAGCTCCTGCACCTTGGTGCGCAGCTCCGGGAGTGGCGCGAACAGCGCTACCGGGTCCAGATTGCCCTGAATGGCCGAGCGATAGCTGATGTCCATCCATGCCTGGTCGATGTTGATGCGCCAATCCACGCCCATCACATCGCCGCCCGCCGCGTGCAGTTCCTTGAAGAAGCCGGAAGCGCCAGTTCCAAAGTGGATCACCGGCACGCCCGTGGAGCGGATGCGTTCGATCAGCGCGCGTGAATACGGCGCGGCGAAGCGCACGTAATCGTCCGAACCGAGCGCGCCCACCCAGCTATCGAACACCTGGATGGCCCGCGCGCCGGCGCTCACCTGGAGCTGCGCGAAGGGCGCCAGCACGTCCACTATCTTGCCCATCAGCCGGCGCCACAGCGTCTCGTCGCTGTACATCAGCTTCTTGGTGCGGATGAAATTGCGCGACGCGCCACCTTCCACCATGTAGCTCGCCATGGTGAAGGGCGCGCCCACAAAGCCCACCACCGGCGCCTTGCCGGCCAGCGCGCGCACTACCTGCGCGATCGCCTGGCCCACGTAGCCCAGGTCGTCCGTATTGGCGGTGGAAAGGGAATCCACGTCCTCGGAAGTGCGCACCGGGTTATCGATGGCCGGGCCTTCGCGAGCCGCGTACCGCAGCTTCAGGCCCATCGGCTCCACCGGCAGCAGCAGGTCGGCGAAGATGATGGCCGCGTCCACATCCAGCAGTTCCACGGGTTGTAGCGTCACCGTGGCCGCCAGATCGGGCCGTTTGCAGATTTCCAGAATGCTGTGCTTCTCCCGGATCTGCCGGTACTGCTTCATGTACCGGCCCGCCTGCCTCATGAACCACACCGGCCTCACGTCCGTGGGGCGGCGGCGGCAAGCGTCCAGGAACCGGCTGGTCATGGGAGCCACGCGCATGGCTGTTCCGTCCTGTCCTCGCAAAAAAACACGCGAAATTCCTTTGGCTTATGGTTGGCCGCCCATTGGCGGCCGTTCACGAAATACGGTTTGGCCCACGCCTCGCTATCGATGGTGCGCGGCGCGACCACGGAGACTTCTGAAACGCCCTGCGCCGGGTAGCCCGTGCGCGGGTCCATAATATGGGCATACGTCCGCCCTTCGGCCTGGAAAAACTTCTCGTAGCTGCCCGAAGTGGAAAGCGACATGTCCTTGAGGAAAATCTCGGCCGCCATGCGCTCCGGATGGCGCGGGTCCTTGATGTCCACGCGCCAGCCGCGGGGCTCATCCGGCGGCGCGCCCAGCCCGTAAATGCTGCTCACCGATCCGGCCACGAGGGCGGAGGTGACGCCTTTCTTTCTCAATACGTCCACCATGCGATCCACGGCGT
>DATKOS010000358.1:0-5508 GCA_035524535.1 Bryobacteraceae bacterium
GAATGTTCAGAATGCGATTGGGAAAGGCGCGCACGAAAGTGGCGCTGAGGAGCCGCATGAACCCGGCCAGGCAGACCAACTCCACGCCTCGGCGCTGGAGTACCTCAATCACCATGCGGTCATAGACTTCGCGGTCCAGGCCTTTGGAGGCGATGGCCACCGCTGGGATGCCGCGGTGGCGCGCAATCTCCAGGCCCGCCGCCTCCGGACGGTTCGAAATCACAATGGCGATTTCCGCGTCCAGGTCTCCGGCGGCGATGTGGTCTGCAATGGCTTCGAAATTCGAGCCGCGCCCGGAAATCAGCACGCCCAGCTTGGTCATCGGTATTCCACGCGCGGGCGGCCGGTCTTATGGGCCACAACCTCGCCGATGCGAAATGGCTTTTCACCCAGGCGGGTGAGAACGGCGGAGGCCTTGGCTTCCGCGCGAGCCGGCACGGCGAAGATCATGCCGACGCCCAGGTTAAAGGTGCGCCGGTAGTCGTCAATGGGAATGCCGCCGATGGCGTGCAGGAGTTCGAACAGCGGCGGTATGCGCCAGGAGCACACGTTCACCGCGGCGGCCAGCCCTTTGGGCAGCATGCGCGGGGTGTTTTCCGTGATGCCGCCGCCCGTGATATGCGCGGCGCCGCGCAGCAAACCCGCCGCCATCAAGGCGCGGATGGGCTTCAGATAGCTGCGGTGCACGGCCAGCAGCGCGTCCGCCACCGTGGCGCCCACTTCCTTGAGCATGGTATTCGGCTTGTACTTGGCTTCCCCGAACAACAGGCGGCGCGCCAGGGAATAGCCATTGGTATGCAGTCCGGTGGAGGGCAGGGCCAGAAGCGCATCGCCGGCGCGGATGCCGGAACCGTCGAGCATCTTCGAGCGCTCGGCCGCGCCCACAATGAAGCCCGCCAGGTCGTACTCCTGTTCGCTATACAGGCCGGGCATCTCGGCGGTTTCGCCGCCGATCAGCGCGCATCCGTTGCGCTGGCAGCCGCGCGCGATGCCGGCCACCACCTGCGCCGCCACATCCGCATCCAGCTTGCCCACGGCGAAATAATCCAGGAAGAACAGCGGCGCCGCACCCTGCACGGCGATGTCATTGACGCAGTGGTTCACCAGGTCCTCGCCCACGGTGTCATGGCGCCCGGTCAAGAACGCGATTTTGAGCTTGGTGCCGACGCCGTCGGCGGAACTCACCAATACGGGTTTGCGCAGGCCGCTCATCTGGAACGCCGCGCCAAAGCTCCCAATGTCGGTGAGCACGCCCGATGTGAAGGTCTTCCGCGCCAGCTTGCGTATCGAGCGGACCGCCCGGTCCCCCTCGTCGATATCCACGCCCGCGTCGCGATAACGAATCTGCTTTCCCGGTAGCACACCTCAGTATAGCGAGCGGTAATGGCCGCATGTTCCGCGCCGCGGCGGCGCGGCAGGGCCTCTTGGAGGCTAGTGGTCCGGGTAGCAGAATTCGGCGGCGGGCTTTCGCCGCCGCGCCTCCGCTTCGCTCCAGATGAGCGTGGACGGCGGCAGCCCCGCGGCCATGTGCACGGCCTGCTCGGCGATGTAAGGCGTGCGCGGGAAACAGCGCACCCAAATGGGACCGCCGGTCTGGCGCGCCAGTTGGATGAGCTCTTCAGTGGGCTGGGCGCGGGCCTCGAATTGCGCGCGCTTCTTGGTCCAGAGCACGGCGGCGTTGCCCAGCAGCACAAGCGCGGCGGCCACGACCGCCCATCGCCGCCAGCGCCCCTCGCCGATGCGCCACAGCTCGCTGACGGCAAGGCCGAACAGCAGCGCCAGTCCGAAACTGGCGACGTACGTCTGGCGGCTGGGAATCTGACGGGAGTAAGTGAGGAAGCTGTAGGGAACCAGCGCGACGCCGATCCACGCAACGGCCAGCGCGGCGCTTCGCGCGGTTCCGGCCGCGCGCCGCCAGAAGAGCGCCGCCAAGGACAGCGCGCCGCAAACGCCCAGCACGCGCACGATGTTGTACGGCCCGGTGAACCAGAACGGCGCGGCGAGCGAGAAGCTGCCGTCGGCGAATCGGAACGAATTGCCGCGCGTGGCTTCCACCGAGGCGAGGGCCAGCAGCGCCAGGGCCGCGTGAGGAATGAGCCTGGCCAGAGCGCGTTTCCAACGGTCCAGATCCGCCAGCAGGAAAAGCGGCAGCCAGGCGAAAGCCGGCTCCTTGGAGAGCAGCGCCAGGGCGAACAGCGCCGCGGAGGCGGCGTTCCACCCCCATTTGGCGCCGGGCCGCGCCGCCGCCAGCCACAAAGCCAGCGACGCGGCGCCGAACAGGAACACGTAGAGCTCGTTGATGGAGGAGAACCACATGACGGCTTCCTGGTGTCCCTCCGCCACGGCGAAAAACGCCGCCGCCCAGAAGGCCGCCGGGCGCATGCGCGGCCACATGCGAGCTACGGCGAACGCCGCCCACACGCACCCGACATGCAGCAGCAGGCTGAAGACATGATAGGGCCAGGCGTTCGCATGGAACAGCCGCCAGAGCTGCCACATGCTCCAGTAGCTGGTGGCGCGCAGGCGCGAGGCCGAGAAATGCAAGAGGACGCCCAGCGCCGAGGGCGCGCCGTACTTCTGCGCTTCCCAAAGCAGCGGATAATCGTCCTCCATCAGCGGGATGCGCAGAGACGGGCCGTACGCCGCCAGACACAGAGCGGCCAGCGCGGCGAGCTTCGCCGCCGGCGATTCACGCGGAAGCTTCACAAGCGAACCTGGACCTTCCAGTATGGACTACCGCTCGGAGCCTCGAACGCCCGGAAGCGGCGGCGCTTTCCGAAACCGGTCCCGCGGTCAGCCGCTAGCCCAGGTTCACCTTGCCGCAGAGATGCACGGCCACGCCCAGTTCGTGCAGCATGGCGGCCTTGGCCGCCAGCGCACGGTCCGCCTCCGCCGCGCCCGGCGCGTAGGCTACGTTGATGTGATTGGCGTGGTGCCGGCCCATGAACTGGTCGCGCGTCACGCCGTGCAGGATCGCGTGCATGATGGGCCACTGGCTGGTGGTTTCCGCCCAACGGCGCTCGGTCTCTTCCCGCGGGAGCGTGACGGCCGTGGCGCGCCCAAGGTCGCAATGCAGCGCCCCGCCTTCCACAAACACCCGGCTCCAGACGATCTCGCCTGGCCTGGAGATGCCCTTCATGGTGCCGCCGCCCAGGCGGAAGTACATGGGCGGCTGGCGCTCGCTGACCGTTCCCGCGTAGCCTCCCACGTAGTGCGACGCCGGCGCGGCGCCGGAAATCTGGAAGACCCAGACAAAATCGTCGATGCCTTCTCCGGTGTAGTGTTCGCCCCAGCGCACGTCGTGCAGGGTGGTGGAAGGGTCGAACCCCAGCGCCTTCCACACGCGGTTCGTCACCAGCGCATCGACGCCCGCGCATTCATCCACTTCGTTGAAATGCGGCAGCGCATCGCCGGCGTAGAGCGCCTGGCCGCCGCCGTTCGTAACCGGCGGACGGTCTGGATTGTTAAGCAGGCCTTCCACCAAGTCCGAGGCCGGGGCCATATCCTTGAGCCCTTGCTGATATTGGATGCCCACCAGGTCGCACCCGAACTCGTGGGCCATGCGCAGGGCGGCGATGTACATTTTGCACTGGCCCAGAATCTGGTCGTCGGTGAGATCGGTCTCGAAGTTCGGCCCGGTGTGGAAACGCATGCCGCGGGCGTTGAGCCACGCGCGCACCTTCTGCGCTTCTGAATCCGGAATCTCGCGCATCCGCGCCACCAGCGCGGACTGGCTCAAGCGCTCCTTGAAAACGCCCAGCGGATTCAGCAGTTCATCGTCGATGATGGCGTTGTACATGCCCATGCAGCCTTCGTCGAAGATGCCCATGATGGCTTTGCGCCGCCGCAGCTCGCGCGCCAAGCCGCGGCCCACGGCGGCTTCCGCGGCCGGCGCGGCCGCAATCTGAAACGGCCGCACGTGGCCGGCGTCGTGCTCCACGCGGCCCGTCTTCAGCCACTGGCGCAGTCCGCGGCGGAAAAAATCGTCCGTGAAATCCAGGCTCCAGATCGTGCCGAAGGGTACGCCCGCCTTATACATGCTGCCGTTGAGGTTGAGCATGCCCACCAGGCCAGGCCATTGCCCCGACCAGTTGGCCGCCGTGAGAATGGGCCCGCGGTGGCCACGGAGCCCCGGGAGCACATGATGGCTGTATTGCCAAACCGCCTCGGCCACCACCACGCGCGCCTCCGGATGGATGTTCATGAAGACGTCCATGCCCATGCGCTGGCTGCACAGAAACCCGTGGCGCGCGGCTGCGTCATACGGGTGGGCGCGGCGCACAGAGACACCTTCGGCGGCGAAGGCCTCGGAGAGCTTGCGCTCCATTTCGGCCTGGGCGGGCCAGCAGGTTTCATTCGCGGCGGGGCGGGAATCGCCGCTCGCCACCAACAGGACTTCATTCGGAGCGGGAGGTTGGGGTTCGTACGCTTGATTGGCCATCGTCTTTGCTTCTAGCACCAAGAGCGGGAGATTTGCAACCGCGCGGCCGGCGGAGCAGCCGGGGCGTCCGGAAAGCCTCCGCATCGGGCCTTGCCCGCGCATCTCGCAGCAGCCCCGGCGGCCTTCTCCTCTGCCGCCTGGGCGACGCGGTTTGGTTTTGTTACGCTCCGAGCGAGAATGGAGAAGGCCGATGACTCCCGATCCGCGCTCTTTCTACTCTCAGGCGCTCGCCGAGCGGCAGTCCGATATCGCCGCGCGGGAGCGCCGCAATGGGGCTCTGGCGTACTGGCGGCTCGCCGCGGCGATGGCCTTCGCGGCGATCGCCGGCGCGGCGCTCTTTCAAGCGATCTCCGTGCTCTGGGCCGCGCTGCCCGCGGCGGCCTTCTTCGCCCTCGCCGTGCACCACGAGCGGCTGCTCCGCGAACTGGAACGCCGCCGCCGCGCGGCGCGGTTCTTTGAGCGCGGGCTGGCGCGGCTGGAGGGCAACTGGGCCGGGACGGGCGCGCGCGGGGAGAGCTATCTGGACCCAGCTCACCCCTACGCGCGCGACCTGGACCTCTTCGGCAAGGGCTCCCTCTTCGAGCTGCTGTGCGCGGCGCGCACGCACATTGGCGAGGAGACGCTGGCGCGCTGGCTGCTGCATCCCGCGCCGCCGGCCACGGTGCGCGCGCGGCAAGAGGCGATCGAGGAATTGCGGCCGCGCGTGGACTTGCGGGAGGATCTCGCCATCCTCGCCGAGGAGGCGCGGACCGGCGTGGACCCCGGCGCGCTGGCGGCTTGGGGCGAAGCGCCGCCGCTGCTTGCCGGCGGCTCCGGCGAAACCGGCGTGTGGCTGCTCTCCGTGCTGGGGACGATCGCACTGGCCGCGTTCCTCGCGTTCGACGCCGCCTCTCTGGGCCTGCTGCGCATCTCCGGCGGCGCTTCGGCGCTCCTACGCGATTTCTTTCTCCTCGCGCTGATTGTCAACGGCTACTTTTTGCACCGCTTCCAGAAGACCGCTGGCTCCGTGGTGGCGGCCGTGGAGCAGGCGGCGCAGGAGCTGAAGCTGCTCTCGGAGACGCTGGTGC
>DATKOS010000359.1:0-19649 GCA_035524535.1 Bryobacteraceae bacterium
CGTCGCGGCGCAGTTCCAGCATGGCGGCGGTGAGTTCGCCTCCCACTGTGACGCAGGGGCGCTCACAAACCACCCAGCGCGGGTCCAGGGAATCGTCGGCTTCCGCCACCGGCTTGTGAATGGCGGGATCGAACACGGACACCACATTGCCCGCCACTTCCACCGCGTAGGGAATTACTACTGTGTCGCGAAAGATGCGCGGAATCCGCTGCGCGATGCTGGTTTTGCCACTGCCCACGCCGCCGTAAAGCAGGAGCGGCTGGCGCGCGACCAGCGCGGGCCCCAGGGCGTCCAGCAGCCCATCCGGCACCACCAGATCGCCCAACGCGTCGCGCAGGCTCTCCCGGTCCAGCGCCGGGCTCGCCGTTTGCGCCATCACCACGCGGTTGTACTGCGCGAGCGAAACGGGCGCCGGCCCCACGTACCTTCCGGCCGAGGCGCGTGCTTCGGCGCGGGCTTGCCCGCCGGCGCTCAGCTTGAAGGAATAGTCGTCGCCCATCATGCCGTTCACTTCGATGAGATGCTGCTGGCGGAATTGATGGTAGACGGTTTCCAGAACCGCGAACGACAGCTTCAGCGTCTGGTTCAGCGCGGTGAGCGTGGCCGATCCGTGCAACCAAAGATAACGTAGCGCCAGATCGTGAACCGTGGACTCGGCCACCTCGAGATCTTCCAGGCGGTCCGGAACAGCCGGACGCGCCGGCGCGGACGATGGGACTGCGCCGATATTCTCAGACATGATAGGACCTTAATTCCCGACTCGGATGAAGCGCGTCCCAGCTCGGGCATGCGCGATCGTGTTGTTGGCGCACCGGAACTTCGCCAGTGCCTTGGCCGGCGATGGGCGGCGAGGCGCTCCACCGGCCGCGGCTGATTATGCCATCGGCCCATTCTAGGGTTCGGGGCTTGGACTCCGAAATATTAACCCGCACGTATATCCCGGGAGTTCCTCCGGCAGAGCCCTGGCCGCCCGGCCCCGGGGCCGCGAGCAAGCACTTGACAATAAGTCACTTCTTCGCGCGGCGGCAGGTTCGTGGCGGGCGGGCGCGCGGCCATGGCGACGGAACCCGGCCCTGCGCGGCCCACGCGACAGACGCGCGGTTTCGTGAGATGATTTGCTGGAAGGGGGAACTAGGATGACAAAAACAACGATCACTGTTACTGTTCTGGGGCTGCTCGGCGCGGCGGCGCTGTGCGCGGCGGAGAAGCCCGTGAAAGTCGAAATGAAGAACGCCAAGGGCGACAGCGTGGGCACCGCCACGATTTCCGCGGCCAAGCCGGCGGGCGTATCCATCGCCCTGAATTTGAAGGGTCTGCCGCCCGGAGAGCACGCCGTCCACATTCACCAGAATGCCAAGTGCGAGGCGCCCGGCTTTACCACGGCCGGCGGCCACTTTAACCCCGATGCCAAGCAGCACGGCATCCAAAATCCCATGGGGCCGCATGCCGGCGACATGCCGAACTTCACGGTGAAGGAAGACGGCACGGCCAAGGTTACGGTGAAAGATCCGAACGTGAACATGAAGGACGCGTCGGATTCGCATTCGATCTTCGCCAACGGCGGAACGGCGCTGATGATCCACGCCGCGGCGGACGACATGAAGTCTGACCCGGCGGGCAACGCCGGCGCGCGCATCGCCTGCGGCGTCATCATGAAGTAGGGCTCGGCATGGCGGGCGTTCGGCCGGCGGCGGCGCCGGGCGCTCGCAGAGGAGGATGGGCGGTTCGCGGCTCCGTTCGCTTCCGTATTGGCGCCATAATGGGGGTTCCCTATGAAAGTGGAAGTAGTCCTTACGGAAGCGGATATTACCCAGGAATTCGTGGAGGCGATGGAAGCCCGCGATGTTCCCGAGAAATTCTTTTTCTGGTCTCCCCGGGCGGCGGCGGCATGGCGCGCGCTCACCCAGGACGCCGCGCTATATGGCGGACTGGCGGCCACCTGGCATGAGATTGCCTCCAGCGCGGACGGTCTCGCCCGGCACTTCGGCGGGCGCGCCCCGGTAATCAGCTTCGGCGCGGGCGACGGCGCCCGGGATCTGGCGCTCATGTGCGCGCTGAAAGCGGCCGGCTGCGAGTGCACCTATTTTCCCGTGGACGCCAGCCAGTGTCTGCTGGAAGCGGCCTGCGCGGCGGCCGAGGATGAGGATATCGAGGCCGTCGGCATCAAGACCGATATCTCCAGCCCCGTGCATCTGGTCTATGCCGCCGACGCCGCCGATGCCCCGCGGCTCTTTCTGATGGCCGGCAATACGCTGGGCGCCTTCGATCCGCTGTCCGAGATCCGCTACATCGCCCAGTTCATCAAGCCGGGCGACCGCCTCATCATCGATACCGAACTCTATGACCCGGAGCGCACGCTGGCCCTGCGCGCGCAGCCGGCCGCCCGCCGCTTCGCCTGGGAATTTCTAGGCAGCATGGGCATCGGCGAGGACGATGGCGAAGTCCGTTACGACCAGAAGCGCGATGAGCGCCGCGCGGGCCTGCACCTGATCACTCGCTATTTCCGCGCCAGCCGGGATGTGACCGCCATTGTGGGCGGTCATTCGCTGGCGCTCGAACGCGGTGAGCGGATGGGGCTCAACTTCCAGTACGCCTGCACCCCGGAGGCCTTCCACTGGCTGCTTGCGGACCACGGCGGATTGACCATCGCCCAGGAATACCGAAGCCCGGACGGCCGCTTCCTCACGGCCGTGTGCCGGAGGTAGCGCCTTTTCAAGCCGCTTGCTGCCTTGGTTGGGGCGAGCCGTCGAACATCACTGCCCGCGGTAGGCGTCCAGCGCCTTTAGAAAGGGCTTGGTTCACCCCTCCAGAAACATGTCCCCGCACACGGCGTCCCAATCGGCTTGGGGATAGCTGGCCGCAATGTCCGCCACCGGTACGCCGCCATCGGCCAGCGTCGGAGCCGCGCCTTCGGCCGTGAGCGCCAGTTGCAGGCGTTCCATCTCGCGCATCACCCACGGCCGGACCTCGGCGCCGGAGAGTAGATTGCGGAAGTCCGCACGGTCCGGACGGATTCGCAGATACCACGGCGCGCCCGGGCCGCCGGTCGCCACCACCACGCCATCCACCGGCGAGAGCACGCGTACATCCGCATTCCGCTTGCGCGCCCGCCAAGCCGTGCCGTTGACCGTCACGCGCTCGCCGGGCCGCGGCAGTTCCACCGCCTCCGGAGCGCCCAGGAGGCGCTCGCCGAGATCATCCAGGCCCACGGTCACCGTGCCGTCGTCTTCACGCCGCGCCCAGGTGTGGCCGCGGTGGTAGAGGCGGTCCAGCGGAAAGCACAGGCCAAATACTTCTTCCTCGGCTTCGGCCGGCGCGGGCGGATGCTCCGCCACCAGCTTCGCGTGCGTGGCGCATTCGCGGCAATCGAACGCGTGCGGGCACTCGCGGTACTGGAATTCGCCTGTGAAGGTGTGCCGGCATTGGCGGTCGCAGGCCGGAAGATCGTGGAAATCCGAGCGCCACCGGATGCGCTCCGCGCGGCCCGCGCGCAAGGCCCGGCGCGAACGCCATGCGGCATTCACCAGCGTGGACGCCACAGTCACCAGCACGGTATAGAACGCCCCCATGAAGATCATGGTTGCGGTGGTCCAATGAAATCCGTAGTTCCAAGGCAGCATGTCGTCTAATACCTCCCGGCCAGCGCGGGCTCTTCCTCCTGCCGCGCCACGTCGAGCTTGAGTTCGCGCTCCTGCGGGAACAATTGGAAATAGCGGAACGAGAACGAATACACCAATACGCCGTAGGCCAGAATGGCGCAGAATGCGCCCACTTCCTGCCAGCTCGGCGCGTAGGTCATGAACTTGTCGAAGGAGAGCGTGGGCACCGCCAGCGTCTGCACCGTCTGCACAAAGCGGTTGAGCGCCACGCCGCAGCACGCCATCGCCGCGGCCGTTACCAGCCAGCCGCGATGCGCGCGCGCCTTGGGCGTGAGCAGAATCGCCGCCGGAACCAGCCCGAAGAGCCCGATCTCCGCGAACAAGATCCACGTGCCGAACGGATTCCAGGAGTAATACTGGAACGCCTGGAAGCCGCTATCCGGCGACGTGCGGTTGATCCAGATGAGCGTATCCACGCTCTTCAGCAGTACGTAGAACGCCAGCAGCAGCCCGGAAATCCGCGCCAGCATCTGAATGGCCTCGGTCTTTACCAGCCGCTTCTTCGTAATCTTCTCCACCAGCCACGTGGTGAGCAGCACGAAGCTCGGCCCCACGGCCGCTGCCGAGAGAATGAAGAGGAAGAACGTGGAAGGCCAGATGGCGAACCCTTCGCGGAACGCGAACGGCCGGCCGCGCAACACGCCGTACAAGCCGCCCAGCGACCCCTGATGGAAGAACGAGAGGAACGTGCCCACGCCCGCCAGCACGTAGATCAGCTTGTGCAGCTCGTGCTCGAACACCAGAAACGCCGGGACCTCCTTCAGCTTGCGGTTTCGGAGCACGATGGGCAGATATTCGATGAGCAGCACCGTGAGATAGCAGCTAATGCAGAACGTCACTTCCGTGAGCATCGAATGCACGTTCGGGTACCAGAAGGTGAACCAGAAGCGCAGCGGCTGGCCCACATCCACCGCCAGCACGCCCATGGCGCCGCTGTAGCAGACCAGACCGATGACCACCGCGCTGTTGATCACCGCGCGCAGTTCCTTGAGCTTCAGAATGTAGACCAGAAAACCGGTAAAAAAAGCGCCGGCCCCCAGCGCGATCACGGTCAAATCGAGAAAGATCCAGAGACCGAACGCGAACCGGTTGTCCATATTGGTTTGATTCAGGCCCTTGACGAGGCAAAGGCCGGCGCAAAAGACTCCAAACAGCAAAAGCCCAACCCAGGGCGCAATCCATAGCAGGAAATTGCCGGTGGAGCAGCGCTTCACGCCGCGAGCAATGAATTCCTTATCCATGGGCCGTCTCCTTCTCCTGGGGCTTGGGCGCGGCGGCCGCCTGCCGCACCCACTCCCGCGTCGAGCGGTAGTAGATCTTGGGCTCCGTGCCGATCTTCTCTAGCAGCCGGAAGCTGTGCGCATCGGCCGCGGCTCGCGCGGCTTCGCTGGCCGGGTCTTTCAGGTCGCCGAAGCGGATGGCCCCGGTGGGGCACGCCTCCACGCAGGCCGGCGTATAATCGCCGGGCAGAATCTCGGACTTGCCCGCGGCCGCGGCGCGCTCCTTGGCGGCATGCCAGCGCCCATGGCAGAAATTGCACTTCTCCACCACGCCGCGCATGCGCGGGGCCACGTCCGGATTGAGGGTCTTCTCCATGCCGGCGGGCCATTGCGGGTCCCACCAGTTGAAGTAGCGCGCGTGATACGGGCAGGCCGCCATGCAGTAGCGGCAGCCCAGGCAGCGCTCCGGCATCTGTCCCACAATGCCCGTGGCCGGGTCCACTTCCACCGCCTGCTGCGGGCAAACGTGAACGCAGGGCGTATCCTCGCCGCATTGCTGGCAGAGCACCGGCACGAACACCGAGCGCCGTTCCTCGCCTTCCTCGCCGTTATCCACGCGGAACACGCGAATCCAGGTGATGCCCTTGCGCGCCGTGGCCTCTTCCGGAACCGGCGGCACGTTGTTCTCCACGGCGCACGCCACCATGCACGCCCCGCATCCATTGCACCGGTCGAGGTCGATGCTCATGCCGTAGCGGGCCGTCTTATTGGGTTTGTTGGCCGAGATCATAATGCCGCCACCTTGGCGCGAGTGTTCGCGCCGCAAATATCCAGAGTCTCCGGGCCGGGCGCCACGCGCAGCAAGCCTTTGGGAACCGCGGCATCCAACACCAGGCCGACCGCGCATGCCCCGTACGCGGTTTCCAGCTTGCCGCGCGCGGCGTCCGCCAGGCCCGCGGCGCGCGCCGTATCGGGATGCAACGCCACCGTGTCCGGCGCCAGGCGCAAATCCGAATCCTGATAAAGCTTCGCCATCAATGGCGAAGCCAGTGTGGCGAAGTGCGCGCCCGTGAAGGCCACCGCCAGCCGGAAATCGGACGCATCGCCGGCCGCCAGGGTACTGGCGGGCTTGGCGAAGCTGGTCCCCGCGGCAGGCTCGCCCATCCATGTGGCGCCGTTGTTCAGCGCCTTCCAGAAATCGTCCGGCTTGAGGCTCCTCACGGGCGTGGACTTGCCGCCGGCCGGCGTGAACACGCTTCCCCGTCCCGCCTTCTGAATCGCATCCGCCTTCTCACGTAGAGGATTGCCGGGGTCGATGCCCGCGGTCTTGGCAACAAAGGCAACCGGATCGATCATCCCCGCCGGAGCCGCCACCAGCGGCGCGGCCAGGCGGAACATCGGCGCGGGAGAGTCGAGAGCCGACGGAATGTCCGTCAGCATTTCCGGATACACCGCCGCCGGCAGCACGAAGTGCGCATGCCGCCCGTAGCCTTCCCGCGACCACGCGAACGCCACCACCAGCGGATTGCTCGGGACCAGCTTCCTCTCAATAGCCTTCCACGGGATGTGCGCACCGGGAACGGATTCATCCAGGAACAAGACGCGGATCGAGCCATCCGGAACCGACGCGAGAGTAGCGCCGTCCGGCGCTCCGTGTTCCGCTGAATCGTCCGCCACCAGGGTCTTCCCGAAAGCTCCCAGCGCCCGGTTCAGCTCGAAAACCTCGGGGGAGTTTTCCGGGGCCAGAACCACCGAGGGTCCGTTAGCCCGAAGGCTCAGGCCCACATCCACAATCCGCTGCTCCGCCAGGCCGGTAGCCACGGCGGCATCCGTGTTGGGGATTTTGCCGGCGAGCGCCGCCGCCAGTATCGCTTCCGATCCCGGCTTGATGGCCAGCCACTCATCGGAAAGCGCGGCCGTCGCCGATTCGTAAGGTTCGGCTTGGATCAGCCGGAAGTTGGCTCGCGCCGTGTACAGATTGCCCGGCGTTCCCCATCCCGCAAACAGCGGAACTCCCAAACTAAGCACCGTGCGTGCCTTGCTCAAATCCACCCGGGCGCCGCCCAGGGGCCGTTCAGGCGTCAGATAGACGCCATCCTTCACGGCGGCCATGGCGCGGCGGTACACCGCCGAAGCCGCCCGTCCCGGCGCCAGATCCAGCACCGCCGCCTTCTCCCCGGCGCCGCGCCTGGCCATGGCATCCGCCACCGCCGCCGCGGTCTCCGCCTCACTCGCCGACCCCACCTTGAGCCGGTCCGGATGGTACGGCAGATGATGCGCCGTCAACCCGAAGGCGCACATCGCGCCGCGGCTCCACGGATGCCCGGCCGCGCCGGCCAGGGACACCGGCTGCCCATTCACCAGGCGCGCCCGCACCGCGCATCCCGCCGGGCAGAGAGCGCAATTCGTGTAGCGCTCGGAAACCTCGCCCGCCGCCGGCCGCGGAATGCCGGGCCAATTCTCGGACCAGATGGCCGTATCCGTGATCAGCCGCCACGGCGCGGGCGTCAGCATGGCGCCCGCCGCGCCGCCGCCCATGAAGAGCAGAATTTCCCTACGGGTTTTTTGCATGGTCCCGAGCCCCTATTTGTGGCAATCCAGACAACTGTGCGAAAGCCCCTGCCGCCGGTGGCAATCCACGCAGTCGTCCATCTTCATGCCCGGAGCTGCGCCGGCCATGTTCCGAGGCGGCGAAGCGCCCCATATGTCGCGCGAGTACCCGCCAATGCGGTCCTCCTGGTAGACGCGCAGCGTATCGGAGGCGCCCATTTCGCCGTGGCACTCTTCGCACTTCAGCCCTCCCAGCTTCACGTGGCTGATGTGCGAAAAGAATACATTCTCAGGCTGGCGGGCGTAATCCGCCCAGGCCGGCTCGCGATTCGGTGTAACGTAACGATCGATGAAATTCTTCTCCGCGGCCGTGCTTCCCATGGCCGAGGCGTGGCATCCGGCGCACTTCTCGAGCGGCGGGATGCCCGCGAACGTTCCGTCGTCGCGGAACGCGTGGCAATCCTCGCACTTCAGACCCGCCTTATCGGCGTGCGTCTTGTGACTGAAATCCACCGGCTGAGGCCGGCTCTTATAAATGACGTGCGGGAAGCCCACCCAGCCCGCGCCCAGGGCCGCCAGCGCTCCCGCAAGGAATAAATAGGATCCCGGAATCTTCACCGTTAGACTCTTCCTGCCCGCGAGGGCGAGAAAAACTCATGCAACAAAGCGAGCATGCGTTCCCGGTCCATCTGGCGCGCCACCCCGGCGGCGAACAACCCGCCATCAGCGGCCAGGGCGCCGGAAAGCTGCTGCTGCACAAACTCATTCATGCGCCGCTCTTCGCGTTCCATCCATTCGCGCGCCCGCTCTCCCTGCATCAGGCCGCGCGTGGTCTCTTCCACCAGCGTTCCCTCAAACAGCCAGCCGCCCGCGTACGGTTCCTCGGCCAGCTTCGAAGGCTCGGCGCGGAGGTACAGGTTGCAGCCGGTGAGCATCATCTCGTTGGGAAACACCATTTCCAGGTCGCACCCCGCCGCGCTTAGAACCGCGGCCGGACGCCGCCGCCCGCTGGTCCCGAGGTAGGTGATACGGTCGATCCGGCCCAGCGCGCGGCTCAGAAACGCGTCGATTCCGGCATGGCAGATGCCGTCCTCGGTCACGTCCAACCACATGTGGTTCTCGGAAAAGCGCAGCCCCTCGGGCATGGAGATCGAATCCGCTTCCGCGGGCGGCATTTCCGGATTGGCCATCGCCAGATACAGCTCGCAATAGCGGTGGCTATCGGTTCCGCAGCGCGAGAGCAGCGATTCGCTGTACGGCACGAACTTCGCCACCGGCGCGGCCCCGCAGTACTGCATGAGCGAATCCCGCAGGTAGGGGCAAATGGCCGCATCTTCTTCCGGCGGCTGCGCCTGGAAGATGGGGCAATCGCCGTGTCCCTCCGACGAACATTTCTCATGGGCCCGGCCGGAGTTCGCCGTCGGAATCAGCTTCCTAATCGCCGCCGACTGGCAGTATTTGACGCGGATTTCCTTGAGAAAAGGACACTGCATGTTGCTACCGCTCGTCTTCCTTCTTCTTGTCCTGCTCTTCGCCGCCATCGGCCATGGTCAAGCCCAGGCCGGGAACGTTGAAGGCATGACTGTCATAAGCGGCCACCAGATCGGCTACCTCGCGGTCCAGACGGGACGATTCGTGGGCCTTCCGCCGCCGCGCGGCCAGCTCCTGCACCACACCGTAAGCCACGGCGGCGCAGCACAACAGCACCATGACGCCGAGGGCGATGTTGGTGACGTTCAACCAATAAGTTGCGGGATCGGACATTCGGACTTCTCTCCTCTCGCCCAATATGGTGCAAGTCCCGTGCCGTACTGAAACCAAAGAACTTACACCATTCAACCGCAAATTTGTGATGGAAATCCAGACATAGAAATCTGAAAATCCCCCGCGAGGGCGAGGCGCGGTTACCTGCCAGGGAGAGGCCCCGGAATCTGACCGTCCCGTTCACTGCCGTTTCACCCGGGTCCCCCGCCTCTTTCCTGCTACAATTTCTCTTCGCCCCCTCAAGTGCTGCAACGGGTTTTCAAATCTTTCCAGTACCGCGACTTCCGCCTCATGTGGATTGGGGCGTGCCTGTCCAGCGTAGGGACATGGATGCAGCAGGTGGCCGAGGCCTGGCTCATCTATCGCCTCAGCCATAACGCCTTCTATCTCGCGCTCGATCCGGTCCTCAATACCATTCCGATCTTCCTCTTCTCCCTGGTCGGAGGCGTGGTGGCGGACCGCATGGAGCGGCGCCACGTCCTCACCGGCTCGCAGTACGTGCAGATGGCCTGCGCCTTCTTCCTCACCGCTCTGCTCGCGGTGAACCGCATCCACGTCTGGGAAATTCTCACCTCCTCGTTCATTTGCGGCTTCGCGCAGGCCTTCGGCGGCCCGGCGTACTCGGCGCTGATTCCTACGCTTGTCGATAAAGAGGACATGCCCAACGCCATCGCCCTGAACTCCATGCAGTTCAATGCCGCAGTGATGATTGGGCCGGCCATCAGCGCCGCCGTGCTCGCCAAAATCGGCGAGGTCTGGTGCTTCGGCCTGAACGGCATCTCCTTCTTCGCGCCGGTTATCGCGCTGGCCATGCTGAAGGTGCGCTTCGCGCCCGTCAAAACCGGCGAGAGCGTGATGCAGAGCATGAAGCAGGGCATCAAGTTCATCCGCCGCCAAGGGGCCATGCAGGGGCTCATCATCCTGGGCTTCGCCATGACGTTCTTCTTCATCCCCATGCGCACGTTCCTGCCGGTCTTCGCCAAGGATATTTTCCACAAGGGCGCGGGCACCTACGCCATGTTCCAGTCCATCACCGGCGCCGGCTCCATTGTGGGCGCGCTCACCATCGCCAGCATGGGGAACTTCCGCAAGAAGGGGCTGCTGGCCCTTCTTGGCCTCGCGTCGCTGGGGGCCACCGCCGTGGTTTTCGCCGCTTCGCGCTTTCTGCCCGTCAGCTACCTGGCGCTGTTCCTTTCCGGCGCCTTCATGATGGTAGTATTCGCCTCGGTAAGTTCGCTGGTCCAGCTCATCGTCACCAACGAAATGCGCGGCCGCGTCATGAGCGTCTACAACTTCTCCTTCCGCGGCGGCATGACCTTGGGAAACCTGGCGTCCGGCTGGCTCGTCCCAGTGTTTACGGCCCCGCTCGTGGTCTTGGGCAACGGTGCGCTCTTGGTTGCCCTCGCGGTTTATTTCGCCCTGGCGCAGCGGTCCGTCGCGGAACTCTAATCATGCTGAAGCCGATTTGCGGGTTGTTGTTAGCCGCCGCGGTCTGGGCCGCGGCGCCCACGCCGCTCGAAATGGCGCGCGACCGCCAGGACCGCGCGGCGCTCCAAAAGGCCATTGACGAAGCTTCCGCCGCCGCCGCCAAGGCGCCCAACGATCCCAACGCCCAGTACCGCCTCGCGCTGGCTTCCTCCTACCTCGCCGAAGTCGCGCAGGAAATGCACGATAAGAAGCAGGCCCAGCAGGCCGCCGAAACCGGCATCAAGGCCGCGGAGAAAGCCGTGGCGCTCCACCCCGACGCCGAAAATTACCGGATGCTCGGCATGCTCTGCGGCCAGGCCGTTACCGATCTCTTCAGCGGCCTCAGCTACGGACCCCGCGCCAAGACGGCTATTGAGAAGGCCGTAAGCCTGGCCCCCAAGTCATCCTCCGTCTATCTGGCGCGCGGCGTGGGCAATTATTACGTGCCCGCCCAGCTCGGCGGCGGCGCCAAGGTCGCCATTGAGGATTTCCGTAAGGCCATCGAGTTCGACGCCAATAGCGCCGAGGCCTATCTCTGGCTCGGCATCGCTCTGCGCAAGGACGGCCAGGACGCCGAAGCCCGCAAAGCTCTCACCAAATCTCTCGCCCTCGACCCCAACCGCGTGTGGGCCCGCCAGGAACTCGCTAAAATACCCGGTAAATGAGGCCTCCCGCCATCGCCGGCGCTTGTCTGCTGCTTTCGCTCCTCACCTTCTTTCAGTTTCCCGGCCATACCTGGCTGCAGCAGGATAGTCAGATTTACGCGCCCATTCTGGAGCACCTGCGCGACCCTTCCGTGCTGCGCCTTGACATTCTGGCGCAGCGCGCCCACGTGGCCTACACGCTTTATGACGAGATCGGCCGCGCCTTGCGGACGGCCACCGGCCTGCCGTTCCGCGACGTGCTGGCGCTGCAGCAAATCGCCGCGCGCGCCTTCGGCATCTGGGGCCTGTACCTGATGGCGCTGGCGATGTGCATGTCCGGCCTTCGCGACGCCGCGCACGCCAAGGCGCAAGGCCCGAAGGCCGAGCCCGACGTTTCGCCCGCCGCGCTGGCTCTCTTCATCGCCGCCATCTGCTGCCTGGGCGCCGTGGTGGCGGGACCTTCGGTGCTCACCTTCGAGTACGAACCGACGCCCCGCGCGTTCGCCCTGCCCCTGGGACTCTGCGCGGCGGGCCTCACCGTGCAGCGCCGGTATCTGGCCGCCGGCATCGCTGCCGCGGCCGCGCTGCTCTACCACGCGCCCACCGTCTTGCCCTTCGTCGCCATCTTCGCCGCGCTGGCGCTGTGGCCTTCGAATTCGGACAACCTCCGGCGCAGGCTCTGGCGCCTGGCGCCGCTGGCGGGCGCGGTCCTGCTTGTGGGAATCGCCGCGCATTTCCAGGAAGGCGCCGGCGAGGCGCAGACCTTTTTCGCGCGCCTCTCGCCCGATCTCGAAAAGCTCCAGCGCATGCGCGCGGGCTACAACTGGATCTCCGACAAAACCGCCTGGCCTAACGCGCTGCTCGCGCACTACACCATCCTCTCCGCGGTTCTGCTTGGCGCCTGCTGGCGGCTACGGGGCCACATGAGCATCGAATGGCGCTGCTTCGCGCTGGGCCTGCCGCTCCTCGGGCTGCTCAGCCTGCCGGCTTCCTGGCTGTTGCTGGACCACTGGCGCTGGGCCCTAGTGCCGCAGTTGCAACCCATGCGCGCCATTCTGTTCGTCACTCTCTTCGCGCAACTGCTTTCCGCCACTGCCGGCGTGCTGGCGGCCGCGCACGGCCGCGCCCTGGAAGCCGCCGCCTGGCTCGCGTTCGCTTACCTGCCGCCGTTGCAGCCGGTCCTGACGCAGCCCTGGACGCCGCGCGGCGCCGGCGTCACCCTCGCCCTGGCTCTGCTTGCCTGGCTCGCGGTTCGCACCGGCGTGGCCGGCCCGGAACGCGGCCCGAAACGTCTGCATCCCTACCGCCCGGCCATCATGCTCGCCATGGCGCTGGCGGCCTTCTTCGTGATCCCGGGCCTCGCCGGAGTCCAGAACTACCCCAAGCTCCTCACGCCGGACGTGGAGCAGCTTTCCGTTTGGGCGCGCTCCTCCACGCCCAAAGACGCCGTCTTCCTCTTTCCGGATTTCGCCAAGACGCTCGACCCCGGCATCTTCCGCACTGAAGCTCTGCGCGCCGTCTACGTCGATTGGAAAGGAGGCGGCCAGGTCAACTACCTGGGCGGATTCGCCGCCGAGTGGTGGAAGCGCTGGCAGCAGACCAACCAAGGCCGCTTCCGCCCGCGTGACCTGCCCAAACTAGCCGCCCTCAACATTCAGTACGTGGTGCTGCGGCCGAAGGACCGCCTCAGGGACCGCCAGCCGCTCTTCGAGAGCCCCACCTACCTGGTCTACGCCCTCCCCTAGCGCCGCGCCCAGTGGAGGACCTCCCGGCCTGCTTTTCGGGCTAACTTAATGCTGCCCCCGCTCCGACCCGCGAACACGCGTACACCGCCTCCGCAACCCGCAACCCCTCAAACCTTCACACCCACCCGCCACAACAAATACCCAATCGCCTGCCGCACGCAATTCCAAGCCTCGCGCGGCGGGCTGCTCTCCTTGCGCGGCGATCCATACGCGGTCACCCCATCCGCCTCCAGCATCCTCCTCACGCGGAAAATGTGATACCCATCGCTCACCACAATCGCCGAATGCAACCCCATGCGCCGCATGATCTCCGTGGCCATGGCCACCGAATGCACCGTGCTCTCGCCCGTGTCTTCCACCACCACGGCATCCGGCGGCACGCCTTTGGAGATGAGGTAGGAACGCTCCACGCCGCCTTCCGTGTACCTGGCGTCGCCCCCCGCGCCGCCGGTGGTGAGAATCCGCGGCGCCAGCTTCCGCCGGTACAGCTCCAGCGCGTGGTCCAGCCGCGCGCGCAGCACCGGCGAGGGCCGCCCGCTGTATTCGGCCGCTCCCATCACCAGAATCACGTCCGCGGGCCGCGCTTCATCCATCCCCGCCTCCTGCTCGATGCGCAGCGAGAGGCGCGCCACTTCCCCCGCAAGCACCGCCGCCAGCGCCATCGCGATCCAGAAGGCCCGTTTCATCTGCGCTATTCTATAGGACGTTCCGCGAACCAATATTGTAGGATGCCGAAGCCCGAAACGATTTCGAGCGCCGCCAACCCGCTGTTGAAAGACGTCCGCCGCGCCATTGTCCGCGGCGCCCTCACCACTGACGGCTTGTGCGTGGCCGAAACCTTCCACCTGCTCGAAGAGGCGCTGCGCAGCGATTGCGAAGTGCGCGTGGTTCTCGCCGCCGAGTCCGTCCGCTCCGCCGCCGAATCGCACGTCAAGCGCCTGGCCGGCATCCGCGTGGTGGTCGTCCCGGACGCCCTCCTCGACCGCCTCTCCAGCACGGAGACCAGCCAGGGCGTCATCGCGCTGGTGAAGCCGCCGGTTTGGAAATTGGAGCAGCTCTTCCGCGGCCGCCCGCTGGTAGTGGTGCTGGACGGCCTCCAGGACCCCGGCAACGCCGGCGCCATTGCGCGCGCCGCGGAAGCCTTCGGCGCCACGGGCATGATGTTCCTCAAGGGCTCCGTCAGCGCGTGGAATCCCAAAACCCTGCGCGCCTCGGCCGGCTCCCTCTTCCGCATCCCCTATCTGCACGCCATGGACGCCGCTCTGGCCCGCGCCTCCCTGCAGCAGAACAAGGTGGAACTTTACGCCGGCGTGCCCGCGCGCGACGGCACGCGCTCCCTGGCGGCGGTGGACCTCACCATGCGCTGCGGTTTGATCGTCGGCAATGAAGCGCGCGGCGTGAGCCAGTCCCTGCGCTCTGCCGCGCTCGATATTTCGATTCCCACCGTGGGCGTCGAGTCCCTGAACGCCGCCATGGCCGCGGGCATCCTGCTGTATGAGGCGCGCCGCCAGCGCGCGCTGCGCTCGTGAGCCTCTTCGATTCCACCCCGCCGCCCGACGCCGCCCCGGACCGCAACCGGCCGCTCGCCGAGCGCATGCGCCCGGAAACGCTCGACGACTACATCGGCCAGGAGCACATCCTGGGCCCCGGAAAGCCGCTCCGCCGCCAGATTGAGCGCGACGAAATCGGCTCCATCATTCTCTGGGGGCCTCCCGGCACCGGCAAAACCACGCTTGCGCGCATCATCGCCCGCGTAACGCACTGCGAGTTCGTTCCCTTCAGCGCCGTGCTCTCCGGCATCAAGGAGATCAAGAACGTGATGGCGGACGCCGAGCGCCTCCGCCGCCTGGGCCTCCGCACCATCCTCTTCATCGATGAAATTCACCGCTTCAACAAGGCCCAGCAGGACGCCTTCCTGCCCTACGTGGAAAGCGGCGATATTACCCTAATCGGCGCCACCACGGAGAACCCGTCCTTCGAAGTGATCGCCGCGCTCCTTTCGCGCTCGCGCGTGTATGCCCTGCGCGGCCTGGCGGTTCCGGAGATTGTCGCGCTCCTCAAGCGCGCGCTCCCCGTGGCCGGCTTAAGCGCCCCCGACGATCTCCTGGAGCAGATCGCCATCTACTCCAACGGCGATGCCCGCCAGGCCTACAACACGCTGGAAGCCGCGGGCGCCGCCTCGGCCGGCGAACTCACTGAAGAGTCCGTGCAAAGCGCCATCAACCGCAAGGTGATGCTTTATGACAAGGGCGGCGAGGAGCACTTCAACCTCATCTCCGCCCTGCACAAGTCCGTGCGGTCGAGCGACGTGGACGCCGCGCTCTACTGGCTCTCGCGCATGATGGAGGGCGGCGAGGACCGCCTGTACATCGCCCGCCGCCTCATCCGCATGGCCATCGAGGACATCGGCCTGGCCGACCCGCGCGCCCTGGAGCAAACCGTGGCCGCCATGCAGGCGGTGCATTTCCTCGGCATCCCGGAAGGAGACCTCGCGCTGGCGCAGGCGGCGATTTACCTCAGCGTCGCGCCCAAGTCCGACGCCTCCTACCGCGCCATGGGCGCCATCAAGGAAGACGTGGAGCGCACCATCGCCGAGCCCGTGCCCATGAACCTGCGCAACGCTGTCACCAAGGCCATGAAGTCCTGGGGCTACGGCGAAGGCTACCAGCACGCCCACCAATTCGAGGACGCCATGGTGGATATGGATTGCCTCCCGCCCTCCCTAGCCGGCCGCCGCTACTACCACCCCACGGACCGAGGAACGGAAAAGCGAATCGCGGAAAGACTCGAAGAAATCCGCCGCGCGCGGAAGAAGTAGAGCGCCAGCGCCCCCACTCCCCTTACTTCTTCGCCAGCTTCAAATCGATCACCGGCTGCTTGCGCGAATCGAACGAGCTCAGGCCTTTCGTCGGGCTCACAAAGCCTCCCTCCATCTCGGCCTTCAGCTCGTAATCCACGTCTGGGTTGAGCTCGTGAAACGCGTAGGAGCCGTCATCCCGCGTAATGAACGACTGCACCTGCAGCGTCTTCGTGTTCTTCAGGAACACCACGGCCTGCTTGGCGGGCTTGCCATCCGGCGTCACCACTAGCCCCTTTACGCTGCGCGTGTGCTCCGAATCCCCCTTGTTCTTGTCCTTCTGCGCGAAAGCAGCGGGAGCGACCAGAATCAAAACCGCCAGGCACGCCGCCAAAACTCTGCTCACAAGACCCTCCCCGCCCCATGGGCCGCAAACGTAGCGGCCGCCCGGACGCATTCCCTCTTACTTCCAATCCTCGTCTTCTTCTTCCTCTTCCTCGTCTTCGTCGAGGAAATCATCCTCGTCTTCTTCTTCGTCCTCGCTGTCGTCCACCGCTTCCACTTCCAACGGATTCACCCCAGCGATCCTCAGGTCCGCCCCACATTCGTCGCAACTGATGGTATCGCCTTCTTCCACATCGTCTTCATCCACATCAATCGCGCCACCGCATTTCGGACACTTGAGCATGGAAATTCCTCCAAAAGAATTACAGTAATAGGATCGTCAACCGCATCCGCAAGTTTACGACGCGTTCTGTTTCGCCAGCCGCGCCAGGCGCCGTCTCGTCGTCAACGGAACTATGCCTTTCAACCGCATGTACATGAACATCTGGGAGCGATGGGTCATCTCATGTTCCTTGATGGACTGGATCATCTCCAGCCGCGTCAGCTTCACGCCGTCCATGCGCGTCACTTCCTGCGCCAGAAAATCGGCCGGCTTGGCGGCCAGCTCCGCCAGTTCGCTTTCCAGCGAATCCCGCAGCGCGGCCGCCAGAGCCTGGGCGTCGCCTTCCGGCGGCGCGGGCTTCAGGTACTTCATCAGCCGCGCGCGAAAGTCCGGCCCGGTGAAATCGCTCTCCCCCGCCAGCACCATCGCCGTCAGTCCCTGGCTCGCCGTCAGGATGTGCCGCGCGATTTCCCCGAATGTCTGCATTTCCGGCGTGGCGCGAAATCCAAACTCGCTTTCGGGAAATTCCTCCACCGCCGCCACCGTATCCTGGCGCACGCCCCGCCAGGATTCCGTCACGTGCTCCAACCTGATCATGTCCACATTGTACCCGCCTTCCGCGCCCGGGCAAGAGGGGATTCGGCGGGGTCCGCGCGCTATCATGAGGAGATCCTGCCACGCCGGGGAGCCGGAGCGCCAACCATGCGAACCCGCACGGCCATCGCGCTGTTCAGCGCCTGTTTCGCCGCCTCCGCGGCCACACCGAAAACTCCTTCACGCGACGTGCAAACCCAGGTGATCGCCGCCGCGCGCCGCGCCGCTCTGGCCTATGACCAGGCCCTCCCCGACTTCGTTTGCGCCGAGGCCATTTCCCGCTATAGCGACGCCACCGGCAAGGGAAAATACTGGTCCGCCGTGGACAGCCTCATGGCCCTCCTCTCTTACTACGGACGCCAGGAGCACTACCGCCTGGTCCAGTTTAATCACCAGCCCGACAGCGAAGGCTATGACGCGCTTTCCGGCGCCACTTCCCGCGGCGAATTCGGCGGCATGTTGCGGCGCGTGTTTGACCCCGCCTTCGCCGCCTCCTTCACCTGGGTCCGCTGGGATGAAGTGCGCGGCACGCGCGTTCAGGTGTACTCCTACCAGGTGCTGCGCGAGCGTTCCAACTTCTCCCTCGATTACGTCAACGGGCCGGACGAAGGCCGCATCGTGGCCGGCTATCACGGGCTGGTCTACATAGATCCCGCGGCCGCCGCTACTTTGCGCATCACCGTGGAAGCCGACGGCCTGAAGGAGTTTCAAATCACCCTGGCCAGCACCACGCTGGATTACGATTACGCCGCCATCGCCGGCCGCGCCTACCTGCTCCCGCTGCAGGCCGTCACGCTCATGCGCGCCGGCGAGGTGATGACCAAGAACGTGGTGGATTTCGAGTCCTACCAAAAGTTCGAAGCCGGCTCCAACGTGCTTTATCCCAAAGCCGAAGGCGGAGACAACAAAGCCGAAGGCGAAGGCAAGAAGGCCGAAGGCGAAAACCAAAAAACCGGCCCCGAAGACAAATAGGTTACGCTAAGGGCGTGCGCGCCGCAACGCTGTCCCTTGTCCTGCTCGCCTGGGCCCCCATCTCCCTCGTCGGTCAAAAGAATGGAGGGGTCACCATCTGGCTGACCAATGGCGACAAGTCCGCGCTCTTCGATCCCACGCTGCCGCCCCAGCCCTTCGAGCGGCCGCGGAATCAAAATCCCACCATCGTGGTGGACGACCGCCAGACCTTCCAGACCATGGACGGCTTCGGCTTCACGCTCACCGGGGGTAGCGCGCAGCACCTCATGCGCATGAGCGCCGCCGGCCGCGCCGCGCTTCTCCAGGAGCTCTTCGGCGTGGCGGATAAGGACGCCGGCGTCAGCTACCTGCGCGTCAGCATCGGCGCCTCGGATTGGAGCAGCCGCGTGTTCACCTATGACGATGCGCCCCCCGGCCAGACGGACGCCGCCCTGCGCCTCTTCAGCCTGGATGAGGACCGCCGGGATGTGATTCCCGCGCTGCGCGAAATCCTGAAGGTAAATCCGCGCATCCAGATTCTCGCCTCGCCCTGGACCGCGCCCTCCTGGATGAAGACCAACGCCGCTCCCAAGGGCGGCAGCCTCAAGCCCGAATGTTACGCCGCCTACGCCGGCTATTTCGTGAAGTACATCCAGGGCATGAAGGCCGAGGGCATACCCATTGCCGCCGTCACCGTGCAGAATGAGCCGTTGAATGGCAAGAACACGCCCAGCATGATCGTGCAGGCGCCGGAGGAGGCCGCCTTCGTTGCGCGTTACCTGGGGCCGGCGTTCCGCCAGGCGAAGATCAAAACCCGGATCATCCTCTACGACCACGATTGCGACCAGCCGCAATACCCCATGTCCATCCTGGCGGACGCGCGCGCGGCGCGTTTCGCCGATGGCTCCGCCTTTCATCTCTACGCCGGCGGCGTGGAAGCCATGACCCAGGTGCGCAACGCCTACCCGAGCAAGAACATCTACTTCACCGAACAGATGGTGACCGGTTCGGTGGAAGGCCAAGCCGCCATCGATGTAAGCGCTCCCGTGGCGCGCCTCCTCATCGGGGCCACGCGCAACTGGAGCCGTACCGTGCTGCTGTGGAATCTGGCGGCCGATTCGCGCAATGAGCCGCACACCGGCGACAGCGGCTGCGCCACCTGCCAGGGCGCCATCACCCTGGACGGCGACGCCGTGAAGCGCAACGTGGCCTACTACGCCATGGCTCACGCGTCGCGCTTCGTGCGGCCTGGCTCGGTCCGCATCGGGTCCACCAGCCTCGCGGAGCTGCCCAACGTGGCGTTCAAGGCGCCCGGCGGCAAGCGCGTGCTCCTGGTGGCGAACCCCGCCGGCGCCGCGCAGACCTTCAACATCCAATACCGGGACGCGGCCATCGTCACCACGCTCAAACCCAAGTCGGTGGGCACGTACGTCTGGTGAACCCGGCGGCGCGGAGCAGAGCACGCCCCGCGGGTGCTTCCCGCGCAATTCGGGTTACAATTACGGAAGTTGGACCCAGTTGTGAGCAGCACTGCTTTACTTGCCCGCAAGGGTTTTTGGGGGACAGATATGGATAAACCGGCGCAAAACAT
>DATKOS010000360.1:0-15785 GCA_035524535.1 Bryobacteraceae bacterium
GGCCGGCGGTGGATTTGGCGGCGGCGCCGGGAGAAACGCGCGCGGAAGCCGTGCTGGCAGGCGGATGCTATTGGGGCATGCAGGCCGTCTTTGAGAAAGTTCGCGGCGTGATTTCGGTGACGGCGGGGTACGCCGGAGCGGCGGCCGATCCCAAGACCGGCAAGGTTCCCAAGGATGGCGGCAAGGGACACGCCGAGGCGGTGCGGATCGTGTACGATCCGGGACGCGTCTCGTATGGGGTCCTGCTGGAAGTCTTCTTCGCGGTGGCGCATGACCCCACGGAAGTCAACCGGCAAGGCCCGGACATCGGCTCGGAGTATCGTTCCGCGATCTTCTACCAGAGTGACGCGCAGAAGCGCGTGGCCGAGTCTTATATCCGGCAGATTGACGCGGCGAAGTCTTTTCCTTTTTCGATAGTCACTCAGATGACTCCCTTCGCGGCGTTCTATCCGGTGGGCGAGGATCAGCAGGACTACGTGTGGCACAACCCCGGGGCTGAGTATGTAGTGAAGAACGACTTGCCGAAGCTGGCGAAGCTGCGGATGGTTTTCCCGGATTTGTTCGAGTACTAAGCCGGCGCGTGGCCGGCGCGCATCCGCGGCGGCAGCCTTCCCGATTGGGGCTTCGCCGCGGCCGGGCCGCACGGTTCTACTAGGCCAGGTCTTCCAGCTTGACGGGCAGCTTGCGGATGCGCTTGCCGGTGGCCTTGAAAATGGCGTTGGCGACAGCCGGCGCGATGGCCGGAACCGAGGCTTCCCCAATGCCGCCGGGATTGGCTTCGGAGGGCACGATGTAGACATCCACTTGGGGCATCTCATCGATGCGGAGCACGTCGTACTCATCGAAGTTGCCTTGCACCACGCGGCCGCGGTCAATGGTGATTTCGCCCTTGAGCGCCGCCGAGAGGCCGAAGACAATGCCGCCCTCGATCTGCTGGCGGATAATGGCGGGGTTGACGACGCGCCCGCAATCCACGGCGCACACGACGCGGTGGACGCGCAGCCTGCCGCCGCTCACGGAGACTTCGGCGATCTGCGCGTTGTAGCTGCCGACGTTGTTGACAAGCGCGACGCCCTGGTTGCGGCCAGCCGGCGGCTTGCCCCAAGCGGCCTTTTCCGCGGCGAGATTCAGCACGCCGAGCAGGCGCGGGGAATGCGCCAGCAGGCGGCGGCGAAACTCCACGGGATCCTTGCCGCCGGCCGCGGCCAGTTCATCCAGGAAGCTCTCGCCGAAGAACGTGTTTTGCGAATAGCCGACCGAGCGCCAGAAGTAAGTGGGGATGCCGGCATCGGCGCGGTGGAAGTCCATCAGGACGTTGGGAATAGCGTACTCCAGGTCGTCCAGGCCCTCCATGGCCATGCGGTCCACGCCGCCTCCGCCGCCGAAGAAGGAGGGGCAGGCGACGCGCGCGGTGAGCGCCAGGGGCCAGCCATCGGCATCCAGCGCGCCCTCGAATTTCGCGCGGGCCGCGGGACGGTAGACATCGTGGCGCATGTCATCCTCGCGGCTCCAGGTGAGCTTCACCGGGGCTTTGAGGTTCTTGGCGATTTCCACGGTCTCGCTGACGTAATCCACGTTGGTGCGCCGGCCGAAGCCGCCGCCCATGTAGAGCGTATTTACCTTGACCTTCTCCGCGGGCAGGCCGGAGGCGCGGGCCGCGGCGTCGCGCGAGCCACCCTGCTGCTGGGTGGAGGCCCAGATCTCGCAGGAATCCGGCGTTACCACGGCGGTGCAATTGAGCGGCTCCATGGAGGCGTGGGAAAGGTAGGGGGCCTCATAGACCGCCTCGATTTTCCGGTGAGCCGAAGCCAGGGCTTGAGCGGCGTCTCCAGCCTGCTTGGCCACGGCGCCGGGCTGCGCGAGAAGCGAAGCGAACAGCTTGCCGATGGCCGCGCTGTTTTGGGCGGCGTTGGCGCCTTCGTCCCAGCGGACCTCCAGGGCGTCACGGCCGCGAAACGCGGACCAGGTGCTATCCGCCACCACGGCTACGCCATCGCCGATTTGCATGACGCTTTTCACGCCGGGGACTGCCTTGGCCTTGGCGGCGTCAAAGCTCGCCACCTTGCCGCCGAACACCGGACAGCGCGCCACGGCGGCATACAGCATGCCGGGCAGGCGGGCATCGATGCCGAACTGGGCCTGGCCATTCACCTTGGAGGGCGTATCCAGGCGTTTGACGGAAGTTCCGATGATCTTGTATTGCTTGGGGTCCTTCAGCGGAGCGGATGCGGGAACGGGAAGCTGACCGGCCGCTTCCGCGAGGCTGCCATAGCTCAGGCGGGCGCCGGCGGCACTCAGCACATACCCATTGTCGGTGCGCAGCGTGGAGGAATCCACGCCCCATTTCTTGGCCGCGGCCTGCACAAGCATGGCGCGCGCCGTGGCGCCGGCTTGGCGCAGAGGCCCGTAGCAACTGCGGATGCTGTTGCTGCCGAACACGCCCTGCTGGCCGTAGAGCGCGGGATCCACGGGCGCGAACTCCGTGCGGACCTTCTTCCAATCGCAATCGAGCTCCTCGGCCAGAAGCATGGAGAGCGAGGTGACGGTCCCCTGCCCCATTTCGGCCTTGGTGATGACGAAGGTGACGCTCTCATCCGGTGCGATGTGAATGTACGCGTTGGGATTGGCGGCGCGTGGCGCGGCGCCCCATTGCGCCTGGAGCTTGTTGCGCTCCGGGATCGCGAAGGCCACCACCAAGCCGGCGAGGCCCGCGCCGCCGGAGCGGAAGAAATCGCGGCGATTCACCAGAGCCGGCGCGCTCATGCCTTACCTCCCTGGGCGCTCAGGGCGGGTCCCGCGGCCGCCAGGTGAATGGCGCGGCGAATGCCAGAATATGTGCCGCAGCGGCAGATGTTGCCGGAGAGAGCTTCGTCGATATCGGCGTCCGTGGGACGCGGCTTCCGGGCCAGTAGCGCCGCGGCGGCCATCAACTGGCCGGACTGGCAATAGCCGCACTGGGGGACATCAGCCTCAATCCAGGCGCGCTGCACGGCGTGGGAGAGATCCGGCGAGAGACCTTCCACGGTGGTGATTTTCTTGCCCGCCACGCTTGAGACAGGCGTGACGCAGGAGCGCGCGGCTTCTCCCTCGATGTGGACCGTGCAAGCGCCGCACATGGCCATCCCGCAGCCGAATTTCGTTCCGGTGAGGCCGAGAGTATCGCGCAGGACCCAGAGCAGGGGCATGTCCGGCTGGACGTCCACGCTCTGGGGCTCGCCATTGACGGAAAACCTGATGGCAGCCATCTTCCCCTCCTTATGTTGCGATGGTACACCACGAAGATGGCGGACGGCGCGAGGGCGCCGGCGGGCTTCCGGTGCGGAACGCCCGCCTATTCCCCGCGGCGCGCTTTGGAATTACGATTCCTGGAGCAGGCGCACGACCCAAAAATCGTCCGCGAGGTTGGGGTTGACAAGGTAGGCGTAGGGCATGGTGAAATAGCCGGCCATTCCCCAATCCGGGCCCCAGGAGTTGCGCACGGTGAAGCGCTGGGTGGCATCGTCATAGCCGACGGCCATGACGGCGTGGCCGCCCTGCATCTGTTCGGTGGAGGCGGGCAGGTTGAGGACGCCGGTCTTGGCCACGGCGTCGCTTTCAAAGGCATCGTAGACGGTGAAGCCGAATACGAAGGGATAGCCGGAGGCCAGGCAGCCCTTCAACTGGTTCAGGTTGCGCGAAACCAGGCGCTGGTAGCTGACGGCGCGGCAATTGGCGGCGTCGGCGTAGCAGGCGTCCGAAGGCTTGTCGGCGAACTTGGAGGCGTCGTAGGGCCACTCGGATTCGGGGCAGACGCCCTGGCTGGCGATGGACTTGACGCCGTCGCGGATGGCTGCGCCGCTGTCGGAAGCCGGGTCGCCTTCCTGCGCGCGCTCGTTGAAATAGATGAACAGGCGCGAGGGCATGAAGGCCTTGGCGCGCTGCTTGCGCTGGTCGAATTCAATGGCGCCGGCAATGGCGTTGGCGGTGCAACTGCTGAGTTGGCCTTGATCATAAACCGGAGAGCACTGCGGCCTCAGGTCCGTGCTGGGCGGCAACTGGGCCAGCACCGCGGGCGCGGCCGCATACAAATGGTCGCGATGGTCGGGCAGGTCCGGTACCCACCCATAGGTTCGATGAATCGGCATCTTTTCTCCTGGCTGGTATGCGGAAAGGGCAGGGTCAACGATCGGCCAGAACGGCTAAGGACGCCCGCGCCGGAGCGTAGCCGTGGCGCGCCGCGAAGTTCTGGACGGCGGAACTCATGATCGCGCAGCGCTGCACGGAGTGGAACAACTCCACAAGCGCCGCGCGTGCCGGATGATCCGGCCCCAGGGCGTGGGCAACGCAGGCCACGCAGTTGAGAATCACCGTCAGTTCGCTGTTCAGCTCGTGCGCCATGGTGGCCGCCGCGACGCCGCAGGCTCGATCCGCACCCTTTATTCTTTCCACGAACAAATAGTAGCGGGCCCGCACAGGCTATTCGGCCGGGGGTGGACGATAAACCCTTTAGGATCAACGAAACATTTTCCGGACACTCCCGTCACCGGACTTTTTCAGGCCGGCGGCCGGGGAGCCGCCGGAGAGCGGGGAACGTTCGTATCGGATTTGGCTGCAAGGGTTTGACGGCCGCGCGGGGCTTTGGAAAAAGCACGCGATCCGGAGGGCTCTTGCCCAAGTCCGCTATCCAGGAAGGCCCTAACGCGCGTGGCGCGCGTCACTGTTACACTCATGAGGAATGGCTACCCAAAGCACTCCGGCCGCGGCTGGACTGGGCGAATTGCTGGAACACCGCGGCGTGCGCGAATGCCTGCAGTGGTTCACGCGCGAGAAGCATTGGGTAAACGACGCTCATTTGCGCCTGTGCCGGATTCCCTCGCTGACCTTCCTGGAAGCCGAGCGCGCCACGTGGTTCGCGCAGGAGTTCAAAGCGGCGGGGTGGGAGGCTTCGATAGACCGGGCGGGCAACGCCATCGCCATTGAGGGCCGGCCGCCGTACGTTGCGCTGACGGCGCACCTGGATACGGTGCTCGCGCCGCGCACCCCGGACGATATCGCGGTGGAAGCCGACGGCCGCCTCACCGGGCCGGGCGTTTCCGATAACGGCGCGGGACTGGCGGCCTTGCTGGCCGTGGCGCGCGCGTGGAAGGCCTGCGCGGTTCGCCCGGAATTGCGGCGCGGCCTGGTGCTGGCGGCGAACACGGGTGAAGAGGGCGAGGGAAATCTGCGCGGGATGCGCCGGCTGGCCAAGGACTCGGGGCTGGCCAAGGAGATTGAGGCGTTTCTGGTGGTGGATGGCGCGGACACTTCGCACATCACCAACCGCGGCCTGGGCAGCCGCCGCTTTGAAGTGGCTTTTACCGGGCCGGGCGGGCATAGCTGGAGCGACTACGGCATTGGCAACCCGCTTCACGCGCTGTGCCGCGCGGTGGCGCTGTTCGCGGAGACGCGCCTGGAAGGCGAGCCGAGATCGTCCCTGAACGTAGGGCTGATAGAAGGTGGATCGAGCGTAAACGCCATTCCGAACGCCGCGATTGCGAAGGTGGACCTGCGGTCGGAAAGCAATGAGCGGCTGGAGGAGCTGGTGCAATTGCTCTCCGCCGCGGTGGACCGCGCCCGCGATCTGGAGAACCAGCGCGCCACCGGGGGCAAGGTTTCGCGGCGGCTGCGGGAGATCGGATCGCGGCCGGCGGCGGCGCTGCCGGAGGACGCGGCAATCCTGAGCTACGCGCGGGCGGTGGACGCGCACCTGGGCATTCGCTCCCGCCTGAACTGCTCCTCGACGGACGCGAACCTGCCGCTTTCGCTGGGCATCCCGGCCATTTCGATTGGCGGCGGCGGCGCCGGCGGCGGCGCACACACGCCGCAGGAATGGTTCCGGCCCGAGGGGCGGGACCTGGGGCTCAAGCGAATTCTGTTGATCTTGCTCCTGCTCATGCGCCATCCCGAGGGCCCGTGAAGCGCCGCAAAGCCGAAGCGGCTCTGGCGTGGAACACCCTGGTTTGGGGAGCGACGTTTGTGATGGTGAAGTCCGCGCTGGCGGACATTTCACCCATCCTGTTCCTGGCGCTGCGATTCTCACTGGCCACTCTGGCGCTGCTGGCCATCTTCTCCGTCAAGCGCGCGCGCAACCGCCGGCGCCACAGAGCTCGGCCGGGCCGCTCCGGCGGCGGGCCGTGGTACGCCGGAGTACTGGTGGGCCTCTTGCTATTTCTAGGCTACGCCTTCCAGACGCTGGGGCTGCGGCTGACCTCCGCGCCGAAATCCGCCTTCATCACCGGCCTTTCGGCTGTTTTGGTACCTTTGGTGGCGGCGCTCGTCTATCGTACAAGACCCCGCCTAAGGGAGGTATGCGGCCTGGCGGTGGCCACGGCCGGCCTGGCCCTCATGACCATTGAGGGGATGACGTTCCGCGTGAATCCTGGCGACCTTCTGACGGTACTCTGCGCCATTGCCTACGCGGCGCACATTGTGACGCTGGGCCATTTCGCGGAGAGGATCAGCTTTGAGACTTTGGCCATGACGCAGGTGGGAACGGCCGCGGCGCTGGGGCTGGCGCTCTGCTGGTGGGTGGAACCGGCGCGGGCGCTTTGGCGGCCCGCGGCAATCGGCGCCATACTGATTACAGGCCTGCTGGCCACGGCGCTGGCGTTTACGATCCAAGCATGGGCGCAACAATACACCACGGCGGCGCGAACCGGACTGATCTTTATGTTGGAACCGGTCTTCGCATGGATCACGTCGTTCGTACTGACGGGGGAAGGGTTATCGCGAGTGGCGGCGGCCGGCGCGGTCCTGATCCTAGGTGGCGTGCTGCTGGTGGAGCTGAAACCGGCGCTTCCGGCGCAGCATCCATCCTGAAGAGAGAGCCGGTGACGGCCGCAGGCCGCGAAACCAGATCGAGAGAGTAAAGAGTAAAAGGTCATGAGCATCCCAGAAAAATTCCGTACCGAGAAGCTGCTTACCGTCACCCTGCTGGCGCTAACGTTGTGCGTCGGCATTGTGATCGGCACGCTGGTTAGCACGGGCTTCGGCGTGAGGGCCGCGCGGGGCGGTCAAGCGGCGCCGGGCGCCACGCCGCTGGTGATTCCCAACCCGGTGGAGCTGTCCACGCAGTTCTCGCAGATCGCCAAGCAGGTGGAACCGTCGGTGGTGCACATCACGGTGAAGTATCTGCCGCAGGCGCCCGCGCAGACGCGGCGCCGCCGCGGCGCGCAGGCCCCGCCACAGGGCGATGAGGGCGACCAGGGCGACAGCGGCAACGGGTTCGAGCAGTTCTTCCAGTTCTTCGGCAATCCCTTCGGCGGCGATACGCCGGACATGCCGGGCGCGCAGGGCGGCGAAGCGCTGGGCTCCGGCGTGGTGGTGGATCGCGCGGGCTACGTGCTGACGAACAACCACGTAGTGGATAAGGCCGACAGCATCAAGGTGAAATTCACCGGCGATTCGCAATCCTACGACGCCAAGGTGGTGGGAGTGGACGACCAGACCGACCTGGCGGTGATTCACGTGATCGGCAAGGCGGATCTGGTGCCGGCGAAGATCGGCAACTCGGACGGCGTGCACGTGGGCGATTGGGCCGTCGCCATCGGGTCTCCCTTCGATTTCCAAAATACGGTGACGGCGGGCATCATCAGCGCCACGGGCCGCGACCTGGACCCGGAGCATCAGTACCAGCATTTTCTCCAGACGGACGCGGCGATTAATCCGGGCAATAGCGGCGGTCCGCTGCTGAACATCCGCGGGGAAGTGATCGGCATCAACACGGCCATCGCTTCCACCTCGCGCGGCTACCAGGGCATTGGCTTCGCGCTGCCCATCAATACGGCTGCGGGCGTGTACAACCAGATTATTAAGAACGGCAAGGTGACGCGCGGCTCCATTGGCGTGACGTATCCGAGCGATGAAAGCCAGAGCCAGGCGAACCTAGCGGTGGCGCACGTTTCCGAGGGAGTTTTCGTGGAAAGCGTGCAGAGCGGCGGACCGTCGGAGAAGGCAGGCATTGAAGCCGGGGACGTGATTGTCTCGATTGACGGCCGGTCGATTCACGACGGCACCGACCTCGTGAATCACATCGTGAATACGCCCATCGGCACGGTGGTAACGCTGGGAGTGATTCGCGACGGCAAGCGCAGCGACTACAAAGTAACCGTAGGCGACCTGACGCAGGTGTTCGCGGACCGCTTCGGCGCCGGCTCGTCGCAGCCGAACGCCACCAAGACTCCCGAGGGGCAGACCACTTCCGCCAAGTTCGGCATGACGCTTCAAAACATCACGGACCAGAAGCGCACGCAGCTCGGCATCAAGCAAAGCGGCGGCATCCAGGTGATCTCCGTGCAGCCGAACTCGTTCGCCGAAGAGGTTGGCCTGCTTCCAGACGACGTGATTCTGTCCATCAACCGGCAGGAAGTGAGTTCGCGCGCGGATGTAGCGCGCATTGAAGGGACGCTGGCGGCGGGGCAAGCCGTCCAGTTCCGCCTGCTGCGGCGCAGCGACCGCGGGAGCAACCAGTGGCTCCCCATGTTCCTGGCCGGCATGCTGCCGACTTCCGGACAGTAAGACAGCCGTACATCGAGACGGGCGGACCCGAGAGAACACGGCGGCCGGTCCCGCCTCCTCCAGGAGACGAGCCGGCCTCGTTTTCCATGCTGGAATGCCGGGAAATTCGCGGGGTTCGCGCCGAGTTCGCCGCGGAAGAGCGCCGCGCCGCCGCCCGCTATAATAAGGTTTTCCGGCGTCTCACACTCCATATACTGAAGGAGCATTCATGGCAGTAAAGCGCATCGGCATTCTCACCGGCGGCGGCGACGTGCCCGGTCTGAATTCCGTGATCAAGACGGTGGTCTACCGGAGCAGCGAGCTGGGCTGCGAGGTCATTGGAATTCGCCGCGGTTGGGAAGGCCTGACGCATGTCAACCTGGAAGATCCCGCCAGCCGCGCCCGCTACGTGGTGCCGCTGAACCGCGAGAACACGCGCAGCATCGACCGGACGGGGGGCACCTGGCTGCACAGTTCCCGCACCAACCCTTCCAAGATGAAGAAGATTCCGCCGGCGTTGTCCGGCCAGGATTTCCCGGCGAAGGAAACCACCAAGAAGGGCGTCACCTCCCTCACCTACGACGCCAGCAAGGCTGTTCTGAAGAACATTGAAACACTGGGATTGGATTACCTGGTGCCCATCGGCGGCGACGATACGCTGAGCTACGCGGCCGAGTTGGACCGGCAGGGCATGAAGGTGGTCGCCGTGCCCAAGACCATGGACAACGACGTACGGAACACCGAGTACTGCATCGGGTTCTCCACCGCCATCACGCGCGCCATGGACGCCATTGAGCGGCAGCGCACCACGGTGGGGTCTCACGAGCGCATCGGGCTGTTCCGCGTGTTCGGCCGCGATGCGGGGTACACGGCGCTTTACACGGCCTACGTCACGTCCGTCCGCTGCTGCATTCCGGAATTCAAGGTGGACTTGCAGAAGCTGATCGGGTTCCTGGTGGAGGACAAGAAGCACAACCCCAGCAACTACGCGCTGGCGATTCTTTCCGAGGGCGCGGAATGGGAAGGCTACCAGGTGAAGGAGTACGGCGACGCGGACGCCTTCGGACACCGCAAGAAGATGAGCGTGGCCGAGGATCTGAGCAATGAGATCAAGTCCGCGACGGGCGAAGAGACGATTGTCAGCGACCTGACCTACGACCTGCGCTCCGGCAGCCCGGACTTCGTGGACCGGATGGTGGCCACCACGTTCGCCGGCATGGCCATGGACGCCATCAAGGACGGCAAGCACGGCTTGATGACGGCCATCAACAACGGATGCTACGCGCTGGCGGGGATTCCCGATCCGAAGCTGGGACCGCGGCGGGTGGATATCGCAACGCAGTACAACACGGAGCGCTACCGGCCGACATACAACGGCAAGCTGGGATTGCCCGTGTTTCTCACCAAAGCGTAGACCGGCATGAGCAGACGCACGATTGCGGACGTCTGCCGTTCCTTATTCCGCCGCGACAAGCCTGGGCAGGCGCCGCCTGCCCAGGAGCTCACGCCGCAGCTTCGGGCGCGGATTCAAGCTTCGTTCGACGAATCCGCCGCGGACGAAGAGCATTTCCCCGCCACCATAGATCCGCGCATTTACCACCTCAAGCTGATTCGGGAACACCTGGGCCCGCTGGCGGGCAGACGGGTGCTGGACGCCGGCTGCGGCAAGGGCCGCTTTGCGCGCGTATTCCTGCAGCAGGAGCCGGCGGCCGAGCTGTGGGGGCTGGACATTTCCGAGGCCATGCTGCGTCACGCTCCGGCGGAATTGCGCACGCACGCCGGGTCCATGACCGACATGCCTTTTGAAGACGGGTTCTTTGACGGCCTCTACGCCACCGAGTCCCTGGAACATGCCGTGGAGATTGAACGGGCCGTGGCGGAGATCTGCCGCGTGGTGAAGCGCGGCGGGCGGATCGCGATCGTCGACAAGAACGCGGCGCAGTGGGGAAAGCTGGCCACTCCGGAATGGGAGCGGTGGTTCGGCCGCGAAGAGCTGGAAGGCCTGCTGCGGAGGCACTGCCGGGAAGTATCCAGCCGCTATATCTCGTACTGGGAAGACGTGGCGCCGGACGGGCTGTTTCTGGCCTGGCTGGCGGTGAAGTGATTCCGCGCCGCGGCTAGAACACGTGGTAGTAGCCGTCGCGGACCACGACTTCCACGGGGATGCCGTAGAGCTCCGTAAGGGCGCTCGATGTTAAGGCTTCCTCCTTGGGACCATCGCCGTGGATGCGGCCGTCGCGGATGGTAATGACGCGGCGCATCTCGGGGATGATATCCGGCAGATGATGCGTCACCATGACGATGCCGATGCCGCCGCGCGTGAGTTTGCGCAGGAGTTCGCGAAGCTCGTACGTCGCGCGAAGGTCCAGGCTGGTGGACGGCTCGTCGAGAATGAGCGTCCGCGGGTCGTGCACCAGAGCGCGGGCCATGAGGATGCGGCGCGCTTCGCCGGAAGACACTTCATTGGTGGCGCGGGCGGCGAGGTGGGGAATCTCCAGCAGTTCCAAAATCTCGCGCGTCTTGCGCTCCATCTCGGCGGTGACGGCGTGGTAAGGCCATATGCCCACGCTGCCGAAGAAGCCCGATAGCACGATTTCGAAGGCCGAAAAATCACGCGTGCACAGGGCCATCCAATCGTTCGAGACCAGGCCCAGGCGATTGCGCAACTCGAAGAGATTCCAGTTGGAGCTGCCGAGGATGCGCAGCGACCAGGGTTCGGACTTGATGAGCGGGTAGAGATCGCGCGCGATGGTCTTCACCAGCGTGGATTTGCCGGAGCCGTTGCGGCCGAGAATGGCCACGTTCTCCCCGTGCGCAATGGAGAGGGTGATGCTATCCAGCACGTCGGACAGGCCGCGCCGGACGGTGACGTTTTGAAATTCAATGAGCGGAAGTTCCATGCGAAAACCAAACTATTTCAGAGAAAGCTCCACGCCACCCATGGCCGTGATGCCGGGCATATCCACGCCCTGAACCTCCTGGTAGGACGTGCCGGTGATGTTGGTCAGCTCCACGAACGGCCGGAAGCGGCCGCGGGAATAGGCCGCCGAGGCGTCCAGCAGGGCGTAGGGCCCCACGCCATAGCGGTCCCGCACGGCCAGGCGCGTGCGGAACATGACGCCGTTGGCGAAGCCAGCCTCCCAGGCGACAATGCCCGTCTGCTTCGGATACTGGAACGTGTACTTGGTTTGGCCGATGGGAACCGTATCCTCCGTGGCGCGCAGCCCGGTGTAGCTGAAATCGATGGTCTGGGAACGAACCGGGGTCCAGCGCACGGAGCCTTCCACGCCGCTGAAATTCAGGTTGTCGATGTTGAGGGCCATCCACAGCGCGTCGGGATTGGTGCGGAAGTAGTCGATGTCGTCGCGCTCGCGGCGTTCGAAGACACCTAGATCCACGCGCACGCGGGCGATGGGGTTCCACACGGCGCCGGCTTCATAGGTCCAGGAACGTTCGGGGCGCAGGTTGGGGTTGCCCAGGTTGGCGGGGTCCTCGTAATAGAGGTCCGTGTAGCTGGGCACGCGGAAGGCGCGCGAGGCGGAGGCGCGCAGCTTCCACTTGGAGGAAAGCCAGACGCCGCCGGAAACCGTGGGGCAGAACTCAGCCGAGAAGTAGCGGTAGATCTCCTCGCGGGCTGCGATGGAAAGCGAAAACCGGCGCAGGGCCCGCAGATCCAGCGACCCGTAGGCCGCGCCGCGCGCGCGCTGGTGGATTCCCAGGTTGTTGCTGATAATGGATTCACTCAGGGCTTCCACGCCGTAATTCAAGGTGGCGTAGGAGGCGAGCGTTTCCGTGCGCCGCACGGCGCCTTGAAAACTCTCGTCGGAGTGGTGGTTGGCGTAGATGGAGGGGTTCTCGCGGAACAGCACGAAATCGTCGCTGTGGCGGCGGTAGGCGAAACTCACGGAGGTCTTCTTGCCCAGCTTCTGGCGCCATGCGGCGAGCCAGGTCTTGGTGTTCTCCCACGAATCGAAGTCGCCGTAGAACTGGTTCGCACCGAAGGGGTGGTCCATGTAGGCGAGCGTCAGATCGCCCGCGCCAAGCCGGGAGTCGTAGTGCGTGGAAGAGCTGAACTGGAGGTTGCGGTAGTCGCGGTCCGGCATGAAGCCTTCGGAAAAATCGCGGGAGGCGACGATCTGCTCCGAGACGGAGCCGAGCGTATCGGCGAGCGAAACGCTTTGCTGGTTGGAGCCGTAGTTGCCGAAGGCGGTGCGGATGCGGGCATCGAGTCCTTCGGGCGGTTCGGTGATCACGTTGATGGCCCCGGCGACGGCGTCCGACCCGTACAGCGTGGAGCCCGCGCCCTGAAGCGTTTCCACGCGGGAGATGGCGGCCAGGGGCACGGGAATGTCCATATCGTGGTGGCCGGACTGCGCGTCATTCAGCCGCTCGCCGTTGAGCAGCACGAGCGTCTGTCCGAAATTCGAGCCGCGGATGGAAAGGTCCGTCTGCACGCCGTCCGGAGCGCGCTCCTGCAAATCGATGGAGGGGTCCAGTTCCAACAGATCCACAATGCTCTTGAGAAGGAGTTCCTGTTCGCGGGCGAGCGACACGGTCACAACGCGGTCCATTTCATCGAACGAGACCGGATCGAAAGCGCCGGTCACCACGGTCGGTTGCTGCTGGTCCGCAGGCGTGGATTGGGCCAGGCAAGCCGGCGCCAGGAGGGACAAAAAAACAGGGAGGATTCGAGTGCGCAAGAGTCATTGTACCGGATGCGGCGGGCGGCACGAAGCGGCTCCTACCCCTTGTTGTCGTGGTTTTCCAGCGAGGGCAGCCCCACTTCCAGGAGGGGGATTGCCTCCCGGCCTATAATGGAGAGATTATGTGCGGCATTGTAGGCTACATTGGCAACGGCAAAGCGGTTCCTATCATCATGGACGGCCTGCGGAGGCTGGAGTACCGGGGCTACGATTCGGCCGGGGTAGCGGTCTATTGCGGCAACGGGAGCCTGGAGGTTCGGCGCGCCCGGGGCAAACTGCATAACCTGGAGAGCGCCATTCGCGAGGAGCCGCTGGACGGGGACTGCGGCATAGGCCATACGCGATGGGCCACGCACGGGAGGCCCACCGAGGAGAATGCGCACCCGCACCGCGACTGCAAGGGCGAAGTGGTGGTGGTGCACAACGGCATTGTGGAGAACTACCCCGCCCTAAAGCAGCGCTTGCAGGCGGCCGGGCACACGTTCAAGACGGAAACCGACACCGAGGTGATCGCGCACTTGATTGAGGAGCGCCTGGACGGCGACCTGGAAGCCGCGGTGCGCGGCGCGGTGAAGGAGATTTCCGGCGTCTTCGCGCTGGCGGCCATATCGAGCAAGGACCCGCGCAAGATTGTGGCGGCGCGCAGCGGACCGCCAGTGGTGATCGGCATTGGCGACAACGAGTATTTTGTAGCCTCGGACGTGCCTGCGATTCTGAGCCACACGCGCGACATGTTCTTCCTGGCGGACGGCGACATGGCGACGCTGACCGCCGAGGGCGTGCGTTTGAGCGACTTCGACGGGCGCCCCGTGAAACGGCAGGTCCAGCACATTCTCTGGGATCCCATCATGGCGGAAAAGGGCGGCTACAAGCATTTCATGCTCAAGGAGATCTTTGAGCAGCCGCGCGCCGTGCGGGACACCACGCTGGGCCGCGTGGGGCAGGAGTCCGGGCGGATTTTCCTGGACGAGATGAATATGCGCGCGGAGGAGTTCGCGCGCTTCAAGCATGTGAAGATCGTGGCGTGCGGCACAAGCTGGCACGCGGCGCTGGCCGGCAAATTCATGATTGAGAAGCTGGCCAAGCTTCCGGTAGAGGTGGATTACGGCAGCGAGTTCCGCTACCGCGATCCCATCGTCTCGGAAGATACGCTGACCGTGGTGATTTCGCAATCGGGCGAGACGGCGGATACGCTGGCGGCGCAGCGCGAGGCCAAGCGCAAGGGCTCGAAGACGCTGGCCATTTGCAACGTGTCGGGCTCCATGGTGACGCGCGAGGCCTGCGGCACGATTATGACGCATGCCGGCCCCGAAATCGGCGTCGCTTCCACGAAGGCGTTCACCTGCCAACTGACGGCGCTGTTCGTCCTGGCCATGCACCTGGGCCAGACCAACGGCAACCTGTCCGAGGAGGAATCCCGGCGGCTGGTGCAGGAACTTTCGCGCATTCCCGGGAAGCTGGAAGCGGTGCTCGATCACGACGCCGCCTATGAGGCCCTGGGCCGCGATCTGCATCGCGCCACGGCGTTTCTCTTCCTGGGCCGCGGCCCGCACTTCCCCAGCGCTCTGGAAGGAGCGCTCAAGCTCAAGGAGATCTCCTACATTCACGCCGAGGGCTATCCGGCGGGGGAGATGAAGCACGGGCCGAATGCGCTCATCGACGAGAATCTCCCGGTGGTGGTGATCGCCACGCGCGATCCCAACAGCCAGGACAGCATGGTGCTCTACGAGAAGACGCTCTCCAACATGCAGGAAGTGAAGGCGCGCGAGGGCATCCTGATTGCGGTGGTGACGGAAGGGGACGAAGAGGCCAAGCACATCGCCGATCATGTGGTGGAGATTCCGGCGACCGATGAACTGCTGGCGCCCATCCTGGAGATTGTGCCGCTGCAACTGCTGGCGTATCACATCGCCGTGCGGCGGGGCTGCGACGTGGATCAGCCACGCAACCTGGCCAAGAGCGTCACGGTGGAGTAGCGCGGGAACCGCTGGGGAAGGGCCTCCACGGCGGCGGACTGGTGTAAGAACCCCGTTCGCCATTCGCACCGGCTCCAGACCCGTGGGACTCGCGGGCGCGCGCAAAGCGGATGCGCCAAGACGGAACGCGGCGGACGGCGCGCCGAGCCGGGCGGCTAGTCCAGCACTTCGATCCGGTAGTCTTCGATCACCGGATTGGTGAGGACATCCTGGGCGATGGTTTCGATGTCCTTGCGCGCCTTCTCAGCGGCCACTTCATTGCCTATGGCGATTTCGAAGTACTTGCCCTGGCGGACATCTTCGATTTCGGGATAGCCGAGGCCTTGCAGCGCGGCGCGGATCGTCTGGCCCTGGGGGTCCAGGACGGTAGTCTTGAGCGTCACAAAGACACGTGCTCGCATGGGAAACTCGATTATCGCACGCGGCGCGGAGCAGCGCGCGAAATGCGCCGCCCGGCGCGCGCGGCGGGTGAAAGCGTGCAAAATAAAGGTAGATGACTTCCACCAACCTGCCCAGCCGGGCGATAGGGGTGTTCGATTCGGGCGTCGGCGGCCTCACCGTTTTGCAAGCGCTGCGGCGGCGCATGCCAGGC
>DATKOS010000361.1:0-2372 GCA_035524535.1 Bryobacteraceae bacterium
CCCAGAATCGCCACCAGATAAGCGGCCGCGGCCCCAGCCACCACGATCCACACGAACGGCAGCCTCAGGCGGTCCCAGCCCAGCGAGCGCCACAGCGGACGGCCGTATTCGATGCGGAAAATCGCGCTCAGTCCAGCGAACAACATTAGATAGAGAATCAGTTGCTCGGCGAGAGGCTCTGCCGCCGGCGGTGCATTTCGGATGTGCGTCAGGGAAAAGAACAGCCGCACAGCAGCCCACGCGAATAGCGAAGAAGGAACTGTCAGGCCGCAAAACAGGAACAGATCGGCGTAGTTCCAAAACGGATAGCGCTCCGGCGCCGGCTCGGCGGGACCCGCGCGCGCCTCGCGCCGGGCTTCCTCTTCCACCTCCGCCCCCGCCTCCGGGCCGCGAACGTAAGTGAGCGCCTCGCCAGAACCTCCGCCCACCGCCCCCGGCTCCGACCCTGCGCCCGAACCCTCGCCCCCCGACTCCGCCCCGCGCCCCCCGCCAAAATCTCCGCCCACCGCCCCCGGCCCCGATCCTGCGCCCGGAGGCATGTGCCGCTCTTCCTCGTCCCTTTCCCCCGCCATCACGCCTCTCTCTCGATCAGCGCCGCCGCCAGCAGCGGGATCGTCAATTCATGGTGCCCGGTGATCGCGTACCCCGCGCCGCCCGCACGCGCATGCGGCCGCTCCACCACGTTCACCCTCGGCCGGTAATGCTGCAGGAAGTCCAGATTCGCCGTGGTGAAGTTCGCCAGCGGATGCCCCAGGTTGCGCACCGCGGACACCGCCTTCAAAAACACCTCCGGCAGCAGCACCGCCGACCCCGCGTTCACATACGCCCCGCCGCCATCCAGTTCCGCTACGTACGCGCACAGCAGCCGGAAGTCGCGCAGCGACGCGCTCCCGATCGCCGCGCCATCCGCTGCCGGATGCGTGTGCGGCGTATCCGTGCCCACCGCCACGTGCACCGTCACGGGAATCGCACTCCGGTACGCTTGCGCCAGCAAGCTGTGCTCCGCGTGCGGCGCCTCCGCCACGCGCCTGCCCAGCGCCTCCCCCATGCCCAGCCCTTCCGCATCGCCCTGCCGGATGGCCGCATTCATCTCGCGCCCGGTCTCCTCGGCGGCGCCGAATCGCCCGTCCGGCAGCACCGCTTCCACGTCCTCGCTCGTGTGCCCCGCCAGCGCGATTTCAAAATCGTGAATCGCCGCTGCGCCGTTCAGCGCGAAGCCCGTCGCATAGCCGCGCCGCATCAGGTCTGCCAGCACCGGCGCCAACCCGCACTTGATCACGTGCCCGCCCAATCCCCAGAGGATCGCCCGGCGCTTTTGGCGCGCGCCCGCCAGCGCCTCCACCAGCGCGCGGAACGAGTCGCCCGCCAGTATCCGCGGCAGCGAGTTCATCAGCCCGCTCACGCCCGCGCCCTTGCGGTACACGCGCGCGAAATCCGCAATCTTCACCTTGCCGCCTCGTTCGCTAAGACCCACGGTCTTGAGCCCCGCGAAATCCAGCGGGCTCTTGGCGTATTTGCTCATGCCGTTCTCTCCCGGCTCAAGGCCTTGCGCAGCGCTTCGCCGGTGTAGCTCTTCTTCGACCGCATCACCTGCTCCGGCGTACCCGCGGCCACCACGCGCCCCCCGTATTCGCCGCCATCCGGCCCCAGATCCACAATGTAATCCGCCGTCTTGATCACGTCGATGTTGTGCTCAATCACCACCACCGTGTTGCCCAGGTCCACCAGCCGCCGCAGCACGTCCAGCAGCTTGCCCACGTCGGCGAAATGCAGCCCCGTGGTCGGTTCATCCAGCAGATAGAACGTCCGCCCCGTCTGCCGCTTGCTCAGTTCCTTGGCCAGCTTGATCCGTTGCGCCTCGCCGCCGGAAAGCGTGGTGGAAGATTGCCCCAGGTGCACGTAACCCAGCCCCACATCGTACAGCGTCTGCAGCTTGACGCGGATCTGCGGCAGGTTCTCCATCAGCCCCAGCGCCTCTTCCACCGTGGCGTCCAGCAGGTCCGCAATCGAGCGGCCTTTGAACTTCACCTGCAGCGTCTCGCGATTGTACCGCCGCCCGTGGCACACATCGCAGGTCACGAACACGTCCGGCAGAAAGTTCATCTCAATCCGCTTCAGCCCATCGCCCTGGCACGCCTCGCAGCGCCCGCCCTTCACGTTGAAGCTGAACCGCCCCGCCTTGTACCCCCGCTCGCGCGATTCCGGCAGCATGGCGTAAAGATCGCGTATGGGCGTGAATAGCCCCGTGTACGTCGCCGGATTCGACCGCGGCGTGCGCCCAATCGGCGACTGATCGATGCGGATCACCTTGTCAATGTTCTCCGCGCCCGCGATCGCCTTGTGCTCGCCCGCTTTTTCGCGCGAGCGGTAAA
>DATKOS010000362.1:0-6036 GCA_035524535.1 Bryobacteraceae bacterium
CCGGTAGTCCGCCCCGGATTGCTCGATTTGTTTCAGCTCCATCGCCTTCGCCAGTTCCGCGATGGTGAACTTGCCGCTGTACACCACTTCCAGCGAAAGGTCCGAGCCGAACGTCTGGCGCACGCGGGAAAGCAGTTGCACCGCCAGCAGCGAATGCCCGCCCAGTTCGAAGAAATTATCGTGAATCCCCACCGCCGGCACATTCAGCAGCGTCGCCCACAGGTCCGCCAGCCGCTCCTCCACCGGCGTTCGCGGCAGGTCCAGCGACGTTCCCGCCGGATGCGACCGCCGCGTCGCCGCGCGCATCGCTTCCAGTACCGCGCGCGGGTCGCGCAGCTCGGTCGCGATCTTCGCGTAGTCGATGCGCCGCCCGGCCGCGCCGTTCTTGCCCGTCCCGTTCACCGGCCCCGGCGATTCCGCCGCCTGCGCCTCGGTCCCGGGCCGGTACCTCACCGCGGCCGCGCACTCCGCCGCCAGCGTCAGCACGCCCGCGGCGTCCAGCGCCCCCAGCGATTTCAGGAACAGCGCCGCCGGCCGGTTTCTCTGCCCCGCCACGAAAGGAATCTCCACCCGCGCCAATCCCCGCTCCCGCGCGATCTCCCCCAGCCGCGCCACCATGCGATGCTCTACCCCGCGCCCCAGCGCCCGGCAGCTCAGCAGAAACGTGTCCACGCGCAGCGCCCCGCCCGCCGCGCCGAAGAGCATCGCGCCGGTGAGTCCGTAATCGCCGAAGCGGTCCTTCACCTTCACCGTCAGGCACTCCGCCCCGGCGTCGAGCAGCGCCTGCACCTCGCCTTCCGTCCGCCGCTTGAGCGTGGCGTTCATCTGGTTGGTGCGCACGGTCAGCTGGGCCACGCGCGCCAGTTGCCCGGGCTGCATCGCCCCAATCTCGATCTCCAGCTTGAGCGACGCGAGAAACTCCTCCAGATTGCGCGCCGCCCCCGCCGCCCGCGCCCTCTCCGCCCGCTGCGCGTAAAGCTCCGGACGCCGCCGGTCTTCCTCGGTGATACGCGCCCGGTCGAACGCCCATACGTGCCGCAGAAAGTCCGGAATCTCGCGAGGGTCCGGCGGCAGCGCCAGCGCCAGAATGCCCGGCGCGCCCGCCTCCGCCTCGCGGCATTCTTTCGGATTATCGTCCACCAGGATGAAGCTCTCGACGCCCAGATCCAGTTCCGCCGCCAGCGCCGCCAGCTCCGCGCCCTTGCTCTCCCAATTGATCCGCCGCGCCGCGAAATCCTCCAGGCGCAGCGGCATCTCCGGATGCGCGCGGAAGGTCTCGATGACGTCCTCTTCGTTGTTCTTGCTGCACAGCGCCAGCAGCAGCCCTTCCCGCCGCCGCTCCGCCAGAAATTCCTGCAGCGCACGCCGCGGCGCGTCCAGCGTAACCCCCGCCGGCCCGTCCTCGCCGCAGATCCCCGCCCACAGCGTCTCGTCGCAATCGAGCGCCGCTACCTTGTACGGCGGCGTCACAATCGCGTGGATCTTGCGCGCGATGGCCGTCGCCAGCGCCACGAAGAACAGCGGCGTGTACGGCAGCCGCCCCAATTGTTCGGCATGCGGATCGTACACCTGGCCGACCGGGTAGAGTTCCTCCAGATCCGCCGGCCAGATCGCGTGAACTCCCGCCAGTCCCCGAACCGCCTCGCGCAACGCCCCCTGCGCCGCGTCGAAGTCCGCCTCAAACCGCGGCTTCGGCGGGCAAACCACCAGGATCAGCGGCGCCGCCAGCGAAACCGAAGCCGCCCGCACCGCGTCCCCCAGACGCCGCGCCTGCTCGTCGACCCCCGCCGAAAGCCAGTCCTCAAACCGCGCCAACGCGACGTTAATCCCTTCGCCATTCGACGCGAACAACCCCGACGGGTCCAGAAGTTCTTGAAACAACGTGCCGTAACTGGCAAACCGGATCTCGTGCGGCAACCCCAGCTCCCTGAGCCAGAACGCCAACCCGGGTTCAATCGCTTCGGCTGTGAATGTGGCGGAACAAACTACTGCCGGACCGTCCTGCGGCATGAACCTCCATTATGAACTGCCCCGCCGGAAGTTCTCAACCCGCCGCCACCGGCGCTTAGTGCTGCCCCGCCATCGCCGCCATCCGCCGCTTAAGTTCCTCGGGCGGCACGTCTTCCACGTGCGTCCCGATCCACCAATAATTGCCCGACGGGTCTTCCACTCCCGCGCCGCGGTCGCCGTAAAACTCGTCCTTCGGCTCCCGTAGCGGCTTTCCGCCCGCCCTCACCGCGCGCTCATACACCGCGTCCACATCCGGCACGTATACGTAAAGGTTGCACGGCCGCGGCGCATAAGGCCCCTTCGGATCCGGCTCGCCCATCATCACCGGCGAATCGCCGATCTTCGCCACCGCGTGCGCCACGGACCCGTCCGGCCGCTTCATCACTTCGCTCACCTGCGCGCCGAACGCTTCCTTCAGAAATTCGATGGTCTTCCCCAAACCGGGCACGGTCAGATACGGCGTCACCGTGTGGTAACCGTCCGGCACGGGCTTGACGTTGGATTTCGCTTGTCCTGTCATAGGGCCCTCCTCGTCTTTCTACTCTACTCCGGACTGAAGCGCCCGCCGCGTCACGGTTGTTACCATGGTGCTTCAATGACCAGTTTGTGGGCGTTGCTGCGCCAGAATCGTAATTACCGCTACACCTGGATGGGACAGGTGGTGAGCGACATCGGCGACTGGTTCAACAACATCGCCGTCTTTGCCCTGGTGATGGAAAAATCCGGCTCCGGCCTCGTCGTCAGCGGCGTCATGCTGGCTCGCGCCATCCCCGCCGTGATCTCCGGCCCCATCGCCGGCGTCTTGCTCGACCGCTTCGACCGCAAGCGCATCATGATCGCCAGCGACCTGATCCGCGCCGCCGTCGCCCTCGCCTTCGTCTTCACCATCAACCAGCCCCGCCCCTGGCTCCTCTATGCCTTGAGCGCCGCGCTCATGTTCGTTTCCCCGTTCTTCACCAGCGGCCGCGCCGCCATCCTGCCCACCATCGCCGACGACGAGGAGTTGCACACCGCCAATTCCCTCACCCAAACCACCGGCTGGGCCACCCTCACCGCCGGCACCCTCCTCGCCGGTTACAGCGCCGCGCAGCTCGGCTATTGGTGGGCCTTCATCATCAATTCCGCCTCTTTCCTGTTCTCCGCCGCCGCCATCTGGCGCATCGCTACTCCCGGCGGCTTCCGGCCCGAACGCCATGACGCCGGCGGCCAGGTGCAGCCCGTCCGCGAATACCGCGAGGGCCTCAATTACCTCCGCTCCGTCCCCCTCATGATGGGCATCGCCATGATCTCCGTCGGCTGGGCCCTCGGCGGCGGCGCCGCGCAAATCCTCTTCGCCCTGTTCGGCGAGCAGGTGTTCCACCGCGGCCCCGCCGGCATCGGCGGCATCTGGGGCTTCGCGGGCGTGGGCCTCCTGATCGGCGGCGCGATGGCGCACTTCGCCGGCCGGCGCATCACCTTCAACGGCTACAAGAAGGCCGTCACCGTCTCCTACATCGCCCACGGCGCCGCTTACATGCTCTTTAGCGAGGCCCCCACCTACGGCCTCGCTCTGGTGGCCATGATGTTCAGCCGCGTCGGCATGGCCGTCACCAGCGTCCTCAACAACCTTCAACTCCTCCGCCATACGCCGGACCAGTACCGCGGCCGCGTCTTCGCCACCATGGAATCCCTGCGCTGGTCCACCATGATCGTCTCCATGGCCGCCGCCGGCATCGCCTCGCAATACTACAGCGCGCGCACCATCGGCTTCATCGCCGGGGCTCTGGGCTTGCTCACCGCACTGGCTTGGGGTTGGTGCGATTGGACGGGCCGCCTTCCAGAACCAACGGAAGTGCCGGCGCCACCCGAAGCCGCCGTGCGCGATTCGACGCTATAGAAATTCCGGGAACGGCCGATAGATCCTCATAGGAGCGACCGTGCGGATCCAGGAGCCGGAACGGCCCATGTCCGTCCTGGCGGCGGAGGATAATCCCGTCTTTCAGTCGATGCTGCGTCACCTGCTGACAAAGTGGGGCTACCGCGTGATCGCCGCGCGCGAGGGCAACGAAGCATGGAAGCTGCTCAGCGCCGCAAACGCTCCGCGCATGGCGATTCTCGATTGGATGATGCCGGGCATGGACGGCGTGGAGGTGTGCCGGCGCGTCCGCTGCGCCGGGCGCGAACCTTACCAGTACATCCTGTTGCTGACGGCCCGGACTGAATCCCAGGACTTGGTGGAAGGCATGGACGCCGGGGCGGACGATTATCTGACCAAGCCATTCCATCCCCAGGAACTGCGTGTGCGCCTGCGGGCCGGGCGCCGCATTCTGGAACTGCAGGAGGAGTTGGTGCTGGCCCGTGAAGCCCTGCGCGAGCAGGCCACGCACGACGATATGACCGGCCTGCTGAACCGCACCGCTGTGCTGGAAGCGCTGCGGAATGAGGCGGAGCGCGCAGGCCGCGAGGGCCGCCCGCTTTCCGTACTCCTGGCCGATTTCGACTATTTCAAGCGGATCAATGACACTTACGGCCACTTGGCCGGAGACGCCGTACTGCGCGAGGGCGCGCGCCGCATGAAGGCGGCCATTCGCCGCTATGACGCGCTGGGGAGGTACGGCGGCGAGGAGTTCCTGGCAGCGCTGCCCAACAGCGATTCGGCGGCGGCGCTGGCGCAAGCCACCCGTTTGCGAGAAGCCGTTGAGGCGGAGCCCTTCTCCATTGGCGGCGTGGGGCTAGCCGTGACGTGCAGCGTGGGCATCGCCACCATTGCCCGGCCGGACGCGCGCCGGATAGATGCCCTGATTCGCGAGGCCGATACGGCCTTGTACCGCGCAAAGCACGCGGGCCGCAACCGGGTGGAAGCCTTCCAATGAGCCGGCCGCCACAACGCGTTGGAGTGAATGGAGGGACGCCGCAAACGGCGAACGCGCTTTGGACTGGTCTGTTTCGCGTGCGGCCAGCGCGCAATGACACCGCCGATAGCCCGGGGGCGTAAGTGCACACACCCCGCCCCATAAAGGTCCGTAAGTAAGTGCACTTTAACCGGTCCGCCGCGACTCAGTAAGCGGACCCAGGCGCCGCTCCGTTGCACCCTCTAGTGTGAGCCGAGACCGCCCGGTGAGCCTGAGTGATTACACCGCTCACGCGGGAGCTGCAGAACGCGCTCCCCGCGCCCTTCCTGCTTCCGCTCCGCCCGAAGACTACTTCTTCTTCGCGGCAGCGGCTTTGGCGGCCCGAACGGCGGCCCAGCGCTTCTTGGTGGCCGCGATAATCCGCGCACGCCCTTCCGGGCTGAGCCGGCGCTTCTTGGCAGGCGCAGCGGCCTTGGCCGAGACTCCGCCCGGAGCGCCCGCGATTTGTTTCCTCAGTTCCGCCATGCGAGCTTCAATTTCGGTAAGCTTCAACTGATAGCCGGCCAAAGCGGCAATGAGGAGATCTTTATCTGGTGAGGTTGCCATAAACGAAGAGTATACCCGAGTGTAAGTCTCTTGAGAACACAACCTCTGGAGAATGTCACTTTTTTTGGAACTTTTGTCTTGCTAATATTGAATCGAAACTGTTATCGATATGAAACTAGCTTCTTTTCTAATCCCCGTCGCGTTGCTCGCTCAGACGCGCGATGCGGAATTCAACAGACTCGCCGGCCATTTCTTCCATGAGGCGGTCTTCCGCTATGACCCGGTGCAGGCCACTCAGGCCGGCTTCCACCAGTACGACTCTCTATTGCCATCCTTCTCCTCAGAAGAAATTCAGGCCCAGATTACTGCTCTTCGCCGGTACGAAGGTCTCTTCCAGAACTTTGGCTCACGAGGTCTCTCTCCCTCCGTGGCGGCGGATCGCGATCTGGCGCTCTCCCAGATTCGCGGCAATCTGCTCGAATTGGAGTCCATACGCCCTTGGGAGAAGAACCCGGATACTTATTCTTCCGGAGTCACCAACGCGATTTTCGTGATCATGAGCCGCGCGTTCGCTCCTCCGGAGGCGCGCCTCAAGTCGGCGATCGCCCGAGAACGGCTGATTCCGAGAGTCTTCCAGTCCGCGCGCCAC
>DATKOS010000363.1:0-7912 GCA_035524535.1 Bryobacteraceae bacterium
CGGCCCTTGTTGAGCGTCAGCCGTTGAGAGACTACGTCGTCCATCACCATGCGCCGGTCCGTGAACAGATCCACCGCTTCCTTGCCGTTGACCCACCATATGGAAGCTGCGTTGGACCCAGCCGCCACGCGGACATTTCGAATCTCACGCGGGCTGTTGACTACGGTGACCGCCCAGAAGATGACGCCGTAAACCGGCTTGTTCAGGCCATAGGCGAAACGGAACAGCTTGACATTGAAGAGGGTGGAATCGAGAGCATGCCAGGCGAGGTCCTGATCGCCAACCTTGACCTTGTCGCCATCGCGCGGGACCACGGTGAACTGGTTGGGGAAGTACTCGGTGTTGAAGGCGTTCCGGACGTAGCTATCCGTAAACACGGTGTTGCTGCGATTCGGCTTGTTGATGGGCTCCAGCAGGAGCCAGCGCTGAATGAAGCCTTGGGGGTCCACCGGCTTGGGTGGCGCCGTGGCTTTCACGAAGTACGGCGCGATGGTTCGGGGAGCATTGGCGGCGGCGATTTCGGCGGCGGAGGGAGTTCTGCCTCGCCCACCCGGCTGCGCCGGGCCGCCCGGAGCCGGCGCCTGGGCGGCGCCAGGAGCAGCGCCCTGACCCGCACGGCCAGGCGCTGGAGTTTGCGCCGCGCCACCGGCCGCGGGCGCTTGCGCGGCGGCAGGCGCCGTGGAGAAGACTTGAAATGCGAATAAGGCCAGGACGCCTATTCCCGGCAGGAGAGTTTTGCGGAGCATATTCATAAGTAGGCCCTTTAAGGATTTGCGGTGCTAGTTTTCCGAAGTGACCAATGTAAGTGATTTCGCCATGGCTGTCCAGCAGGCCTGCCCTACTGGCATTCCGAGCGCGCCGCGGCGGGCGAATCAGAGGGCTGCCGAGCGCGGAGCGTGCATCGCGGGCACGTGTGTGCGGCGAGGGCGCGGGGTAGAAAGGAAATCGGCCGCGTTTCAGAGGGTCCCCTATGGCATCGGACGTGCAACGCCAGATGCAACCATGTGCTCAGCTCGGTTTCTTAGACTTATTGGCATTCTCTCCATTCCCGCGGGGCTCCTCGGACAGCATCTGGCGATCGGATTGATCGGCGGCGGCGCCCTTACCGACGCGGCGCAACAGCAATCGGCGGATCCCCAGGCCACCGGTTCGTCCCCGCACAAGGATTGGCTGGCCGGCGCGGCATTCGAATATCGCATCGCGCCGCGGTTCTCCGTGGAAGCGGACGGGATGTACCGCTTGCTCAATGCCACGGTGACTCAGGTGGAGCTTCCCGGAACGCCGAACCACGTGTACCCGGAGAATGTAGTCACCTGGGAGTTTCCGCTGCTGGCGAAGTACCGGTTCGGCGACGGGAAGTGGCAGCCGTTTGTGGAAGCGGGGCCGGAGGCGAGAACCACGGGGAATCGGAACTTCAACCCGTCGCACGTGGGGGCGACAGCGGGCGTGGGCCTTGCGACGCGATGGCGCGGCTTTGAGATTGCGCCCGCCTTGCGCTACACGCGCTGGGAGCGGGACCGATACTCCTCGATTCTTGGGCAGACGCTTTTCGCGTCCCGTCCGAACCAGGTTGAGTTGCTGCTGGGCGTGAGCCGCACGCCGAGCTCCATCCGGAGTCCGCTGGGGAGGCGTTTTTCCCTTGGGCCAATTGCGGGGTGGGGATTGACGCGCGATTTTCCATCGTCGACGTGGGGGTCCGAGGGGACGCAGCAGGTGGTGATTTCCACGGGGTTAAGAAGTCCCCTGATCGGCGGCGATTTCGAGGTGGCCTTGCCGGGCCGGTTCGCGGTGGAACTCGACGCATTCTGGAAGCCGATACGCAGCCAATCGGCAAGCTATTCAGGCGGCCAGGTGACGTCGGCTCCGCGGACGTTCTCCGCCACGGATTTCGAGTTTCCACTGCTGGCCAAGCGGCGGTTTCGGACGGCGAGGGCGCAACCGTTTCTCGAAGGCGGGCCATCGTTCCGCCGCCCGGCGGGGGAGTTCGGACAGGTCTCCAAGTTCGGCGCCACGGCCGGCGCCGGCGTGGAACTCAAATGGCGGGCCGCGCGACTCGAACCGGCGGTGCGCTTTACTCGCTGGGCGGCGGACTATCCGGAGGGGATCTATCCCCAGAACGAGGCGTACCTGGCGTTAGGCGTTCTATTGGGCGCAGCGGCCCGGTAAACGCGGCGCGGATTCGTCACGATGCTCAGTCACTCCGGCTGACTGATTTGCGAATTAGCCGGCTGCCAGCTATGGTGGTGGCGTGACTTCCGCGGATGTGCTGTCCGAGTACGAGAACAGAATAGACGCGGCGCAGAAGGGCCTGGCGAGCGCCTACAGATACCGGACGGGCACGGCGATTCTGCTGGGGCTCTCGATTCTGCTGGCGTGCGCCTTGTTCTCCCTGTGGGCCGTGCTGCCGCATTGGTGGCCGCCGCTGGCGCTGCCGATTGTGGCGGAGACCGCGTGGCTGTTCCGGCGGCATTGCCTGACGGCGTCGCGGATGTATCGGCTGCGTCTTTTCTATGAGCGCGGGCTCCAGCGGGTGCGCGGCGAGTGGCCGGGGCAAGGGGCGACGGGAAACGAGTTCGCCGACGCCGACCACGTTTATGCGCGGGACCTGGACGTGTTCGGCGAGGGTTCGCTTTTCGAGCTTCTTTGCACCGCCCGGTGCGGGGCGGGAAGACGCGGGCTGGCGAAGTACCTGCTGGAAGCGCCTCCGCTGGAAGAGACCCTGGCGCGGCAGGAGGCGGTGCGCGAACTGAGCCCGAGGGTGGACCTTCGGGAGAGGGTAGCCGTGCTGGGGCGACACCAGAGCGCGGAATCGCGGTGGGAGACATTCGAGAAGTGGCTGGAGCTGCCGGCGGCTCCCCTGGACTCCAAGCTGCGCCTGGCGCTTCTGGCGACCTCGACGGCCCTGGCGGGCTTGACCGCGGCCGGGCTGATGGCGCTGTGCCCGTGGAGGACGGCGGCGAGTTGGATTCTGTGGATACTGGTTTTCCACTCGGCCGCGGGATTGTATCTTCGCCGGCGGGTGAACCGGATGAAGGGGTCGCTGCATGTCCTCTCGTCGGAGACGCGAGTCCTGCGGGAGGGGCTGCAGCTTCTGGCCAGGGAGCGTTTCGAATCGGCGAAGCTGAAAGGACTGGCGGCGCGCGTCGCGAGCGGGGCGGGGCCGGTTCGCAGGCTGGAACTGATGTTGAACGCCCTGCACGAGACGGGGAAGGACTGGTTCTATCTACCGTCGCTGATGTTGATGCTGGGGGCGCAACTGACCGCGGCGATTGAGGATTGGCGCATGCGGCGCGGGGAACGGCTGCGCGACTGGCTGGCGGCGTGGGCGGAGTTCGAAGCGCTGAACAGCCTGGCGTGCTACGCGCACGAGAACCCGGAACATATCTTCCCGGAGTTCACGGAAGGAGAGGCGCGGTTTGAGGCGAGCGAACTGGGACATCCGCTGCTCCCGCGTGAAATGTGCGTCCGAAACGACGTTGGGTTGAACGGCCAGTCGCGTTTCTACATCATCAGCGGTTCGAATATGTCGGGCAAGAGCAGGCTGCTGCGGGCGATTGGGCTGAACGCGGTTCTGGCGCGCGCGGGAGCGCCGGTGCGGGCCGGGGCGCTTCGTTTATCGCCGCTGTCGGTATGCGCCTCCATCTCGGTAGTGGACTCCCTGATGAACGGGAGGTCGAAGTTCCTGGCGGAGGTGGAGCGGCTGCGCCAAACGATCGAGGAGAGCGAAAGGACTCCGGTTCTTTTTCTTATCGACGAGATCTTCAGCGGCACGAACTCCCAGGACCGCCGGACCGCGGCGGAGGCGGTGGTGCGGACGTTGATCGGCCGGTGGGCGTTAGGGGCCCTTTCCACACACGACCTGAAGCTCAGCGAGATCGCGGAAGAGGCGGCGCTTGCGGGTTGCAATGTGCACATGGGATCCAGGGACGGCACGGACCCCATGGACTTCGACTACCTTCTAAAGCCGGGGGTGACCCGCGAGCGAAACGCGCTGGCCATCGCGAGGATGGCAGGCGTACCGGTGTGAACGCGCGGCGGGTTGACGGCAACCCGCCGCGGATGCGGAGAAGCTCCTAGGGCTTGCGGAAATCCCAACGGGATTTGTCGCTCTTGGGGTCGAACTTGGCGAGGGTCGGCGTGCTGGCGCCGGCGGCGGTGAGGACCAAGGGCTCCTTGGAGCCGGGGACCTCCTTGGGCATGATGCGGTACGCGCCGTCGGTCAACTGATCGATGCGCCAGAGCTGCTCGGGGGCGCCGGTAAACGCGGGAACGATGACGATTTCATCGCCCGCGGCGGCGGCCAGGGCGCGATCGGTCCCATCGATGAGGATTTTGAAATAGGGCGCGCCGGGATAGCCGCCCACGCCGGCGACGGGCGAGATGGTCCAGATCTGGTGGGGGCGGACCATGTAGTCGCCGATGCGAAGGTCGATGTTGCCGGTTGGCCAAGTGGGCAGCACATCTGCGAGCTTCTGGGGGGGAACGGGGGCTGGAGGCGCCGGAGCTGGGGCCGGAGCGGCGCCGGGAGCGCCGCCTGGCGCGCCGCCGCGTCCGCGTCCGCCGCCGCCGCCGAACCCGCCGCCGCGTCCGGCCATGCGCACGAACTCGACGCCGAGCTCCAGGGCGCCGCCGCTGCGCTGGGACTGGATCTCAAACGTGCCGCCGGCGAAATTATCGCCGCCCACGGGCCATCCGTCCTGCCACAGGAGCGGGCGGATATCGAGGACGCTGCGGCCACCGCGGTCCAGATCGGCCTCGTAATGGCAGGAGAACTTCTCCACGCCGTCTCCTAGAACCAGCCGGCCGAAGTGGCCGGGGCCAATGAAGCGCCCGCTCGCCGCCACCACCAGCTTGCCGCCGCCGCGCATGGCGTCGATCCCCATGTTGTCCAGGTAGGGGCCGGTGACCTTTCTGGAGCGGGTCACGCGGATGTTGTAGGTGGAGTTGGCGCCATCGCAGCAGGTGCCGTGGGTGCCGAGCAGGTAATACCAGCCGTCGCGATAAATCAGGTCCGTGGCTTCCATGTCAATGCCGATGTTGAGGGGCTGGTTGCCGGCCACGCGCTTGCCGGTCTTGGGGCTGAGCTCGACGAGGCGGATGAAGCCGAAGTAGGTGCCGTAGGTAAGCCAGAGGCGGCCGGTAGTGGGGTCGAGGAGGAACGAAGGGTCAATGGCATCGTTATCCTCGACGCCGTTGCTGCCGACGACCACCGTATCGTCGGTGAACTTGAAATTCGGCGACTGCGGATCGAGCGACTTATTCCACATGGTGTGGACGTCGCTGGCGTGCTGCGCGCCGGCGCCGATGGCGTAGGCCACCAGGTAGCGGTCGCCAATCTTAATGATGTCCGGGGCCACGCCGCCGCCGGGGCGGACCGCGCCGCTGCGCCAGGTCCATCCGTCGTCCGAGATAAGGCCGCCACTGCCCGTGCCGAAGACGAAGTACTTGCCGTCGCTGATGCCGACGGTGGAGGGGTCGTGAATGTAGGGTTCGCCGTTGAGCGCCGGCTGCGCGATGAGAGTCGGAATCGCGGCGGCCATGCAGAATGCGGCCGCCAGTACGGAAGATTTCATGGAAGCTCCAAATAGAAACATTGCCCGCCCGCTGCATTCCGGCGCGATCCCGGTGAGGGGCGAGGTCCCTGAAGGGCCGCCGCTCTCATCGGGGAAGAGGAATGAAAAGAACGCCGGATCGTCTGAAGGGATCAATGTAATGCGATTGGTGGCGAAATGTCCAGCCTCCCCGGAGACTGCGGCGGGGCCGGCCGTCTCTTCGGGCAGACTGCCCGCGGGCCCGGCGGCGGTTCCGGAAAAAGGCCGAAAACGCGGCGGCCGGATTGCGTGAACGTTTGATACACTAATGCCCGATGCGACTCTCCAACTTTGCGATTTGCTCCTTTGCCGCCGGCTTCCTGCTGGCGGCCGGCGGCGCGTTCGGCCAAGCCAAGACGGCCACGAAATTGCCGCCCCAGAAACCGCTGGCCACGGCCAAGGCGGTGGTGGATGAGCACCTGGACGCGCTCAACCACTGCGATTGGAAGCGGCTGGTGCAGCAATACTCAGACGACGCCGAGTTCATGCTGCCGGCGGGACAGATTGTGAAGGGCCGCTCGGAAGTCGCCAACCTGTTTGCGAGCTTCGTGAAGCCGATCTCGCAGGGCGGCTTGTGCGGCCTGAAGTTCACGCCGGAGCACACCTTCATTGTGGACGGCACGGTGAATGTGCAGTGGGTGGTGACGGGCGATGCGGTGGCGGAGCCTTACCGCGGGGCCGATGCCTACGAGACGAAGAACGGCCTGATGACGGGGCAGGTGAGCACCTTCGACGCCAACCAGGTGAAGATGAAGAAGGGCGCGAAGTAGGCAAGCCCGGGCGAAGCCTCAGAGCCGGATGACCGCCTTCACTAGGGCGGCCTGAAGGCTTTGGGCGAAGGCCTGCTGAATCGAATCGATCGGGAATGTCCACTCCGGCCGGATCATGGCTGGGGCTCCGATGGCGCCGGCTCCGATGAGCTCCATGGCTCGCCGGCAGTGTGCGCGGGAATAGGCGTACATGCAGCGCAGTTCCACGTTGCGGCCGATCCATTCGAGCGGCGCCGCAGTGACCGGGTCCCAACTGATACCCACCAGAACGACGCGGCCATCGGAGCGGACGGCGGTAAGAGCCTGATCGAGCGTGCGGGGAGCGGCGGCGCAATCGATAACCACTTCGGGGCCGCCGCCGGTGGCGGCGACGAAAGCGTCGACAGAATCCGTGGCGCGGGGATCGAACACCGCATCGATGCCAAGATCGAGCGCCGCCTGGCGCCGCACGGGCGAGGGGTCGGCGCCATAGACCTGAAGCGCGCCATTGGCCTTGGCGACCTGGGCGACCAGCAAGCCGATGGGTCCGAGGCCGAGAATGGCGACGCGGTCGCGCGGGCCGACGGCGGCGCGTTCGTTGGCATGAACGGCGACGGCGCAGGGTTCGATGAGCGCGGCGGTGAAATCGTCCACGGAATCCGGAACGGCCACGATGTTGGCGGCGCGGATCCGCTTGTACTCCGCGAAGCCGCCCTGGTGGAGCGTGCCGGGCTTGCCGGTGCGCGCCACCATGCGGGGCGTGAAGCGAGGCCCCGGCGTGCGCGCGGCGGCGGCCGCGGCGGCGCCGGTTTCCTCAATGCCGCTGGCGCAGACCACGCGATCTCCTTCTTTCCAGCCGGTGACTCCGGCGCCGACGGCGGCCACGCTGCCGCAGTACTCGTGTCCGATGACCACGCCCGGCTCGATTTCGCCGTGGGTGCAGGCACGGTGGATATCCGTACCGCAGACGCCGCAGTAGGCGATCTGGATGAGCACCTCGCCAGCGGCCGGTTCGGGGACCGGGACCTCCTCGATGTCGAATCGCCCCTTCTCTTTCCAGACCGCAGCTTTCATGTGGTTATCCTTTGGCGCGCGCTCGGGCGGGAGTTTGGCCGTGAACGCGCGGGAAGGGACTAGTATATGACGGGGCGGGGAGATAGTTGTCAGTTGGCAGGGTAGTTTTCAGTCATCAGTCGTCAGTCATCAGATGCTGTGCGGCGGGCTTGCCGCTTTGGGCTCGCCCGGTTCGGGTCTGGGGGCATCGGACAGGGGCGGGCTGAGTTGGGGGAGTTGTTGCGTTAGGCGTGGACAAGCGTCGCGATGAGTCGCGACGCGGCGGGCTTTTCCCCAGGCTCTGAGCCAGCGCCACGGGGATTCAGTCCGTTTAGGCCGGATTTTTGGGGGATTTTGGCATTGGTTTAGCGCTTCAGTTCCTTCAGGTTCATGCCTTCGAGCATGGGCGGGAGCTTGATGGTGGATTTCTGCGCCAGGTTGATGGGGCGGTTCTGATTCTGGGAATCGAAGCCAATTTCCGCTGATTCCAGGACGGTTGCCGGCTGGTCCGGGGTCTGG
>DATKOS010000364.1:0-8856 GCA_035524535.1 Bryobacteraceae bacterium
CAGGCGCTGGCGAACGCCGGCTGCAACATCATCGTGGACGACGTTTCCTACTTCTCCGAAGGCGCCTTCCAGGATGACGTGATTGCGCAAGCCGTGGATACGGTGACCGCGCAAGGCGTGTTCTACTTCTCCGCCGCGGGAAACAACGGAAACCTGAGGCGTTACACCGGCGGCACGTGGCAGGGTGATTTCGCGGACAGTGGAACCATCATCGCGGATGGCTCCGTATTCGCGAACGTGCACAGCTTCGGCGCAACCAACTACGACACGCTCTCCCTTCCCAGCACCGTTGCCGTGAGCGGCGGCGGCGAAGGCGCGTATGAGCTCATGTGGTCCGATCCGCTGGGCGGCTCGACGAATGACTACGATCTCTTCATCACGGATTCCTCCGGCAACGTAGTCGCCTCCTCAACCAACATTCAGAACGGAACGCAGGACCCCGAGGAAGACATCATCGGCAGTGCGGCGGTGTTCAACGCGTGTATTTCCGGAACGTGCCGGATATTGATCGTCAAGCAGCCCGCGGCTTCCGCCCGGGCGCTCTACCTGAGCGCGGAGCACGGCGTGCTTTCCGTGGCGACCGGCGGCGCGACGTACGGCCATGCGGCCGCCGCTGCCGCGTTCGGCGTGGGCGCCACCAACGGACAATATGGCGACCCGGCGTACCGCGCCAACTGCAACGGATTCTCCACTTCCTGCAATAACGGGATCGAATCCTATAGCTCGGACGGCCCGCGGCAGATGTTCTTCAACCCGGACGGAAGCGAGATAACCCCGGGCAATTACCTTTTCAGCACGCACGGCGGCTCCAGCATGGCCAAACCGGATTTCGCCGCCGCCGATAACATTGCCACGGCCGTGCCCGGATACACGGCGTTCACCGGCACCTCGGCGGCCGCCGCGCACGCGGCCGCCATTGCGGCTCTGCTGCTCGAAGCCGCGCCCGGTTTGAGCGCCACGGCGATGCGCGCGGCGCTCGCTTCCGGGGCCGTGGCCGTGGCGCCCGCGGCGAACGCAGGCGCCGGAGCCATCATGGCGCCCGCGGCGATCACGGCGGCGTGCGGCTACTCCATCGTGGCGCCGCCGTCCATTGGGGCGAACGACAGCAGCGCCGGCCTCTCGATCCAGGCAGGCCAGAGCTGCCCCTGGACCATCAACGGGATGCCCGCGTGGCTTTCCGGCACGGCTTCGGGAACCGGACCGTCGACCATCACGCTGGCCGTCACGGCGAACTCGGGATCGGCCCGTTCCGCCACGCTATCGCTGAGCGCGGGCACGCTTTCGACAAGCGCTTCGGCTTCCATCACGCAGGCGGCGCCGCAGGATGCTGCCATCTCCGGCTCGGTTGCGCTTGCCGGCAGCCCTCTGGATGGGGTCACTATCACTCTTAGCGGCGCGCAGAACGCGACGGCGGTCACCGCCGGCGGGGTCTACAGTTTCGGAGTCAATTCCGGGAACATGTACACGGTGACGCCATCGCTGGCGAATTACGTCTTCAATCCGGCCGCGCAGACGGTGACGGCGGTGACCGGAAACCAGACGCTGAACTTCACCGCGCTTGAATTGCAAAGCATCACGTTCGGCGCGCTCGGCAACGCGGTCTACGGCGCGGCGCCGTTTACGCTCGGCGCGACGGCCAGTTCGGGGCTTGGCGTCACCTACGCGTCGAGCGTGCCCTCGGTCTGTACGGTGTCTGGCAACACGGTGACGGTTGTGGGCGCGGGCGGTTGTTCGATCGTCGCCAGCCAGACGGGCAACGCCACCTTTGCGGCGGCCAGCGCGGTGACGCAGAGCTTCACGGTGACTCAGGCCCCGCAGTCCATCACGTTCGGCGCGTTGAATAACGTGAGCCTTGGCGTGGCTCCCGTTGCGCTCGGCGCCACGGCCAGTTCCGGCTTGCCGGTGACGTACGCTTCGAACACGCCTTCGGTTTGCGCGGTTGCGGGCAGCACGGCGACGATTGTGGCCGCGGGAGGATGCGCCATTGTGGCGAGCCAGGCGGGCAACGCCAACTATGCTGTGGCCAGCCCGGTGACGCAGAGTTTCACCGTCGGGCAGGCCGGCCAGACGATTGCTTTCGGTCCGCTCCCCAACAGGACCTATGGCGCGGCCCCGTTCGGCGTGTCCGCGATGGCCACTTCGGGTCTGCCGGTCGCGTTCAACTCCGCCACGCCTGCTGTCTGCGCCGTATCGAATACCACGGTAACCGTTGTTAGCGTGGGGACGTGCTCCCTAGTGGCGAACCAGGCGGGCAACGCCAATTACGCGGTCGCCCCGGCGGTGACGCAGAGCTTTGCGGTGAATCCGGCTTCGCAGAACATCAACTTCGGACCCCTGCCCAACGTGACCCTCAATTCTCCGCCCGTGCACGTCAACGCCACGGCGAGTTCCGGTTTGGCGGTGAGCTTCGCCTCCACCACTACGCCGGTCTGCACGGTTGCGGGCAGCACCGTGGCCATGGTTTCCGCGGGCACATGCTCCATCACGGCCAGCCAGGCTGGCAACGCGGATTACTCCGCGGCGGCGCCGGTGACGCAACGGTTCAGCGTCACGCAACACGGCGGCCCAGGCCACTAGACCAATAGCGGCGGCCGGGCAGGCGCGCATGCGCCATGCGCAGCCTTCACGCCAGAAGCTTGGTCCAGTCGATGGCGGCGGCGAGCTTTTGTCCCGCCGTCACCAGCGCGGGAATAGCGGATGTATCCGCTTCGTCGATATCGCTAGGGAGCAGTGGATTGAAACTGGTGGTGATGCCCGGCCATTGACGATTCACCGCGTCGTCCGCCCAATCCTCCCCGGTATCCACCAGCGTGCTGGTGCTCCAGGTGATCACCCCGATCAAGCCCGAGGGCGGCGCGTCCGAACCCGGATAGTATCCTGTGCCCAGCGCCACCACGCGGGTATCCGCCGGCGTGAACGCGTCAAACTCGAAGGCCTCGACGCAGGCCTGGTAAACCGGGTTGGCCGTGCCCCCCACGCCTCCATCGAAGAAGGTGACGCTCTTGCCGCCCACGTTGTCGATAGTCCAGTGGTTGAAGTAGGTAGGAGCGCTGGCTGAAGCTACCGCGGCGTCAATCAGCTTCACGGCGCCGGTGCTTCCAGCGTTCTTCGGATTGTCCCTCACGAAATACCAGTTGTGGCCGTTCATCGCGGTGGCGGAGATCATTACGCCGATGGGGCAATCGTTGACCGTCCACTGCGCCCCGGCCCCCAGGACGCTCGCGAGGACCTTCTGGAGGTTCTTAGGGTCATACATGTAACCGTCGATAAGGCGCTTGGCCTCGGCGATGGCGCCGGTCGGGGTGAAGATCTCCTGGGAGCGGTCGGTGTAGATCTTGAGGATCTCCGTGGCCGGAACGCCAGCTGCAACGGCCGCGGTGAGCAAGGCGCCGGTGGAGGTGCCGGCACAGTAATCGATATGGTCGCGCGTGAGGCCGCCGAGTTGCTGTTCGAGGCCTATGAGGCAGCAAGCCGGGATAATGCCGCGAATGCCGCCGCCGCGAATGGAGAGAATCTTTCGCATACCGTTTCCGGTAGCGATTCTATCACCGGCGGCGCCGATATCTTATCCCCAAAAATAGAAAAGCGCCATGAGGTAGAGCCAAACGGCGTCCAGGAAGTGCCAGTAGATGGCGGTGACGTCAATGGCGGTACGCTTGGCCGGGCCCAGGCGCAGGCGGAGCGCTTGTACGTCCACGTACACCAGGGCGGCAACACCACCCAAAAGATGGGCGGCATGCGCTCCCGTGAGTACGAAGAAGAACGAACTGCCCGGGGTGCTGGCCACGTAAATGCCATGGGCCCACAATTGGCGCCAAGCGACGGCCTGCCCCACAAGAAAGAGAATGCCGAGCCCCGTGGCTGTAGTCCACCACACGTTGAACTGGGAGCGGTTGCCGGTTTTCAGCGCGTGGCGCGAACGGTCCAGAACCAGGCTGGAGGCCAGGAGGATCACCGTATTCGCCCACAGGATGGGCACGTGCGGAACGTTGGCCCAATCGTTGGTCAGGTCGCGCCGCATGATGAACGCCACGGTGAACGCGGCGAACACCATAAAAGTGGCGGCCATCAGGAGGAACAAGCCCACGAACGCCGTACGGCGCCCTGAGCCGAGAGGTCCCGGGCTGCCGCCGCTTCCGCCTCCCCATCCGGGTTCGATGGGAGGGGGCGGCGGGCCTTGGAGCGCTCCCTGGCGGACCGGCGCAGACATATATCGATTGGATGCGTCTGGAGGGTCGCTGGACGGAAGGGAATCGAGGCCGGCCGGCGGAATATGTGCGGACCGGTCCCACCGGCTGACGCCAAACTGCTCCACCCACGAAGGAGATGTGGCTATCCGGCAATTCCCGTCGAACGGAAAGCGACGCGGGCCTGGGTCCGCTCCAGGATAAACTGGGGTTGCCCGCGATGACGATCCCAATTCCCCAGGTTACTTTGGATGAGTTTGAACGGCAGCCGTTGCGGCTGCTTCATTCGGCCGTAGACTATTGGGCTGCCGAGCGCCCGAATGGGCTGGCCGTGCGGAACGCCACGCGGGGAACCCAGCTCACCTGGCGCGAATTGCGGGAGGGATCGCTGGCGGTTGCCTCCGCTCTCGCGCGCCTCGGCTTCCGCAAGGGCGACGTGCTGGCGGCGTGGCTGCCTTTGCTTAACGAGCACATCCTGCTCGAGTACGCCTGCTTTCGCCTGGGCGTCATCCACGCGCCGCTCGACCTCCGCCTGCAGCCGGCCGAGGCGCTGCGCTCTCTCGAACTGACTCGCGCGCGCGGCTTGGCGTTCCTGGGCAAGCTGGGACCGGCCGATTTCGCGGAAGCGGCGGCGGGTTTCCGGAGCGGCTGCGCATCGCTAGAACACCTCATCCAGTTCTCGCCCCCAGACGACTGCATTCCTGGCGCGGTCAGCTTTTCGCGGCTGCTCTCCGCGGCGCCGGACGAGCCACCGGCCGCGGAGCTTTCTGAATATGACGGCGCGCAAGTGATCTTCACCACCGGCTCCACGGGGTCTCCCAAACCGGCGCTGCTCTCCCACCGCGGCATTGCGTGCCAAAACCTGTGCCTGGCGCGCGCGTTCGACTTCGGCCCTCATCATCGCGTGCTCTGCAATCTCCCGGCATCGCACGTAGGCGGACAGGCCGAAGTGCTGATGACCACCCTCTTTTCCGGCGGCACGGCGGTCACGCTGGAGACGTTCGACCCGGTGAAATCGCTCGACGCCATCGAGCGCTACGGAGTCACTCTGGCCGGCCAAATTCCCGCCATGTTCCAACTAGAATGGCGGACGGCGGATTACGCGCGTCGCAACCTCTCCAGCCTGCTGACGGCGGTTTACGGAGGCCAAGCCGCGCCGCGCGCATTTCTGGACCAGATGCGGCTCATGGCGCCGCGCATCGCCACGGGGCTAGGTCTGACGGAAGCTTCCGGTTTCTGCACCTACACGCCGCTTACGCCGGAGGTTGACGCGGTCGCGGAGGGCCTCGGCTGGTCAATGCCGGCCTACCGCATGAGCGTGCGCCGGCCCATGGACGCCGGGGGCGCGGCGGGCGCGGAGCTTCCGGCTGGCGAAACCGGCCACATCTGCTTCCAAGGGCCGCAGAATTTCCTCGGCTATTTGAACGATGCCGAGGCCACGGCGGCGACCCTCTCCACCGACGGCGTGCTGTACACCGGCGACATGGGATCTCTCACGGAACGCGGTTTACATCTCTCCGGCCGCGCCAAATGGGTGCTGAAGCCGGCGGGCTACCAAGTCTTCCCCGGCGATGTGGAGGCGCACTTCGCCGCGCTCGGCGACCGGGTGGCTAACGCAGGCTTGGTGGGACAGCCGCACCGCGTCTGGAGCGAGGGCATCATAGCGTTCGTGGAAAAGCGCGCCGGCGCGGAGCTCACGGAAGCCGACCTCCGCCGCCACGCGCGCACGCTGACCTCCTATATGCGCCCGCTGCACTACGTGATTCTGGAGCCCGGCGCCATGCCCCTCAACCGCACCGCCAAGGTGGACATGAAGCGGTTGCAGGAGATGGCCAAAGCGGAAGTCGAGAGCTTGCGGGCCCGGGGGCGTTGGGACGGCTGAGGAATCCGGGACGCCCGCTGCGGTGAGTTCCGGGTCATGTCCGCACCGCCGGCGCTCGGCCCAGATCCGGGCGCGAGTCCTCCGCACGATCCATCCTGTTGATAAGAAGAACCTTCTTGAAATCGCGCCTTGCGTTCCGAGCAAATATGATCATTTTAGTACAATAAATTCTTTTTATCTGTTATATTAGTTTTTCTTGGTGGCCCCGCCGCGCGCCATCTTCTACCGTGAGGTTTACCCGCCCCGTGCGCGGGATATCTCCACGTTGAGGAGACCACGTTGTCAAACCGGATACTCGCAGGAGTGTTCCTGCTCTCTTCCCCTGTTCTCGCCCAGGCGCCGCCGTCAGACGGCTCTGAGTTGGGCGCTCTGAAAGCCGCGGTGGCGGCTTCCCAATCCGCCGGCGATAACGCCTGGATGTTGGTCAGCGCCGCGCTGGTTCTCATGATGACCGGCCCTGGGCTGGCGCTGTTCTATTGCGGCCTGGTGCGCAAGAAGAACGTCCTGGGCACCATGATGCAGAGCTTCACCATGATGGCCTGGATCACGCTTCTGTGGGGCATCTGCGGCTATAGCCTGGTGTTCGCGCCGGGCACGCCGTTTCTCGGCGACTTGCGCTACGCCTTCCTGCGAGGCGTGGGGGCGGACCCCAATCCTTTATACGCGCCCACCATTCCGCACCAGACTTTCATGGTGTATCAGCTCATGTTCGCCGTCATTACGCCGGCGTTGATCGCCGGGGCCTTCGCCGAGCGGGTGCATTTCCGCGCGATGGTGCTTTTCTCCACCATCTGGGCCTTTCTCGTGTACTTCCCCACGGCCCACATGATTTGGGGCGCGGGCGGCTTTCTCAACGCCTTTCAGGGCGGACAGTATCCGGTGTTCGATTTCGCCGGCGGGACGGTAGTGCACATCACCTCCGGCTTTTCGGCGCTGGTTACGGCGCTCTATATCGGCAAGCGCACCGGGTATCCGCGGGAGAAAATCGTGCCGCACAACCTGGTACTGAGCTTCATCGGCGCGTGCCTGTTGTGGGTGGGATGGTTCGGGTTCAACGCGGGCAGCGCGCTGGCGGCGTCCTCGCTGGCCACCAGCGCCTTCGTGGCCACGCACTTCGCCGCGGCGGCCGGGGCCATTTCCTGGATGGCCGCGGAGCGCATCCGCAACGGCAAGCCCAGCGCGCTGGGCGCCATCTCCGGCGCGGTGGCCGGACTCGCCACGGTAACGCAGGGCGCCGGCTTCGTGCAGCCGTTCGCCGCCGTGGTCATCGGTCTGGTAGCGGGCGCGCTATGCCACTTCATGGTGACGGTGGCCAAGGAGCGCTTCCACTACGACGATTCGCTGGACGTGTTCGGCGTGCACGGCGTGGGCGGCTTCGCCGGCTGCCTGCTGACCGGCGTCTTCGCCACGCGCGCCGTCAACTCCGCGCTCAAGCTGGCCAACGGCCAGACCGCTCCGCTGGGGTGGATCGACGGCAACCCGGGCCAAGTGCTGAACCAGGCCATCGGCGCTGCTATCGGCATCGCTCTGGGCGTCGCCGGCACGCTCATTGCGCTCAAGGTCACCTCCCTGGTGACGCCGCTGCGCATGAATGAGCGCGAGGAAGACACCGGCATGGACCTCTCGCTTCACGGCGAAGAGGGCTACAATTTCGAGGGGTGAGGCATGGTCAAGATCGAAGTAGTCATCCAGCCGTCCAAGCTGGAAGCCGCCCGCGAAGCGCTCCAGAATATCGGCGTCGATGGCATGACGGTCATCGAGGCGCGCGGTCATGGGCGGCAGCGGGGTCATAAGGAGATTTACCGCGGCCGCGAGTACGACGTGGACCTGCTGCGCAAAATCAAAATCGAAATGGTGATGCCGGACGACCGCAAGGACGAAGTGACGCACGCGCTGGTGGAAGCCGTGCGCACCGGGGCCATCGGAGACGGCAAGATCTTCGTCTGGCCGGTCCTTGAAGCCATCCGCATCCGCGACGACGCGCGCGGCGAGGCGGCGCTGTAACAGGCAAGCGGGCGCCGGGGGACGCGAATCCGCCGGCGCCATCGCTTACGGTTTTCTCCGCCGCTCGGCCCGGCCGCTCAGTGCTTGTCGTTGTAGATTTGCTGGCTGGTCTGGTTTAGCTGCGAATTGACCTGCGCCTTCTCGGCCGGCGTAAGCTTGCCGCCGTTGGCCGCGCGGTCGGAGCGGACTTCCTGGTTGATTCCGGATTCGGCTTTCTCCACTTTGGCCGTCTGCCCGGCGGACATCTTGCCGGACGCGATGCCGTTGGCGATGCGGTCCTGTTGGTTCTCGCGCCGCGCTCCCACTTCCGTGTCGCCGCTCTTTTGCGCCGCCGCGTTGTGCTTGTCGCTGTAGATCTGCTTGCTTTCGCGGTTCTGCTGCCGGTTGACCTGCCTCTTCTCCCGGGCAGTCAGCTTGCCGTCATTGGCCGCGCGGTCCGTGCGGACCTCTTTGTTGATGGCGGCCTCGTTCTTTTCCACCTTGGCCGTCTCCCCGGCGGTCAACTGCCCGGACTTGACTCCCTGGGCTACGCGCCGCTGCTGGTTCCTCGCGCGCTGGCCCACTTTGCTGCTCTGGGCGGAGGCGCCCGCAGCCAGCACGGAAACCGCCAATATCGCCATAGCCAGTCGTTTCATGTTCATCCTCCTATGCGTTTCCTTTCGCCTCACCGGCGCTCAACCGATCAAGACCGCGCCACGCCGGGAAGTCGCGCCAACCCGGCGTTAATTCTCATTCATAAACCGATGTGTAGAGGCAGAGGCGTACCGGCGCGTACCAAACGCC
>DATKOS010000365.1:0-2351 GCA_035524535.1 Bryobacteraceae bacterium
GACGACCCGGATGGCTGGTGGCGGCGCTACATCGAGTCTGAGCAGTTCCGCTTCAATGAGGAACTTCTTGCCCACCGGATCGAGTACGCCTTCCTTCTCAACGAGCGCAAAGCGAACATGACCCGCGCCCAGCGCCGTCACCTCTCGCAGTTTTGCGCGGAAAGGCTTAGGAATCCTCTTTATGGCATCCGCGTCACGAAGGAGAGGGCGGTGCGCCTGATCCGCAACGGAGAGCTTCATGCCGCTTAAACCGGGCTCGAGCCGCAAGGTAATCTCCGAGAACATTGATGAGTTGACGCATCACGGTTCGCGTCCTCGCTCCCACGAGCAGATCGTCGCGATCGCACTCCACAATGCGGACAAGTATCGCCGCGCCAACGGCGGCATCGTCTCGCGGGATGGCGGCGGCAACATCCCGGTCAACATGGTTCCGGGCGCCCTTCTGGACCCGATGCAGCGCCAGATGCGGCAGGCGTACAGCCAGATCCCCACCGAAAAATTGCAGGAAATGGCGGTCCAGTACGGAAACAGCCCGCGCGGACAGATGGCCAACCGGCTTCTCATGGCCCGGCGCATGGGGCAGGACCGACAGGCGCAGCCTCCCCAGCAGCAACAGCAGCAGGACCAGACACCCGGCCTAGAGGTCATGCCACCCACGCAGGGCGTCAAGCGCGGCGGCATCGTGCACCGCGACATGGGCGGCGGCATGTCCCTGTCGATGGCCGATCCATGGTGGACGCGCTCCGAGGAGCGCGGCAGCGAGTCCGGCTTCCTTCACGGTCGCACGCCCGGCCGCGCGGACAAGCTGACGACCACGGCACCTTCGGGCGCCTACATCATCCCGGCCGACGTGATCGCCGGGCTTGGCGAGGGCAACTCCCTCGCCGGCGCCAACGTCATGGACAAGATCCTCGAGTCCGGCCCATGGGGTATCAGGATGGATCGCTCGCGCAGCCGCGGCCCGAGCGAAGCGCGCGCACCCATGCCGCGCCAGTCCAACGCTCCGCAGATGGACTTCACCAAGGACGAGACGGACGGCGTCTATCGGGATGGCGGCTCGATCCACCGGCGCGCAGGCGGCGGAGCTTCCGGCGACGTCGGCGCCTCGAGCATGTCAGGCGGCAGCCCGGGCGGTATGACAGGCCAGAACTGGGGCAACCTAGGCATTCAGGGCGCCGGCTCGGTGCTTCCGTTCGGTGGCGGTATCGGGCTCGGCGTCGCCAAGGGCATTTACAACGACGTCACCCACGGCGGCGATCAGGCGAACACCAATCAGGAGCATTGGTGGAACCCGACCGGCACCACGTTCGGCGAGCGCGCCTATAACGCGGCGCGGAACTTTTTGAGTGATCGCTTCTCCTCGGGTGCCCCGCCCGCAGGGCCCAACGATCAGCAAATGGCCGAGTCCTCCGGCTTCAAGACACAGCAAGGCAAGGGCTCGATGGGGCTGGGGCATGACCTCAACCCGTTCAACTCGGATGTCTCTGGCACCGGCAACTCTCTGGCCCAGAGCCAAACGAGTGGTTCTGGCGTGCAGCCGTTCACTGGTACGCCGGCGACAGCGCCGACAACGGCGGCCAATTTCGATTCCTCCGGCTGGAACCAGAACGCAACGACGGAAGGTCAGACCGGCAATAGCGCCTCTCCGGGCGGCGGGTCAGGCGCGGGCCTCTATACCGGCATGGCGCTGCAATCGAACGGCGGATGGGACTCTGGCGGCGGTGCGATGAACACCGGCATGGGCAACGAGAGCGGCACCAGCTTCATCGGCGGCCTCGGCGGTAGCAGCGACTTCTCGGTTTCTGGCGGCTTCACGGGCGACCTCGGCGGCCTAAGCGGCATGATGAGCGACCTCGGCGCCCAGCAGGTGAACAAGGGCGCCCGCGGCGGCGGCATCGACAAGTACAAGGCCGGTGGCGTCGGCACGGCGCCGGATCATGGCCGCGTCCCTGTCGCGCTCAGCCATGGCGAATATCAAGTCGATCCCGAGGACGTGGCCCGCATTGGTCGTGGCAACATGAAGCTCGGGCATGCCATTCTCGACCAATGGGTACAGGAAGCGCGGAAGCGCCACATCGAGAAGCTGAAGAAACTGAAGCCGCCAGTCGGCGCCAAGGCAGCGTGAACTGTTCGCTATGTCTGAGACCCGCACTCTACCAGATCAACTACGAAATGGACGGACAGCGCCCCGCACCCATGCGCCTGTGCGACCATCACACCGCAGCGTTCTTCCGCCAGATCCGCCCCTTGAGCAACCCAAGAATCAGGAGCCTCGACGTGAGCATCGCGACGAGCCACGTCCAAGCGATGCGCCAGTGAAGCGTGCGGCCCATGTGTCCGAACTGGGCGAA
>DATKOS010000366.1:0-2313 GCA_035524535.1 Bryobacteraceae bacterium
CAGGTCGCCCATCAGGTCGCCGGCGTACTCGACCGGCGCCTGAATTTCGACGTTCATGATCGGCTCAAGCAGCGCGGGCTTGGCTTCCTGCATCGCATTCTTGAAGGCTTTGCGCGCCGCCAGCTTGAAGGAAAGCTCCGAAGAATCCACATCGTGGTAGGAGCCGTCGTAAAGCACGACGCGGAAGTCCACCATGGGATAACCCGCCAGGAAGCCGTTCTGGGCCGCCTCCAGGATGCCTTTTTCGACCGCCGGGATATAGTTCTTAGGAATCGAGCCGCCAAAGATTTCATTGACGAACTCGAACTTCGCGCCGCGCGGCAGCGGATCCATCTTGATCCAGCAATCGCCGAACTGGCCGTGGCCGCCGGTCTGCTTCTTGTGCCGGCCCTGCACGTCGGCGTGTCCGCGGATCGTCTCGCGGTAGGGGATTTTCGGCGCCTTCAGGGTGACATCCACGCCATAGCGCTTCTTCAGGCGGCTGACGACCACTTCGACGTGTTGCTGGCCGCTACCGCCTAGCAGAAACTCTTTGGTCTGCGGATCGCGGTAGAAGCGCAGCGACTGGTCCTCTTCGAGGATGCGATGGACGGCGTGGCCCATGCGGTCCTCATCCTGGCGGGACTTGGCCTCGATGGCGAAGGCGATGGACGGCTCGGGAAGTTGGACCGGCGGATACACGAAGGCGATGCCCTTCTCGGCCAGCGTATCGCCGGTGAGGGTTTCTTTCAGTTTGGCTACCGCGCCGATATCGCCCGCGTGCAATTCCGTGACGGGATTGATCGTTTTGCCGAACGGCACGCCGATGTGCGAAAGGCGCTCGGCGGTGCCGCGCTGGCTGTTGACCAGGTTGGCGTCGTTCTTCAGCACGCCGGAGTAGATCTTGAAATATGTGATACGGCCAGCGAAGGGATCCGCGGTGGTCTTGAAGACAAATGCCGAACAGGGCCCGGCATCGGCAACCTTGCGCTGGCTTTCGTCGGCGTTGGTCTTCGCGGTGACTTCGCGTTCGGTGGGCGCGGGCAGGTTTTCGACGATGAAGTTGAAGATCAGGTCCGTGCCGATATTGTGCAGGGCCGAGCAGCAAAGCACGGGGAAGAGCCGCATCTCTTTGGTACCGGCCTGCAGGCCATCGAGGATATGCTCGGCAGGCAACGTGCCCTTCTCGAAAAACTCTTCGAGGAGGGCGTCGTTGCCTTCGGCGACCAGTTCAACCAGGGCTTCGTGCGCAGTCTGCGCCGCCTCGGCGAGCTCGGCGGGAATCTCGCCTTCCTTGCCTTTGCCGTCGCCGTCCGGCGTGTAGGTGTAGGCCTTCATGCGGACCAGATCGACAACGCCCTTGAATTCGCGTTCGGCGCCGATGGGGATTTGGATGGGAATGGCGGTGCGGCCGAAAGCCTCTTGCACGCTGGCGAGGGCGCGTTCGAAGGACGAACGCTCGCGGTCAAGTTTATTGATGACCACCGCGCGGGGCAGTCTGTAGTCGGCCGAATAATTCCAGACCTTCTCGGTCTGCACTTCCACGCCGGCCACACCGTCGACTACCACCAGCGAGGCATCGGCGGCCACCAGCACGCCGCGCGTCTCATTAATAAATATGTTGTAGCCGGGAGTGTCGATGATGTTGACCTTGGTTTTTTTCCACTCAGCCACGGCCAGGGCAGTGGAAATGGTCACCTTGCGCTGGACCTCTTCCTCATCGAAATCCGTGATGGTGTTGCCTTCGTCCACCCGCAACAACCTGCTGGTGGCTCCGGCGGTGAAGAGCAGGCCCGCGGTGAGCGTGGTCTTGCCGGAATCGCCGTGGCCCACCACACCAACGTTCCGGATGTCCTTGCCTTCGTAAATCTTCACAGAAAAAGCTCCCGTTTGAAAACGGAGTGTAACACGGGCGGAATGGGTGTTGGGTGTCGGGGGCTGGGGGCTGGCAGGCGTGCTTCACGCGCCTACGACCCCGGCTAGCGGGCTGCTGGCGCTGGCGTAAAGTTTTTTGGGCATGCGTCCGGCGAGGTAGGCCAGGCGGCCGGCTTCGACAGCCAAGCGCATCGCTTTAGCCATGCTTTCGGCATCTTCGGCGGCGGCGATAGCGGTGTTCATGAGCACGCCGTCGGCGCCGAGTTCCATGGCGATGGCGGCGTCGGAAGCGGTGCCCACGCCGGCATCCACGATCATCGGCACGGCGGTGATCATCTCGCGCAGGATGCGCAGGTTGGCCACGTTCTGCACGCCCAGGCCGGAACCGATGGGCGCGGCCAGCGGCATCACTGCGGCGGCGCCGGCGTCGATCAGCTTGCGGGCGTTCACCACATCGTC
>DATKOS010000367.1:0-6677 GCA_035524535.1 Bryobacteraceae bacterium
CGGTGCGTTGCTTTTCGATGGCGTTTTGCGTTTTGGTGCGGGCGGCGGTTGGGGCGGAGGGCGGGGTGGCGGGCTGGGGCGGCTCTGGCGGGGCAGGTGGCCCAGGCGGAGGGTTTTGCGCGGGGATTGGCGCGGTCAGGAGGAAGGTTAGGATGGCGGCTGCGAGGCGGGGCTTGGGCGATGGGGAATGGGCGGCGGGCATTTGGTAGGGATATCGGCGGATTGGGGATTAGGGATTAGGGCGGTTGGGCGGTCAGGTGGGGCTTGCGCCTTGGGACGGGGTGGGTGTGGTGTGGGCTCGGGCAGGTTGCGGGGTAATTCTCGGATGAGCATCCGGCCTGCCCCAAGGTGTAGGTTGGGTGTTGGTAAGGCCATGCTACGATAGAACTTCCGCCTTGATCAAAGCCGTAAAAGGAACCAGGGACTTACTGCCTCCGTCGACAGCCGTTTGGAACCGGGTGGAGGCGGCCGCGCGCGCCGTTTTTCGCGGGTACAACTACCACGAAATCCGTACGCCGATCCTCGAAGAGACCCAGCTTTTCGCCCGCGGCGTGGGGGCGGAGACCGACATTGTCACCAAGGAAATGTACACGTTCGAGGACCGCGACGGCAGTTCGCTGACGCTGCGGCCGGAGAACACGGCGTCGGTGATTCGCGCGTATATCGAGCACCGCCTGGACCAGCGGCCCGGCGTGCAGAAGCTCTACTACATGGGTCCGATGTTCCGGCGCGAGCGGCCGCAAAAAGGGCGCTACCGGCAGTTTTTCCAGATCGGCGCGGAGGCGATCGGCTCGGTTTCGCCGGAAGTGGACGCCGAGGTGATCGAGATGGTTCTCGAACTGCTCGATCGCGCGGGACTTACGGGTTATAAGCTGCTCATCAACTCGGTGGGCGACCAGCACTGCCGGCCGGCGTACATCGAACGGCTGCGCGAGGAACTCGCCGGAGTAGCGCCGCAGCTTTGCGGGGATTGCCAGCGGCGCTCGCAGACGAACCCGCTGCGGGTGCTCGACTGCAAAGTGGAAGCGGACCAGCCGTTGATTGACAAGCTGCCGGCGATCGTGGATCATCTGTGCGACGAGTGCCGGGCGCATTTCGAGGCCGTGCGGGCATCGCTGGACGGCCGGGGGATCCGGTATGAAGTGGTTCCGCGGCTGGTGCGAGGTCTCGATTACTACATGCGCACCACGTTCGAGGTGACGCACGGCGCGCTGGGTGCGCAGAACTCGGTGCTGGGCGGCGGGCGGTACGACGGCCTGGCGGAATCGCTGGGATCGAAAGTGGCGGCGCCGGGGATCGGATTTTCGATCGGCGAAGACCGCCTGGTGATGAGCGTGGAGGAGAGCCAGCCCGCGGCGCGGCTGGATCTGCTGATTGCGCCGATGGGCGAGGCGGCGGTGCGGCAAGCGGCGCTGCTGGCGCGGCGGTTCCGGCAGGCCGGGCTCAGCGTGGAGGTGGGCGAAGGCAAGTTGAAGCGCCTGCTGGAAATGGCCAATAAGATGGAAGCGCGCTTCACGCTGATTGCCGGCGAGAATGAGATGGCGGCGGGGCGCTACGCCTTGAAGAACATGGCTACGGGTGAGCAGGAGCCGCTTACCGTGGAAGAAATTGCCGCGAAGATTGCAAACGCGGGCCAGGCTCCGGGGCAGGCTGTTCCGCGGCCCAACTAACCCGACAAAGACGATATCGATATGGAAACTTCGGTTGCACTGGATTTTCTCGGCGAACTCAGGCGCACGCATTATTGCGGAGAACTGCGCGCGGCGGATGCGGGCAAGAAGGTTGTGCTGATGGGATGGGTCCACCGGCGGCGCGACCACGGCGGCGTGATTTTCGTGGACTTGCGCGACCGTTTCGGCATGGCGCAAACGGTATTCCACGCCGATGTGGAGCCGGGCGTGCATCAGCGCGCCGAGGAGGTGCGGCCGGAGTACGTGATCGCGGTGGAAGGCGAGGTGGCGCTGCGCGGAGAAGGCGCGGTGAACCCGAACCTGGCCACCGGCGAGGTGGAAGTGGTGGCGTCGCGGGTGCTGATCCTGAACGAATCGCGCACGCCTCCATTCCCGATGGAAGACGAAGTGGACGTATCGGAGGACGCGCGGCTGAAGTACCGCTACGTGGACCTGCGGCGGGCGCGGATGCATCGCAACATTGTCCTGCGTTCGGAAATCGCTTACGAGACGCGCCAGTACCTGCACGGGCAGGGGTTCCTGGAAATCGAAACGCCGTTCATGACGCGCTCGACGCCGGAAGGCGCGCGGGACTATCTGGTGCCGAGCCGGGTGCAGCCGGGCTCGTTTTACGCGCTGCCGCAATCGCCGCAGATTTTCAAGCAACTGCTGATGATCGGCGGGTATGAGAAATATTTCCAGATTGTGCGCTGTTTCCGCGATGAAGATTTGCGGGCGGACCGGCAGCCGGAGTTCACGCAGATCGACCTGGAGATGGCGTTTCCGCAGCAGGAGCGCATCTTCGAGGTGATCGAGCCGCTTCTGGTGAAGCTGTGCGAAGTGGCGGGGCACAAGGTGGCGACGCCCTTCCCGCGCTTGACCTACGCCGAGGCGATGCGCGGCTACGGCAGCGACAAGCCGGACCTGCGCGTGCCGCGGATGCATTCGGTGGAAGATCTGCTGCCGGACCTCGCCGCGGCCGATCCGGACGCGGCCAGCCTGCCGCTGGTGGCCATCCACATTCCGAACACCGGTTCGGCCAGCCGCAAGGAGCGCGAGGAGTTCACGGCGTTCGGTTCCGAGCGCGGATTGAAGATCTATGACGACACGAGGCGCCTCGACCGCAATTACCCGGAGCAGATGGCGAAAATCCGGGAACGCTGCGGAGCTTCGGAAAACGATCTGCTCATCCTGGCCGCCTGGGCGGGAAAGCCCAAAGGCCAGCGCCCCGAAAACACCGTCTACCAGGCGTGCGGGCAGTTGCGGCTCTACCTCGCGCAGAAGTTCAATGACCGGCACAAGCTGCTGGACCCGAAGACCTTCAAGTTCCTCTGGGTTCTGGATTTCCCGATGTTCGAATGGGACGAGGAGGAGAACCGCTGGAACGCGGCTCACCATCCGTTTACGTCGGTGCACGACGAGGATCTGGAGAAGCTCACGGCCGATCCGGCGCATTGCCGCGCCAAGTCCTATGACGTGGTGCTGAACGGGACGGAGTTGGGCTCGGGGTCGATCCGTATTCACCGGCGCGATGTGCAGGCCAAGGTGTTCTCGGCGCTGGGCATGAGCGATGAGGAGGCCAAGCGGCGCTTCTTCTTCCTGCTGGAGGCGCTCGAATATGGCGCGCCCCCGCACGGCGGCATCGCGCTGGGCCTGGACCGGCTGGTGATGATTCTGGCAGGCGAATCGTCCATTCGAGACGTGATTCCGTTCCCCAAAACGGCGCGCGGTACGGACCTGATGTGCGACGCGCCGGCGCCGGTTCCGGAAAGGCAGTTGAAGGAACTGGGCATCTCGATCACCCGGCGAGGCAAGTAAAGCTCGAGCCCCGGCGGCGGGTTCAGCGGCCGGCGGCCTCAGAGCGCGTTGGCGGAGTGGATCCCCTCGGATTCCAGGGCGGCGGCCATGCGGCGCAGCGCGCTCTTGTGAATCTGGGAAACGCGGCTTTCATTCACCCCGAGGACGTCGCCGATTTCCTTCATGGTCAGATCGCCGACGTAGTAAAGATGCACGACCTTCTGGTAGCGGGCGGGCAGCACCGCCATGGCGCGGCCGAGCGTGCTGCGTAGCTGCCGCTGCTCGCACATGCTGTCGGGACGCAGCTCCGGGGTAGCGGGAAACTCGGCGATGCTGTCGCGCTCGCGCTCGGAATCGCGCGAGTTAGTCGGCTGCACTAGTCCCACTTTGCTCAGTTCCATGGAGATGCGGCGCCAGCGGTCCACGGAGATGCCCATCTCTTTCGCCACCTCATCGGCTCCGGGGGCGCGTCCGAAGCGGACGGCGAGCTCCCGAGTGGCCTCTTCGGCGTTGCGCTGGTGCTTGCGGAGGTCGCGCGAGGCCCAGTCGAGCTGGCGCAGGCTATCGAGCATGGCTCCCTTGATGCGGTGCTTGGCGTAGGCCTGGAAGGAAACGTTCTTGGCGGCGTCGTACTTCTCAACCGCGTCGAAGAGGCCCAGAACGCCGGCGTGAACCAGATCGTCCAGCTCCACGTATAGCGGCAGGTTCTCGTGCACGCGTATGGCGATGGCCCTTACCAGGGGCAGATTCTCGATGACCGTCCGGTCGCGCAATTCCCGAGTGGATTCATTCCGTTCACGATCTTGAAGCTGGGCTTGCATTTCCTGTCCTCCGCACAGGGAGGAAATGCATACGGAAGACCATCAGGTTTTGGGAGATAAATGCCTTATTTTCATGAAGAAATCATGCGCGAGGATGTTTCAAAATGAAACCATGTTCCAGGTGGAACAAGATTGCGTTTCAAATTGGAACGCGCGAGGCTACCAGCCGGCCTTGTAGGCAATCACGGTCTTGGCAGCCAGCCCGGCCATGAGAATCAGCACGCCGTAAAGGAACACGCCGTCGAGGGTGAGGTACGCAAGCAGCGCGAACAGGGCGTAGGCGCCCATAGCCCAATAGAGGCGGGTCGGCACAAGACACTATTCTGGCATGTGGCGGCCGCCGCCGGAAAAAACAAAGCGGCGGCCGCCCGCCGCGCAACGGTTTGTTAACAGGATGCCTGGCACGCGCGGAACGCGGGTTCGCGCCTGTTGAGGATGGCGCGCATGTGTTCCACGCGGGCCTCCACGTCGGATTTGCGCGAGCCATTCGCGAGCCGCACCAGGAGTTCGGCTTGCAGGAAGGCCGCGTGCGCTTCGGCGTACGCTCCGGTGTTTACGCAATGCAAGGAGCGCTCAATAGCGCGCCCCGCCAAAATGATGAGTTCACGATCGGTTCTCCGGCGCAATTCCGGCAACGACAATCGCGATTGCGTCGTAGTCATTTATCTTCCGTCCTTATCTATAAGACGAGTGAGAACGGAGTTTCGCTCAAACTTTCGCGGGTTTTCCACCGGAGATTGCAGGCGGCCGATACCGTGGATGTCCGGTGGCGTTCCTTTCGGCGCGGAGGATGGCGCGCGGCCCTGAAGAATAGCCCGTGAGAGGCTTGACTGCCGGGCGGCGGCGCTGCTAGCCGAGCGCGCGGGAGAGCTTATTGAGGGAGAGGCAGGGACTGGGGAGCGGCGCTATCCGGGGTAGCGGTCGCGGCATTCCTTGGAACAGAAATGTAACGTTTGCCCGTTGACGTTGAGGGTGTAGCTGGCGGCCACGGACACGTAGGTGCCGCAGACGGGGTCTTTCTTGAGTTCCCCGCCAGGTTGAACCGGATCTCGCGGCGGCGCGGCGGGTGGGCGCCGCCGGGATGTCATGGAACTGCGAAAAATCGATCTCAGGAGCAGGAAGATCGCGAGGTAGGCAAGAAAATCGAGGATGGCCCGGTACATGGGGTCGGGGCGAAAGCGCCAGGCTTCCGCCCCGTATCTCTCCAGTCTGCTACTTCTTCTTCTTAGGGGTTGGCGCCTTGGCGTTGGGGTCCGTGTACTTGGTATCCACGGAGCCGGTCAGGGCGGTGATGGAGTCCTTGCACTCCTGGGCGTGGGTACACTTGTCGCCGAAGCTCAAGCACTTCTGGAAGGCTTCGACGGTGCCCGGCGCGGGAGTAACCTTGCCGTCATCGCCGATCTTGGCCTGGGACATCAAGGAAACGCCGTACTGGTAGTAAGAGTCGGCGTAGTTGGGATCGGCGGCGATGGACTTCTGGAAAGCCGCGACGGCGGCATCCGACTTGCCGGTATTCACCAGAATGGCGCCCAGGTTATAGAAGTACTTGCCGGCGCCGGGAGGATCGAGTTCCGCGGCCTTGTTCATTTCCGCCATGGCGTCGGTGTTCTTCCCGATCTTGGCGAGAGCATTGCCGTAGTTGTTGTGGAGGGTGGCGTCGTCGGGCTTCAACTCGATGGCCTTGCCGTAGGCGTCCATGCCCTTCTGGACTTCCGCGTCCTTGTCGGCGCCGGTCTTGCTGGCCGAATCCGCCAGGTAGCAATCCGCCAGATTCGCCCAGATGGCGATCTGCTTGGGGTCGATTTCAGAGGCCTTCTCGAAGCCCGTGATGGCGTCGGCCCAGTGTTTCTGGTCCATGGCGGTGACGCCCGCGGAGTAGGCGTCATTCAAATCCTTGCGCTTCTTGATGGCGGCGGCATCGGCCTTCATCTTCTGCTCGATGGCATCCTTCTGCTCGGACGACATGCCGCGCTCCATTTCGGCCGTGACCTGGCCGCCGTTGGCGATCGCGTCGCTAATGACCTTGGCCGCCTGTTCCTGCTGGACCTTGAGCTTGGCCAGATCGAAGCGGAGAGGCTCCTGCTCATTGAGCGAGGCCCGCGCATTCTGCGTGGTAATCGCCTTGCCGTCAACCTCGATGGTGACGGTATACGCGCCGCCCGGCGCCAAGCCCATATAGGTGAAATGGCCCTTCTTATCGGTCTTGGCCACAGGGGGGTCTTGGATGATGTCCGTCCGATGCAGCCTGACCAACGCGCCGGCGAACGGCTTACCGTCGTAGCCGATAACGTCGCCTTCGATCTTGGCAGTCTGAGCGAACGAAGCAACAGCAAGGAGCGCCACACTCGCGGTGGCGGCAACCAAGTTGTGGAACTTCATAAAACCTCCA
>DATKOS010000368.1:0-8985 GCA_035524535.1 Bryobacteraceae bacterium
CCGATTCGGCGGGTAACCAAGGCACGGTGAATTGCTCCGTGACGGTGCAGCCGCCTGTGTCCGTAACGAACGGAACCGGCGTTTGCGCTCTTCTGGTTGCCGTTCAGGGCGTGGCGATTACGCCGGTGGCCATGACGGGCACGGGCGGCGCCGGCGGTCCTTATACCTTCTCGGCGACCGGTCTGCCTCCGGGGCTGACCATGTCTACAACCGGGACCATCTCCGGCACGCCGACAGCCAGCGGCACGTACAACTACACGGTCACTGTGACAGACTCGGCGGGAAATAAGGGCACCGTGAATTGCTCGGTGACGGTAGCGACGCCACCTACGCCGCCAACCGTGCTCTGCCCCAGCGGGACAGCGCAAGTGGGCGTGGCTTACTCTTCCAGCGTGCCGGTTACCGGAGGCGTTCCGCCGTATAAGTATTCGGTGGCCCTGGGCGCGCTGCCGGCCGGCCTGACGCTCAACCTCACAACCGGGGCGATCACCGGTACGCCAACCACGGCTGGAACGTTCGGGTTCACCATCCAGGTTATCGATTCGACCGGCGCGACGGCTCTCTCCACCTGCACGGGGTCCTGCGCCACCACCGTGACCAACACCTGGAGCTTCATCTCTCCGACCGGGAACCTAGGCGCCTCGGAACCGTATACGCAAGGCGGAATCACTATCACGGCGCACGCCTACAACGTGTCCGGAGCGGCAGCCAACCTTTATGCGCAAGTGGTGACCGGCGATGAGTATGGGCTGGGAGTGAATGGGGCGTCGGGCAATGAGATCGATACGACTCACTTCGTGCAACTGGACATCACGCAGGCGATCATCGCGGGCGCGACCAACGCGCAGATGACAGTCAACAGCGTGAGCTGCGGCGAATCCTACAACATTTACGGATCGAACACGCTGGGCTCCCTGGGAACTCTTCTGGCGAGCGGGCTGACGGCGGATAACAAAGCGTTCCCCATTCCGAGCTACCCGAACTATAAGTACATCAGCATCATGGCGAAGTCCGGCACGGTGCTTCTGGCTTCGGTGAGCTTCAAGGTTGGGAGCTGCCAGATTGTGGTGACGGCGGTGATCGACCTGCAATGCGGTAGCTGCGGCGGCGGCAGCGCCACGGTGGGAACGAAGTACAGCGCGACGCTGGCCGTGGTGAACGGGCAGGCGCCTTACACGTTTTCGATCCAGGCGGGCTCTCTGCCTCCGGGCCTGACGCTGAACACCACGACCGGCGTGATTTCGGGAACGCCCACCACGGCGGGGAGCTACACATTCACGTCGAAGGTGGTGGACGCCAACGGCCAAACCGATACGCAGGTTTGCACCATTGTGGTGGTAGGACTGCCGATCGACCTGCAATGCGGGTCTTGCGGGAACACGAGCAAGGCGACGGTGGGCGTGGCATACTCGGGAACACTGACGGTGGTCAATGGCAGCGGCTCATACACGTTCTCCATTATTTTGGGCTCTCTGCCTCCGGGGCTGACGCTAAACACCACAACCGGCGTGATTTCGGGAACGCCCACCACGGCGGGGACTTACTCGTTCACGTCGAAAGTGGTTGACGCCAACGGGCAAACCGACACGCAAAGCTGCACGCTCCAGGTGACCGCGCCACCGCTCGATCTCGATTGCGGCGCGTGCGGCTCCTCGGGTTATACGACCGTGGGCGCTTCCTACTCGGCTACGCTTTCGGTTACGGGCGGGGTAGCGCCGTTCACGTATTCGATCGTGTCCGGCTCTCTGCCCCCGGGCTTGACCTTGAATACCACAACGGGCAAGGTCTCGGGCACGCCGAGTTCATCCGGCACGTACACGTTCACGGCCAAGGTGGTGGACGGCGCTGGGAACTCGGATACGGCGACCTGCACCATCAAAGTCACCGGGACGTCCCTGGATCTGGATTGCGGCTCGTGCGGCAGTTCCGGCAAAGCCACGGTCGGGGTTTCCTACTCCTCGCAATTCACGGTGAGCGGCGGAAGCTGGAATGACACGTTCACGTACTCAATCGTAACCGGCTCCCTGCCGCCGGGCTTGACGCTGGCGGCCTCCACGGGTGTAATCAGCGGGAAGCCCACCACGGCCGGAACCTATACCTTTACCGGGAAGGTGGTGGACAAGAATGGCGCTTCGGACACCGCCACGTGCACCATTGTTGTGACGGGCGCGCCGGTTGACCTGGAGTGCGGCTCCTGCGGCAACTCCGGCTGGTATGGCGGCAGCACCGGCAATGGGACCGTGGGGAAATCGTATTCCTCCACGCTCTCTGTGACGGGCGGAGTTTCGCCTTTCACCTTCTCGATTAGCTCCGGCTCTCTGCCGCCGGGACTGACGATCAACTCCTCGACAGGCGTCATCAGCGGGACGCCCACCACGCCGGGGACCTATACGTTTACCTCGAAGGTGGTGGATCACTCCGGAAGCTCGGATACGGCGACCTGCACGATCAAGATTGTGGGCGCGCAGATCGATCTGGAATGCGGCGCTTGCGGGACTAATGCCATCGCCTACATCGGGACGGCATACTCCGAGACCTTGTCCGTGTACGGTGGGACAGCGCCATTCGCCTATTCGGTCTCTTCCGGGGCGCTGCCTCCGGGGCTCTCGCTGAACGGAAGCACGGGGATAATTTCCGGGACGCCGACCACCGAGGGGACTTACACTTTCACCACGAAGGTCACGGATAAGAACGGGAACACGGACACGGCGACGTGCACCATCAAGGTGTGCGCGGCGCCGCTGAATATAGGGCCGGGCGGCTGCGGCCAGGACAAGGGCAAGACCGGGCATTACTATTCCGGCACGCTCCAGGCGACGGGCGGCTACGGAGGCTACAGCTACTCGGTATCCAACGGATACCTGCCGGATGGCATGAGTCTGGATTCGCAGACCGGAACCGTCTCCGGCACACCGGGGAAGGCCGGCACGTGGGTGTTCACCGCCAAGGTGAAGGACAGCCACGGCAATACGAATACGACGAACTGCATTGTGGTGGTCTGCAATTAGGAGTTCGGCGGGATCGCGGGTGATTTCAGAACGGGAAGCGCGTTCCAGAGCGCTTCCCGAGTGGAACTCTAGTATCATGAAGCTGTAATGTCCGAGCGGCAACCCATGGTGGCCGCGCCGGTTGGGACGCCTGAAATCACCCACAAATTGGCTGAACTGGAGGCGCACCTCGGCGCGGCGATTCGCGGCAAACCTGAAGTCGTGCGGCTATCCCTGGTGTGCCTGCTGGCGCGCGGACACCTGCTGATTGAGGACGTGCCGGGGGTGGGCAAGACGACGCTGGCGCATGCCCTGGCGCGGGCGGTCTCCTGCCGGTTCCACCGGCTGCAATTCACCAGCGACATGCTGCCGAGCGATGTCCTCGGCGTCACCATCTACAATGTCCGCTCGGAGGCCTTTGAGTTTAAGCCCGGCCCGATATTCAGCAATTTCCTGCTGGCGGACGAGATTAACCGCACGACGCCGAAGACGCAATCGGCTCTTCTGGAGGCGATGAACGAGAGCCAGGTGACCATCGACGGCCGCTCTTATTCCCTGCCGCGCCCGTTCATGGTGATTGCGACTCAGAACCCGGTGGAGCACCATGGCACGTACCCGCTGCCGGAATCGCAGCTCGACCGCTTCCTGATGCGGCTGCGGGTGGGCTATCCGGACGCCGCCAGCGAACGGCAGATTGTGCGGAGCGTCAACGCTGTTCCGAAAGAGCCGGGCGCATCGAGCCTGGTGGGCGAGGATGTACTACGGCTCCAGGAATCCGTGCGCGGGGTGACGGTGGACGAGTCGCTGGTGGATTACATGCTTGCCATCGTGGAGAAGACGCGCCACCACGAAGCGCTGGCGCTGGGCGTGAGCCCGCGCGGCGCGCAGGCCCTGTTCCGCGCCACACAGGCCATGGCGCTGGCGGCAGGACGGGACTATGCGATTCCCGACGATGTGAAGCGCCTGGCCGCGCCGATATTCGCGCACCGCGTAGTGATCAATACGCGCACGGCGCTTGTACCGCGACGGGCGGACTTGGCCGAGCGCATTATCGAAGACATTCTTAGCCAAGTGGAAGTTCCCCTGTAGCCTTTCCTATGAAAACTGCGATTATCGGCCTGCCCATGGTAGGCAAGACTTCTCTGTTCACCATCCTTACGGGCGTCACCCAGGACACGCGCATTGGCTCCACGGCCGCGCGCATGGGCGTCGCCAAGGTGCCGGACGCGCGTCTGGACGAGCTTGCGCGCCTGTTTGAGCCGCAGAAACTCACGCACGCCACGGTGGAATACGTGGACATGCCGGCCATTTCGAAAGAGAACCTGCGCGACCCCGGCTACCTGGCGAGCCTGCGGGTAGTGGACGCCTTCGCCCAGGTGCTGCGGCTTTTCGGAGACGAGACCATTCCGCACGAAAAGGGCTCGGTGGACCCCAAACGCGACCTGGAAGACGTGGAGACCGAGCTGATTCTAAGCGACCTGGTGGTGGTGGAGAAACGCCTGGAGCGCCTGGAAAAGGACCGCAAGAAGATCAAGAGCCCGGATCTGGACCATGAATACGATCTGCTCCAGCGTTGCATGACGCTGCTGTCTGACAATCAGCCTCTGCGCCAGCTCGAGCTGGACGCCGAGGAGGAGAAGCGTATCCGCGGCTTCCAGTTTCTCTCGCGCAAACCGATGCTCTACGTGTTGAACCTGGGCGAGGAAGAAGCGCAGAAGCTCCACGAGCGGGAGCGCGAGTACCGCGAAGGGGCGCTGGCGGGGCGGAAGAGCGTCGCCTGCTCCGCGATTTGCGGCAAGATCGAGGCCGAACTGGCGGAGCTGAGCGCAGCCGAGCAGCGCGACTACCTGGCGAGCTACGGACTCTCCGAATCGGGGCTGGAACGGCTCATCACCGCGACTTACGCGCTGCTGGGGCTGATGAGCTTCCTGACGGCCGGCGAAGATGAAGTGCGCGCCTGGACCATTCCGGCGCACAGCACGGCCGTGAAGGCCGCCGGCGCGATCCATTCGGACTTCGAGAAGAAGTTCATCCGCGCCGAGGTGGTGAACTGGAAGTCACTGGTGGACCTGGGCGGGTATGCGGGCGCGCGAGAGAAAGGACAGCTCCGCCTGGAAGGCAAAGAGTACATTGTGAAGGACGGCGACGTGCTGGTGATCCGCCACAGCTAAGAGCGCGCGATCCGTTCCAGGATATCCGGGATTTCGTAGACGGCGCGGTTGTTCATGCGGCGGGTGGCGGTGCGGAATCGCTCGTAGGCCGCGGGATCGAGCAACTCATCCACGGCGCGGGCGATGTGGCGGAAGCTGGGCAGCACGATCCCGGCGCCGTTTTCACGCAGCCACTCGGCGTTGTAGCGCTCCTGCGGCAAGGTCCAGGCATTGCGCTCGACAATGGCCGGCAAGCCCATGAAGATGGCTTCGCTGATGCTCCCGGGGCCGGGCTTGCCGATGAAATAGTCAGCCAGTTGCATGTAGCGCGGGACCTCGCGGGTAAAGCCCTCCACAAACAAGGACGCTTTGCGATCCAGGGCGCGCAGGCGGGCGGCCAGCTTGTCATTGTGGCCGCAGATGGCCAGCAGAGGCCGATTGGGCAGCCGCCGCACGATCTCCAGCATGACCGCGCCGCCCTGGCCGCCGAACATCAGCAGGCCCACCGGATCCTTGGGGCCGAAGCCGAGTTCGGCGCGCGCCTCCTCGCGCTGCACGGGGGAAAGACGCGGCGCTTCATAGAAGCGCGGGTTCAGAATCATGCCGGAGACTTGAAAGGTCTTGGCCTCAGGGACGCCGATGGTGCGGGCCTGCGCGACGGCGCGGTCCGATCCGCAGATGGCGTATTGATCCTGGCGCTCCAGCCAGAAATGCGGAGGATAGTCGGCGATGTCCGTGAGGATGGTGACAAAGGGCGTTTGGGGCAGCGCGCGGCGCAGGCTCTCCGCCAGGGCGCGGTTGAAATTCGGGACCAGAGACACCACCAGATCCGGCCGGTTGCGCCGCCACAGCGCTTCGAGCGCGCGCACCTGGCGGCGGTGGAACAGGCGGATGACGAAGTGCATGCCGATGGTAAGCTGCCCGGAGCCGAGCGTCCAGCCCTTCTTAAGCATCAGGTTGTAGAGATCCTGAAGGCGCAGGCCGGTGACTTTACGGAACACGTCGAGCGAGTCGAGAATCTCCTGCAGGTTCACGAGGCGGATTTCAAACGGCCGGCCTTGGCTTTCCATCACCTGGCGGAGCGCATTGGCGGCCGCGCGATGGCCCCCGCCCGCATCGAAGAAGATGAAATCGACCTTCCGCACTGTTCAGATTGTGCCATGGCGCAGGCCAGCGCCGCGCTGAAAAATAGGGAGTTCGGCGCAAATAAATGCGGCGTCCGCCTTGTCACTATCCGAAAACACTTCGATTCATCAATGTTTTTCCTGGCGTTCACGGCCCTGTAACCACCGCCGGATATATCTGAGGCATGCAAGCCTCCGGGCACAGCGCAACGCAGGGTATGTTGGGTTACATCACCCGGCGCGACCACGGTTTGATGCGCCGCGTGCACCGCTGGCGCGCGCCGCGCTGGATACGCGTGTGGATGATCTGCGCTACGCGCGGCGGCGACGGATGGCTTTGGTATGCACTGGGCCTGGTGGTGCTGCTGTTCGGCGGAGACGAGCGCTTCCGCGCCGTGGGCGCCGCGGGACTGGCGGCTGGAGCGGGAATCGCGGCGTTTCTTCAGGTGAAGAAGGCCGCGGGACGCCGCCGCCCCTGCGCGCTGGAGCCGCATTGCTGGTCCACGCTCCTGCCGCCGGACCAGTTCTCTTTCCCCTCGGGGCACACCATTACAGCCTTCGCCGTGGCGCTGCCGCTGAGCATGGCCTATCCGCAGATGGCCGCGGGGCTGATGTTCTGCGCGCTGAGCATCGCCATTTCGCGGATCCTGCTAGGCATGCACTTCCTGAGCGATGTAGTGGCGGGGGCCGCCATGGGAACCGCTCTGGCCTACGCTTCCGCGTGGGTCTTCGGCTTGGTCTAGGGCGGCGGGCGGCCGTTCAGCCCACCTGCACGGCGAGCATGGAAATGGAGCCGCCGTCAATGCCTTCCACGGGAAACGCGACCTTCTCGCCGGCCTGAGCCGCGCCCAGGACGTACAACAGCGGCAGGTAGTGGTCCGGCGTGGGAATGGAAAGCGACGCGTCGCGCCCGAGCTTCTCATGGGCCAGGAGCGGCTGAAACTCACCGGCCAACATCATGGCGCGCGCCTCCTGCTCAAAGCGCACCGCCCAATCGTAGGGCTGCGGATCGTGGCGGCCCCAGGCGTAGGCGTGCAGATTGTGGACCAGATTGCCGCTGCCGACAATCAGAATGCCTTCGGCGCGCAGCGGGGCCAGGCGGCGGCCAATCTCGAAGTGGAAGGACGCCGGGCGCGATTCATCAATGCTCAACTGCACCACCGGAATGCGCGCTTCCGGATAGACGTGCTTCAGCACGGACCATGCGCCGTGGTCCAGGCCCCAGGAATCATCCAGCGTGACATCGAGCGGCGCGAGCATCTCCTGAACGCGGCGAGCGAGGGCGGGATCGCCGGGCGCGGGGTATTGCACACGATATAGCTCTTGGGGGAAGCCTCCGAAATCGTGGATGGTGCGCGGCGCGGCGCTCACGGTAACGCCGGTGCCTGGGACGTACCAGTGGGCGGAGATGCAGAGAATGCCCTTGGGTAGGGGCGTACGGGCGCCAGCCTGGCTCCAGGCGCGGGTGTAGGCATTGTCCAGGAGCGCGTTCATGGGGTTGCCATGGCCGAAGAAGAATGCGGGCAAGATCTCCACAACTGGTATTCTAGCGACGGAAGGGATCAGCTACAATGTGCTGAAATGCAATCGGGATCTTCTCGCGGCATGACGCTGGCCCTGGCATGCCTGGCGGCGTTTACCGTCTGGATCTCGTGGCGAGCCAAAGCGTTGGAGCTCCGTCTCTTCCCGGGCACGGAAAGCACCGCGCTTCTTCACAAGCCGGCTCCGGCCTTTACGCTGAAGGCCCTGGACGGCAGCACCGTGTCGCTGGCCGATTTCCGCGGCAAGAAGAGCGTGGCCATCACCTTCTGGGCGAGTTGGTGCGGACCGTGCCGCGTGGAGCTGCCCGCGTTGCGCGCCTTCTACCGCACGGCGCACAAGCCGGGCTCCGATTTTGAGATTCTGGCGATTTCCATTGACGACGACAAGAGCGCCGCCGAGGGGTACGCCACCACGGCGAAGCTGCCGTTCCCGGTGCTGTGGGACGACTCCCAGAAGGCCAGCGATCTGTATGGCGTGGATAGCATTCCGCAACTCTTCGTAGTCGATCAGAACGGCGTGGTGACCTGGAGCGCGGCCGGTTATGAACCGGCTTTCGAATTCGCCCTGGCGAATGCGCTGGGGATCAAGAATTACACGCCGGCCGTGACACCGCCAAAGACCGATTCAGGAGGCGCGGATGCCGCCGGCAATTGAATTCCGCGAGGTGAGCAAGACGTTCCACAACCGCTTCAGCGAGGAGTGGACCACGGCGCTCTCCAGCGTTTCCTTCCAGGCGGCGCAAGGCGAGGTATGCGCGTTCCTGGGACCGAATGGCGCAGGGAAGACCACCGGCATCCACATTCTGATGGGCTTTCTTCGTCCTGACTCGGGAGAAGCGCGCGTGCTCGGTTATGAACCGGGAGACATACGGGCCAAGCAGCAGATCGGTTTCGTACCGGAGAATTTCGCCTTTTACCGGTATCTGACCGGCCCGCAATTGATGCGCATGCACCTGGCGCTGGCGGGGCGGCCGGAGGACGATGGGCTGATTGCGGAGCTGCTCGCCAAGGTGAAGCTCTCCGGCTATGAGCATCTCAAGATCGGCAAATACTCGCGGGGCATGGTGCAGCGGCTGGGCATTGCGCAGGCGCTGCTGGCGGATCCGGCGTTGCTGGTGCTCGACGAGCCGACGTCGGGCCTGGACCCGGCCGGCCGCAAAGAGGTGCGGCAACTGCTTCTGGA
>DATKOS010000369.1:0-3721 GCA_035524535.1 Bryobacteraceae bacterium
GTTTGCAGAACGTCGCCGAAGAGCGGCGAGTTCTCGAGCGCCAGGAGCATCTGCACTTCGGGCTCGGGAGTATCCGAGGCCACCGTCATGTCCAGCACAACCTGGTTGCGCGCGCCGAGAGTGGGCCGTATGGCGACGATCTTGACGTTGTAGGGGACCACCTTCTCCAGGTCCGAGAAAATGCGCGCCCAGCTAATTCCCTTGCGATAAAGCAGGGTATTGAGGAAGACGCTGCGCTCCAGCACTTCCGCGTTTTCCGGCTTCTTGAGGACGTCCGCCAGGCGAGCCTGCTCCGCCTGCGCCTGGGCGATGCCGCGATTGAGGCGGGCGATATCGCGGCGCACGCCCGCCTGCTGGCCGCGGTCCGTAAGGATGAGCGACGCCAGCCCGGCCAACGTGAGCACCAGCAGCAGGCTGACCGCCGCCGACGCCAGCAGCATGGCCCGTACCCTTTGAAACGGCTGGCTGGCGAGATTGATGGGGATCTTCATTTCAATTGTTCCTGGCGATGGACCGCAGGTACCCCAGCAGCCCGGCGTTCTCTTCTCCCGGCGCCGCCAGGGGCGAGCGGAGCGGTTCGGTCTCCACGGAGAGTTCCTCGGCGAAACGCCGCGCCGCCTCTTCGGTGCGCGGACCGAAGCCGCAGAGGTAGAGCTTCTCGGGGCGTCCGCCGAGGTTATCCTCCACGTAGGCGAAGGACGGCGCGAGCACGGCCGAGACGTCCTCCAGTTCTCCGTCCGCCAATTCCACGCAGCGGGCCAGCTTGAGGGCGCTCTTGTTGCGGACCAGAACGGAGAGGACGCGGCCGGTGATCTTCGCCAGCGCGGTGATGCCACCTTCGGGCGCGAGTTCCAGCGCGGCCAGGGCGGAGGTGGTGACCAACCCGGGCTGCATGCCCGAGGCGCGGAAAGGCGCTTCGTACATGGAGACTACTTCGAGCGGCGCCACGGCGGCGGCCACCTCGGCGGACTTGTTGGCGCCGGGCTGCACCACGTAGCTGATGGCGGCCAAGTCCACATCGAACGGCACGCTGCGCTTCAAGCGGAAGCGAATGAGGGCAAGCTGCTCCTTGGGGTCGCCGGGGAAGGCGTCGAAATCCAGGACCACGAGGCGGGCGCAATTGTCGGGGAGGATCAGCGCCACGTCGCGCTTGCGGAAAGGCGCGTCGCCGGCCAGCGCGCGCACCGTGAAGGAGAAATCGTCGGCGTCGGCGATGTTGCCCTTCACCGGAGAGATGGCCAGCGTGCCCGGCTTGAGGGGGCGGAACTCCAGCTCGACGCGCGATTCGATGCGAGCGGCGGCGATCCCCGAGCCGGAAATCTCAAACGCCATGGCGGGAGGAGGATCGAGCAGCAGCGCCTTGATGCGGTTCAGGAGCATGTTATCCCTCAATGAACGTCACCTTGTTGATCTCGCGGAGGGTGGTAATTCCGGCCCGCATCTTCTCCACGGCGGATTCGCGCAGGAAGGTCATGCCTTCTTCCCTGGCAGCGCGGCGGATTTCGGAGGTGGGGCGGCGGCCCAGAATCATTTCGCGGATGCGATCGTTCAGGTCCAGCAGCTCGTGGATGGCGGAGCGGCCGCGGAATCCGGTGCCGCCGCATTCGAAGCAGCCGGCTCCCTCGCTGAAACCGAAATCGCGCCATTCATCCGGATTGAGCCCGCTCTCCACCAGGAAGCTGTCCGGGTAGCGAACCTGGCGCACGCATTTATCGCAGACCACCCGCACCAGGCGCTGCGCCAGGATGCAGTTGAGCGAGGAAACGAAGTTGTACGGCTCCACGCCCATGTTGAGGAAGCGCCCGAGCACGTCCAGAACGTTGTTGGCGTGCACGGTGGTGAACACCAGGTGCCCGGTGAGCGCGGAGTTGATGGCGATCTGCGCGGTTTCCTGATCGCGGATCTCGCCCACCATGATCTTGTCCGGATCGTGCCGCAGAATGGAGCGCAGCCCGCGCGCGAAGGTGAGGCCCTTCTTCTCATTCACGGGGATCTGGGTGATGCCCTTGATCTGGTACTCGACCGGGTCTTCGATGGTGACGATCTTATCCTCGTCGTTCTTGATCTCGCTCAGCGCGGCGTAGAGCGTGGTGGTTTTGCCGGAGCCCGTGGGCCCGGTGACCAGCACCATGCCGTAAGGCTCGGTAATGTAGCGGCGGAACTTGAGCAGGTCGGATTGCGAAAAGCCCACCACGTCGAGCGAGAGCTTGGCGAATTTCTCGCTCATCGATTCCTTGTCCAGCACGCGCAGCACGGCGTCCTCGCCGTAGATGGTGGGCATGATGGAGACTCGGAAATCGATGAGGCGTGTCTTGTAGCGCACGCGGAAGCGGCCGTCCTGCGGGACGCGCTTTTCGGCGATATCCAGCTCGCTCATCACCTTGATGCGCGAAATGATGGTGGACTGCCAGTCCTTGGCGATGGGCGGCATGGCGTAGTGGAGCACGCCGTCAATGCGGTACTTGATGGCCACTTCCTGGTCGCGCGATTCGATGTGAATGTCGCTGGCGCGCCGCTCGAGCGCGTTGAAGATGGTGGTATCCACCAGCTTGATGACCGGGGCAATGTCGCTGTCGGTGGCCGTCAACCTGTCGATGGAGAGGGTCTCGTCGGAATCGCCGTCCTCGGCTACCACGTCGAGCGCGAAGCCCTCGGTGACTTCCTCGAGCACGCGCTGGGATTGCTCCGTCTTCTTCAGCAGCTCGGAAATCTGGGTGAGCGTGGCCACCTTGACCAGCAACTTGCGGCCCAGCAGGAGGGTCAACTCGTCGATGAGGGTGAGATTGCGCGGATCGGCGAGGGCGATTTCCAGCGTTCCGTTGCGCGCCTGCATGGGCACGAAGTTGTAGCGGAACATCAGGTCCACGGGAATGGAGCGGAAGAGGTCATGATCGATGGCCGCTTCGCGCAGGTCCACGTACTCGCAGCGGTAGCGCTCCGCCATGGCGCGGGCCTGCTGCGCTTCGGCGGCGGGATCAACGAGCTTGAGCTTGTCGGAGGTCGCCATGGGTCACCGGATGGTATCCGCGAGAGAGAAGATCGGCAGATACAGCGAAATCAGAACGAAGGCCACGAAGCCGCCCATGAAGATCATGATGGCCGGCTCCACCAGGGAAAGCGTGGCGGCCATGCGCGTGTTCACATCCTCCTCGAAGAACTCGGCCACGCTGTTCAGCATGGCCGGCAGGGCGCCGGTGGATTCGCCCACCTCGATCATGTCGATGGCCAGCCCGGGAAACATCTTGGAGGCCTTCAGCGACGAGGAGAGCGACTGCCCTTCCCGCACGCTCTTGCCGGCCTTCTCAATGGCGGCGCGCAGGAGCGGCGTGCCCAGCGAATCGGCGGCGGTCTCCATGGCCTGCACCAGCGGAATGCCGCCGGTGAGCAGCGTGCTCAGAATGCGGGACAACTGCGCCACCTGGAACTTCAGCCAGATCTCGCCGGCGATGGGGATGCGCATCTTGACGCGATCGATCACCGCGCGCGAGGAATCCTTGCGCGCCCAGAAGCGAAAGACCACGATGCCAACGACCAGCGCCACGCCGAAGGCCACAATGTAGGCGCGAGCCGTGGTGCCGACCGCGATGAGCGCTTCCGTCATGGCCGGGAGCTTGGCCTGCATGCTGGAGTAGAGGGTCGAAAAAGTGGGCACCACGTAGGTGACCAGGAAGACCATGAGCACGATGACCAGCGCCAGAAGCACGCACGGGTACATCAGCGA
>DATKOS010000370.1:0-8900 GCA_035524535.1 Bryobacteraceae bacterium
CAGCTCCGGCGCCCCATCCCCGGGAACCGCTTCCACGCGGATGGAGAACGACGGCATGAGCCACTTCTGGTTGCGCACAAACAGGCGCGCCGGCGCAAACCGGCCCGCCGGCACATGCTCTGGAACCAGAAAATCCAGCTCCATCCCGGCCAGGCACATGCGCCCCACAAAGCCCGAAACCAGCAGCGTGGCCAGCATGGCCGCCACTATCAGGAACAGCAGGTTGTTGGCGCTCGCCATGGCCCCGCCGCCCGCCGCCAGAATGCCCACGGCGAACAACACCCCCATCCGCGTGACGCGATAACGCACGCGGCGCGAAAAATACCGGCGAATCCGTTCCCAGCGCTCCCGCACCCGCCTTGATTGTAGCCCGCCTCCGGACGCGCGCTACAATGGCTTCGACGATGGCTGCACGTATCTACCCGGCATTGCGTGTGCCCTCAGAAGTCGTGGATTTACGCCGGCTCCAGTCGCGCGACTTGGAGCCGCTGCTCTCCGAGGAAATCGCCGTCTGGAGCACGGACCTCGATTGGGACTTCACCAAGTCCGCCGACTTGGTGCGCCGCTTCGTCGACATGCGCTCGCTCAGCGGCGCCGCCTTGGTGGAGGATGGCGAGGCCGTCGGCTACGCCTATTATGTGATCGAGGACGAGAAAGCCCTGATCGGCGATATTTACGTGCGCCGCAACTGGCGCACCCCCGAGCGCGAGGAAGCGCTCCTCGATTGCTGCATGGAAGGCATCGCCGCCCAGGCCGGCGTCCGCCGCGTGGAATCTCAGGTGATGACCCTCGAACGCCCCGCGGGGCGCGCGCTTCCCGGCCCCGGCGTCTCCCAGATCTTCGAGCGCAATTTCATGCGCGCCGAAATAGCGGACACCGCGCTCGCCGCCGGCATGGTGCGCCGCCTCTGCTACATCGAGAAGTGGTCCAGCCTCTACCAGGACGCCGCCGCGCACCTCATCGCCGCCGCCTACGCCGGCCATGTGGATGGCGGCATCAATGACCAGTACCGCACCCCCGCCGGCGCCCGCCGCTTCCTGCGCAACATCGTCCTCTACCCCGGCTGCGGCCAGTTCTGCGACTTGGCTTCCTTCGCCGCCTTCGATGCCCGCGACGGCCGCATGTGCGGCATCTCCCTGGCCAGCCTGGTCTCGGAAACCTGCGGCCACATCACGCAGATCTGCGTCTCCCCGGCCGCGCGCGGCTCCGGCATCGGCCACGAACTGCTGCGCCAGTCGCTGCTCTCCCTGCAGCGCCTCGATTGCCGCGCCGTGTCGCTCACCGTCACCGCTTCCAATGCCGGCGCCGTCCGCCTCTATGAGCGCATGGGCTTCCGCACCGTGAAGCGCTTCTCCGCGCTAGTGTGGGATTTCGAGTAACCGCTACCACTCGAACACAATCCCCGCCGAAGGCAGCACGGGGAACAGCTTGTCTATGGTCAGGCTCACCAGTCCGGTTTTCGAATTGAAGCTGTTGAAGCTATCGAAGCGGAAGTTCGCGTGGTCCGTCAGGTTCACCACCTCGCCGTAGAGCGTCATCTTGTAGCGGTCCTTGGTCCAGGACTTGTTGATGCGCCAGTCCACCCGCTGGTAGGCCCCGAAGCGCAGTTGGTTGCGCGCGCCCGCCAGGTAATACTGCCCGTTCTGCAACCGCAGGAACCCGGGGATCGGAAACCCGCTGCCGTACATCCACCGCGCGCTCAGGTTCACCGATGGCCGTATGCGGTAGCTGGCGAACACATTCACGGTGTGCCGCTGGTCATAGTCCGAAGGGTACGCCGTGTGCTCCACGCCGTCGCGCTCCCGCGCCACGCCGTAGGCGTAGGAAACCCAGCCATTGAGGCGGTTGGCGCTGCGGCGCTCCGCCACCAACTCGAAGCCCCGCGCATAGCCGCGGCCCGAGTTCCGCTCTGGTGGATTCAGGGGCGGGGTGAAGATGGCGCCGTTCAGAATCCTCGGATCGTAGAACGGCCGCTCCGTCAGGTCGCGGTCGTCGCGCTCGTAGAACTCCGCGCGCAACCGGACGCGCTCGCCGATGCGCTGCTCCACGGAGCCCAGCGCGTGATTCGCGCGCGTGGGCAGCAACCCCGGCCCGCCCAGCGGCGAACGCAAGTCCGCCAGCTCCGGGAATTGCACGTACTGGCCCCAGGCCAGCACGACCCGGGTCCGCCGCGCCGGCGCGAAAGACGCCGAGGCCGAGGGCGCTCCCGCCCCAACGCCATCCACCGAATCGCGGTCCCAGCGCGCCCCCGCGTTCAGCTTCACCGCGCCCCGCGCCAGCGTCCAGGATTGTTGCGCGTAGAACCCACCGCGCAGCCCCGTGCCATCGTCCTGATCGAGCAAAGCGACGTGGGGAGGGCCGGAATAGTACTGGTTGGCGAACCCCGAATCGCGCAGCCGCCGCAAGGTCCATCCGGCATCCAATTGGCCGCCGGCGCCCCACATCCACGCCGCCTCGCCGTTCCAGACCCACTCGCCGTAGTGCCCGCCGGAGAGCGGCAGCGCCGTGGGATTGCTGTCGTCGAACTTCTCGCGCATCCACGCCGCATGGCTCACCACCGTCACATGCTCCGCGGGCGTGTAGCGCAACGTGAGGTTGGTGAAGGTGTAGTGGTAGCCCGCCTCCATGAGCGAGTTGATTCCCAACTGGTTCTTGGCGCTGGAACGGTCCAGGCTGCTATAGCTCTCAATGGTATCGAGCGCCACCGCGAGGCGCGGCGTCAGCGCATAGTTCAGCCGCCCCTGCACATCGTCCAATGCGAAGTCGATCGACAGGTTGCTCGCCGTCCGCTCCAAAATGTACTGCAGGTAGCTCTTGCGCGCCGTCACCAGCCACGACCCGCGACGATGCTTCCCTATCGGCCCTTCCGCCATCCCGCCCGCATTCGAGGCGCTGGCGGCCACGCGAAAGCTCGCCGCATCGCCCGCGCCGTCACGCTCCTCCACGTCCAGCACGCCCGCCGTGCGGTCCGCGTAGCGCGCCGGCCAGGCGCCTTCGTGCAACTCCAACTCTTCCACCATGTCGCCGTTGAAGGCCGCCGCCGAGCCCGTATCCGGGGTCCCCTCCACGGTGTGAAACGGCATGTGCAGCAGCACGCCGTCGAAGTAGAGCCCAATGCGGCTGTAGTCGGCCCCGCGCAGGGAGAAGCGCGCGTCGTAGTCGTCGTTGGAAGTGACCCCCGGCAGGCTCTGCACGGCGCGCAGCGGATCGTCCGCCAGCACGCTGGCCAGGTTCTTCGCGTCGTTGCCGGAAAGCTCCAACGCAGGCGGCCCGTCATCGCGCCCGGCCTCGAACGGTCCAGCCGCCACCTCCACCTCGTCCGTCCGCGCCAGCGTGTCCGCACTCAGCGCCACCTCGAATTCCTTGGTTTCGCCGGCCTCCAGGTGAAAGGGCTTCTTGATGAGCCGGTAGCCCACGGTGGAGACGTTGAGGATGTAATCGCCCGGCGCGACCGAGGCGAACGCAAAGCGGCCTTGGCCATCCGAAGCCGCCCGGTACGGCCCGCCCACCAACTCCACGGCGACCTTCGCCAGCGCCTCGCCGCCGCGCGCATCGGCCACCGATCCGCGCACCTCGCCGCTCTCCTGCGCGCCCGCCGCGGCCGCCAGCGCGAGGCCCAGCCAGCCGAACCACCGCCCCGTCATCCGAGACAGAATAACAGCCCGCCCGCCATGCGGCCAGCTTCCTGGCCGCGAATTACTTCCGGAATTTCCCCCGGCTGCGGAAGGCCTTCTCGATGACGCCCAGCGTGCCCTCGGTGATGGTGAGGTTCTTCAGGTCGCCGCGCCGCACCCATTCCACGGCGCAAACATCGTCCCCCGGCCGCAAGACGCCCCCGGTGGGGCGGCAGATGTAGTCAATCAGAACGTAATGGTATTCCGGCGCGCCGGCGGAATCGCGCATGATGCGCTCAAAGACTTCCAGAATGCCCAGCGGCTGCATCTCCAGGCCGGTCTCCTCGCGCACCTCGCGGCGTACGCCGTCCTCCAGCCTTTCGCCCACTTCCAGAAGGCCGCCCGGCAGCGACCACCAGCCTTGCAGCGGCTGCTTGCCGCGCTGCGCCATCAGCACGCGGTCCCGCCGCAGCAGGATGGCGCCCACGCCCACCAGCGGATGCTTCGGATAGCGCCGGTTATCGCGCGGCACGCGTCAACGCTTGGCGCCGCTGTCGCGCAGGTTGATGTTGTTGATCACCTGCTTGACGCCCTTCACTTTCTTGGCAAGCGTCCCGGCCTTGTCCTTCTGTTGGGTGTCTTCCACCTGGCCGCTCAGCGTCACCACGCCGTCCTTGACCTCCACCTTCAAGTTGCCGCCCTTCACCACCGGATCGCTGGCCAGTTTGATGCTCACCTGGTCCGTGATGGTGTCGTCCGTCATGGCCGTCTTTTCCTTGGCGAAGCACGCCAGGGCGAGGGCGAAAATCGCTAGCAGGGCAATGCAGGCTTTATTTCTCATCTTCAACGGCCATTGTACGCCAGTCCAGGGCGTCCAGAAACGCGCGCTTCTCGCGCCAGCCCGGCTGCACGCGCACGTGCAGATCCAGATACACCTTCACGCCGAAGAGCTTCTCCATCTCCTCGCGCGCCAGCGTGCCGATCTTCTTGAGCATGGCCCCGCCCGCGCCAATCACAATGGGCTTCTGCCCCTCGCGCTCCACGCGAATGGTGGCGTAGATGCGCGTGATGCGCGGCGTCTCCTCCCACTTGTCCACCGCCACGGCCACCGAATGCGGCACCTCCTGCCGCGTGGCGAGGAGCACCTTCTCGCGCACCAGCTCCGCGGCCAGGAAGCGCTCTGGCTGGTCCGTGACGTAATCCTCGGGGAAATACGCCGGCCCTTCCGGCAGCCGCTCCACAATGGCGGCCCGCAGCTCTTCCAATCCTCTCTTCCTGGTGGCGCACACCGGGATGTACGCGGCGAATTCGTGCACCGCCTTGTATTGCTCAATCAGCGGCAGCAGCAGCGCCTTGTCGCGCAGCAGGTCGATCTTGTTGAGCGCCAGAATCACCGGCGCTTCCGGCTTGCGCGCCAGATCCACCGCGCGCCGGTCCGCATCCTCCAGGGCCCGCGACGCGTCAGCCACGAACAGCAGCGCGTCGCGCTCCTCCAGCGACGCGCGCACGGCGTCCATCAGGCGCTTGTTCAACGCCGTATCGGCCTTATGGATGCCGGGCGTATCCAGGAACACGATCTGCGAATCCGGCCCGGTGGCCACGCCCTGGATGGACGTGCGCGTGGTCTGCGGCTGGTTCGCCACAATGGCCACTTTCTGGCCCACCAGCGCATTCAGCAGCGTGGACTTGCCCGCGTTCGGCCGCCCGACAATGGAAACAAAACCCGATCGAAACCCGCTCATGTATGTTCTCTATTCTCGCAGGGGCCAGAGGATGGCGATTCGAGATTCGTTATCGCTCGCTCACGCTCGCGGCTCCGTTCCGCGCGGTTTCCCGCCCTCCGCTCCCGTTCCAGACGGTTTCGCGTTCTCTTTCGCCTTGCCAATGCGCACCTGGTTCACGCGAAGCTCGTCGCTGGCCAGCACTTCAATATGTAGGCCGTCGCGGTCCACCGTCTCGCCCTGCTTGGGCACACGCCCCAGCCACTCGCCCGCCAGCCCGCCCACGGTGGTGGATTCCACATCGTCTTCCTTGTGGAACTCCGGCACCAGATCCGGCAGGCGGTCCAGTTCAAAACTCCCGGAGACGATGTAGCCGCCCTGCCCGTCCTCGGCCACGTCGCTGTCCGGCTCGTGCTCATCGCGAATCTCGCCGATGATCACTTCCAGCAGATCCTCCATGGTAGCCAGTCCGGCCGTGTACCCGTACTCATCCACCACAATGGCCATGTGCGCGTTCTCCTGCTGCATCTGGCGCATCAAAGCCGCCACCGGCTTGGTCTCCGGAACCAGCAGCGCCTCGCGGCAAAGCTCGCGCACCTTGCGGCGGGCGCGCTCCGCCCCGTCGATCTTGAACATGTCGCGCACGTGCACGAAGCCCAGAATGTGGTCGATATCCTGCTCATAAACCGGGATGCGCGAAAACTGCTCCCCGATGGCGAGCTGGCGCAGGTCCTCCAGCGTCGCGTCGGCCGAGATGGCCACAATGTTCGGCCGCGGGGTCATCACCTCCCGCACCACCTTATCGCCGAACTCAACTACGGATTGGAGGAGCGCGCGATCCTGCTCCTCGATGAGCCCTTCCTCGGCGCCCGCCGAAATGAGCGCCTCGATATTCTCCGCCGGAGTGGGCGCTTCCTCGCCGCCGGCGGCCTCCGGATTGGTGAGCTCCACCAGCGACTGGAAGAACTCCAGCGCCGCCACGCACGGTCGCGCAATCCACGCCATGGCGCGCAGCAGCGGCAGGAACGGCATCAGCCAGCGCCCCCGCGTGCGCCGGTAGAGGAATTGCGGCACGGCGTAGGAAGCCACGGCCATGGTGAGCCAGGATGCCAGGACGGCCTGCCAGAAATGCGCCGCGTCCCCCGGCGCGCCGTCCACGAACCAGGCCAGATAGAAGACGCCCATGACGGCCAGCAGCGTGTGCTTGATGAGCGAGAAGGCGCCGGCCCCGTCCTCGGCCTTGAGGCCCAGCTTCTCATCGAGCGTCTCCTTGAAAAACTCGAGCGAGGGCAGGTCGCGCGGCCGCAGGCGCAGGCTTTCCAGGTAGAGCAATTGCACGAACGTGGCCAGCGCCAGCAGCGGAATGGCCAGGATGGTGACGGCGGCCAGCGCGGTGGCGATCATCGCGACACCCGCTCAATCAGGCCCGCCGGCAGCTTCAACCGCGCGCGCCAGCGCTTCTCGGCGCGCTCCATGCGGCCACCGTCGGTCTCGTGGTCCATGCCCAGCAGGTGCAGCGCGCCGTGCAGCATCAGGATGCGGACTTCGGTTTCCGTGGAGTGCCCGAACTCGCGCGCCTGCGCCCGCGCCCGCGCCGCCGAGATGGCGATATCGCCCAGGCGCTCCGTCGCGCCGGCCGGGAAGGAGAGCACATCCGTGGCATAATCCTCGCCCCGAAACTCGCGGTTGAGCCGCCGCAAGGCCGCGTCGCCGGTTATCAGGCAATCGAACGCGCGCCCTCGGCACACCTGTTCCGTGAGTTCCCGCGCGAAGCGCCGCAGCGCGCCCGGGCGCACGTCCGCCGGAACGCGATGAAAACTGACCGTACTGCCTTCGGGAGACGACATGCGGGAACGCTCAGGCCAGCGGCGCGGCTTCCGGTTCGCCGGGCTTCGGCGCCGCTTCCGGTTCGCCGGGCTTCGGCGCGGCTTCCGGTTCGCCGAGCTTCAGCGAGAGCTGGCGGCCAATGCCCACCGACTCGTTGTAGCGCTCATAGGCTTTCACAATCCGCTGTACCAGCGTGTGGCGCACCACATCCTTTTCGTCGAACTGTACGAAGCTGATGCCTTCCACGCTCTTGAGCACCTCGGCCGCTTCAATCAGGCCGCTCCGCCCGCTGGGCAAGTCGATCTGCGTGATGTCGCCGTTGACCACCATCTTGGAGTTGAAGCCCTGGCGCGTCAGCACCATCTTCATCTGCTCCGGCGTGCTGTTCTGGGCTTCGTCCAGAATAATGAAGCTGTCGTTGAGCGTGCGCCCGCGCATGAAGGCGATGGGCGCCACTTCAATCACGTTGCGCTCCAGCAGCTTCTCCACGCGCTCGTTATCCAGCATGTCGTAGAGCGCGTCGTAAAGCGGGCGCAGATAGGGGTCCACTTTCTCCTGCAGCGTGCCCGGCAAAAAGCCCAGCCGCTCGCCGGCTTCCACCGCCGGCCGCGTCAGGATGATGCGCGAAACCTGCTTGCTCATCAGCGCGGATACGCCCATGGCGACCGCCAGGTAAGTCTTGCCCGTACCCGCCGGCCCGATGCCGAACACCATGTCCGAGCGCTCAATGGCTTCCAGGTAGCGCCGCTGGTTGACGGTCTTGGGCGCCAGGATCTTCTTGCCGAAATTGCGCTGCTTGCCGCTCTGCACCAGCGCGCGCAGCGATACCGCCGGGTCTGAAGTGACCACTCGCAGGTAGCTGTTCAGATCGCCGTTGTTGAAGGTACAGCCCTCGCGCAGCAGCGCGGCGTAGTCGTTGAGGATGCTCTCCGCGCGCGCCACGCTGGCGGGTTCGCCTTCAATTTCAAGATTGTCGTCCACAAGGTGCGCGTGGACGTCCAGGCCGGATTCCAGCAACCGGATGTTTTCGTCGCGAGTGCCGAACAGGCTCTCCACGCCTCGGCTGATACGCACGCTAGCTTTCATCGAAAGGGTTAGTGGCTACCTCCAAATCGGGAAAAAGAGAACAGGATGGGACGGCTGGAAGGAATCGTTGCGGATCTTCGACAGCCCGCCAGAGCGGGCATCTGAGAACCATCTTCTTCGATTATACCAGCTTTCCGGGAACCGTCCCGCGCCGGAATGGTTTCAGTTCGGCTACAAACGGCGGCTTTCCGGCGCGGCGGATCCATCCGCACTCGCGCCGGCCGGCCGCGCCTGTTCACTGCCGCGGATCGATATTCCGCTGCCGGAAGCCCTTCTCCAGGTTGGCGAACGGCCCGGGCGAACGGGTCTGACCGGCGGCGCCGCCGAACAGATCCGAGTCAATCGAGTTGAAGGCCGCCACCTTCGCCCAGTCGCCGCGCGGGACCAGAGTCATGGTCAGCGTATCGGGATTGAAGCTGATTTCGTCCACCGCACCCGTCGCGCCGCTCTTCTCCCAGCCGTAGAACTCGCGTCCCGCCGCCACGTCCAGCCACTGCTGCGGTTCGGGATTCAGAATCCGCAGGTAGCCGCCGCCGCCCCGGCCTCCCGAAACGTACAAGTTCCCGTCGGCGAAGTTGTGCTCGTTGGCGAACCCGATGGCCGCCGCTCCCCAGCCGTAGAAGACGTTGTTGTACGCCTTGTTCTCGCGCGC
>DATKOS010000371.1:0-16659 GCA_035524535.1 Bryobacteraceae bacterium
AGTTGGCGGCAAGGGCGCCAACGCCATCTCCGGAACCAGCGCTTCCGGAGGCGGCGGCGGGGGTATCGTGAACCTGCTCGCCCCCACCATTACGCAGGGAACCGTCACCGTCGCGGGGGGAGCCGCCGGTAGCAGCACCGATGCCACCGGGTTCGGCGGCGGCGGCGGGGGATCGGGCGGAGCCGGGGGCAAGTCGGAATTTGGAGCGACAGCGGCTACGGCCGGTGGGACCGGTCAATTCTATACCAAAATCACCAGCGATCCTTCGGCTCTATTCCTGCTTTCCGCGCGCATTCAGTAGCCCGGGGCGTTCGGCTGAAGCACGATACAGTAGCGCCCCGGCGGGTTTGGGCAGGTCTGCTCCGCCTTAGCGCCCGAGGGTGTAGGGATAGGGACCGGCGGCGGCGCTATGGAGAATCATCGCGGATGAGCCGACGCCGGAGGTGAAAGCGGTTTCCCACCGGGCGTGAGCCGAAGCTCGCGGCGCCCCTACCAATACCCCTCTTCCCCCACGGCCTTGCGGCATGCGCCGCAAAACTCCGCGCCTTTCACGTCCAGCCGTTCCACGGCGTGGCTGGAGGACATAACGCAGCGCCAGTCGCCGCAATGCCGCAGGCCGAAGGTGTGGCCCAGCTCGTGCACCGCTTCCTTGATGAGCCGATCCAGGAGCAAGTCGGCGCTAGCGGGCAAGCCGTAAAACTCCTCCCTCAGGCGAGCGGTGGAGACCACCGCGCAGGTTCCATCCAACTGCGCCTCGCCGAAAACGAAGGTGAGCACCGGCACGTAGAGGTCGCAGCTTGTGACGCCGAGTACGCGGGCATCCGACGGGGCGGTGCGCTCCAGGCGCTGGATGATGGCCGTGGAGTAATATTGACCGCGCGCCACGTCGCGGGAGAAGTCCACGTCCAGGCGCTCCGGCCGAATGCGGCAGGGCGTGTGGAACGTGCGCGCCAGCGCCGCGGCCACGCGCTCCAACATGCTCAGATCCGGCTCCACGGCCGCGCCCTGCACGGCGGCTCCGTTGGCCAGGGGGATGAGATGAATCGGCTTCACCGCAGTCCGTAACGGCGCAATTTGTTGTACAGAGTGGTGCGGTCGATATCCAGCACGCGCGCGGCGCGCGAGAGGTTGTGCTGCGTCTCCCGCAGAATGCGCTCGATGTGCGCGCGCTCCATGTCTTCGAGCGTCCGGCCGCCACGAGGCTCGTCCACCTCGAACTGGAAGGAGAAATCGCCGGGGCGGATTTCCTGCCCGCGCCCCACCACCAGCGCGCGCTCCACGGCGTTCTCCAGTTCACGGACGTTGCCGGGCCAATCGTGCCGCAACAACACATCCAGCGCTTCCGGGGCGAGCTGCGGTACGGGCCGGCTGGTAGCGGCGCAGAGCTTGTTGAGGAAGTGGTTCACCAGCAGCGGTATGTCTTCCTTGCGCTCGCGCAACGGGGGCAGGTCTATGCAAAATACGTGGAGGCGGTAATAAAGGTCGGGCCGAAACGTGCCCGCCTTCACCAAGGCTTCCAGGTTCTTGTTGGTGGCGGCGATGCAGCGGAAATCCACCTTGATGGGCTGATTGCCGCCGACGCGCACGATCTCCTTCTCTTGCAGCACGCGCAGCAGGTCGGTTTGGGTTTTCAGGCTGATGTCGCTGATTTCATCGAGGAAAACGCTTCCGCCATCGGCCACTTCGAACTTGCCCTTCTTGCGATACTGCGCGCCGGTGAAGGCGCCCTTTTCATGGCCGAAAAGCTCGCTTTCGAGCAGCGTTTCGGTGAGTGCGCCGCAATGGATGGCCACCATCGGCATGTAGCGCCGGGGGCCGGCCGCGTGGATGGCGCGCGCCACCACCTCCTTGCCCGTGCCACTCTCGCCGGTGATGAGCACGGTAGCCTCGGTGGGCGCCACCATTTCAATGAGCTCCACCACCTTCTTCATGGCGGGGCTCTTCCCGATCAGTTCGGTGCTGGGGAAGACCTCTTGCAAGTCCTCGCGCAGCCGCACGACCTCGCGACGCGCGCGCTTGTGCTCCAGCGCGTTGGCCACCAGGTGGGAAAGCTCGTCGGGGTCCACTGGCTTGGTGATGTAATCGTAGGCGCCGTGCTTGAGGGCCTGAACGGCCGTATCCACGGACGCATAGCCGGTCATCATCACCACCATCAGCTCCGGGTCGGCCTCCTTGAGGCGCGATTGCAGCTCCATGCCGTCCATGCCCGGCATCTTGATATCGAGGAGCGCAATATCGAACTCGTCCTTCTGGATGATCTCCAGCGCTTCGCGGGCGCTCGCCACGGGGCGCGCCGCGTAGCCCTCGCTGGTGAACCACTTGCCCAGCGAGTCGCGCACTACCAGCTCGTCGTCGACGATCAGAATGCGGCCCTTGAGTTTCGCAGCCGTCGGAGGCTCTGTTGCCGTTGCCATAAATTCTCCCGTTACCTATCCCTTCGAATTCCCGGCCCCTCCGGGGGCGCCCGCGGCCACAGGCAGGCTCGCCGGGAGCGCCACGACAAATTCCGTCCCCTGACCAGGCGTGGAGTTCACGCGGATCTCGCCGCCGTGCTGCTCCACAATGCTGTGCGCCACGGCCAATCCCAAACCGGTGCGATTCTGGTCCTCCTTGGTGGTAAAGAACGGATCGAAGATGCGGGGCAATACGTCGTCCGGAATACCGCCGCCGGTATCCTTCACGCGGACGGCGCACTGGTCGGACGCGCCGTCGAACTCCGTGGAGACCTCCAGGCGCCCGCCGCCGCCCATGGCTTCGGCCGCGTTCACCAGCAGCACCAGAACCACCTGCTGAATCTGGTTGGCGTCGCACAGCGTCTGCGGCAGGTCCGCGGCAAGGCGCTCCTGGAGCTCAATGCCCTGCAGGTCCAGCTTGTGCTTCACCAGCAGAACAGCGCGGCGCACGCAGCCGTTGAGGTCATTCGGTTCGCGGTTGCTCGGCGCCTGGCGCGAAAACGTGAGCAGACTCTTCACCAAGTCGCCGCAGCGCTTGCTTTCGCGCTCAATGGTCTCCACCTGCTCCACCAGCTCTTCGCGCCCCTGGAACTCTTGCTTCTTGAGGCCGCGCCCCACCAGCCGGGCGTAGGTGAGGATACCGAACAGCGGGTTGTTGATCTCGTGCGCGACCGTAGCGGCCAGCTTGCCGATGGACGCCATCTTCTCCGACCGCAGCAAAAACTTGTGGGCGCTCTCCAGTTCGGCGGTCTTGCGGCGCACCTGTTCCTCGATGTGCGCCTGCACGCCGGCCACTTCGGCGGTCATCGTGTTGAAGGACGCAGCCAGATCGCCCAGTTCGTCGTCGGTGCGGACCGGCAAGCGGTATTCCAGGTCGCCGCCGGCCACGCGGTGCGTGCCGTTCATCAGCTCCCGGACGGGGCGGTACACCACCACCCACATGAAGAGCACGGCGCTGAAGCATCCAAAGAAAATGGCCGCAATCAGAAACCAGGTGAGCGTGCGCTGGTGGCGCTGCAACTCCATTTCGGCCGGCGCCAGCGACAGGTGCGCGTCAATCACGCCGAGCACGCGCTCGCCCGCCCGGTGCACATGGCAGGAGGCGTTCGAACACTCCGGCTCGTTGTAGACGGCGCGCATCACGCCGAGCGTGGGCTGGCCGTTCTCCAGGAATTCGCGGGCGCGGCCGCCGCTGACGGGCCGCTCCAAGGCGGCGCCGCCGGGATGACATTGCGCGCAACCCTCGGCGCTCTTGTTCACTACCTGGCCTTCCAGCGCCGGCTGCGTGGAGATGGTGATGCGGCCGTCCTTATTAAAGAGGTCGATGCGCTCAATGCCCTGCTGGCTGCCGAGATCCTGGATGATGTTGAGCAGGGCGTCCCGGTCGTTATGCAGCATCTGGTAGCGCGTGCTGCGCAGGATCAGATCCGAGACGCGTTCGGCGGATTGCCGCACGGTGTCGCGGGAATAGGCGCGCTCCATGCGCAGGTTCAGATAGCCGAATAAAGCAAAGAAGGCCGCCGTGCCGGCGATCACCGAGATCGCCACCTTGGCGGCCAGGCCGAGACGGAGTTTAGCCAGGAAGCTCATCCGGCCACGACTGGGTCCGCCTCCGTTTCGGCCTGCTCCGCGGGCGCATCCTCATGCGAGTGCGCCTCGAACACAGGGAAGTAGCCGGCGATGGCGCGGAAAATGGCGAAACCCGCCGCGATGATGGAAAGCGTCACGGCCATTTCGCTCCACTTGGGAACGTAGTGCGTGCCGGACCCGGCTTCGATTCCCGTGATGCCGACGTTCAGCCGGTTGGCCACCAGCCCGAACACCACCATCACCGCGCAGGCGTACAACGCGCCGGGCCGCCAGCGGACAGATTTCTGATACAGCAGGACCGTGGGGACGATCATGAGGCCCATCTCCAGCAGGAACAGCCACGTCTCCATGCGGTTGCGCAGCAGCAAGCTGAAGACATGCCGGTGGGCCATATCGAGGAAACGAACCCAGAGGTAGACCGAGAGAACCACCGCCAGCACACGGCCCATGCTGGCAAGGAGCGGCAGTTCCAGAGCACGCCCGAAAGCGCGGCTACTGTGCCAGGATTCGAAGATGGTCATGGCCAGTCCGGCCGCCAGCGAGGAAATGAAGAACATGACCGGTAGCAGCGGCGAGTACCACAGCGGATACTCCTTCTCCGGCACGATGAGAAAGAGGGTGCCGAGCGAGCTCTGGTGCAGGGTGGAGAGCAGCACGCCCAGGATCATCAGCGGCACGGAGATGTTGTGAATCCACGCCAGGGGCTTGTGGAGGCCGAACTTTTCGAATACCAGGGGAAGGAACTCCAGGAAGAGAACGGTGCTGTAAAGCGTGACGCACCACGCCACCTCAAACATGACCGAGTGCGGATTCCACATGACCAGGGGGTGCCAGAGGCGATCCGGCCGGCCGAGATCGAACAGCAAGCCCACCACCACCAGGCTGTAGCCTAGAAAGGCGGTCAGAATGGCGGGCCGCAGCACGGGGCGGTATGTCTTGATGTTGAAGATGTGGACCATGGCCACCAGCGTGAAGCCGCCGGCCGCGAGCGCCACGCCGCCCATCACGTCAAAGCCGATCCACAGCCCCCAGGGGAACTTGTCGCTGAGGTTGGTGGAGCCCCCCAGCCCGTGGAATACGCGCTGGTAGGTGGCGGCGAGGCCGCTGAGCATGATGGCCGCGAAAATGACGCGCCAGACCGTGATCTTGGGGAATTTCATTTTCGCTTGCCCTCCGCCTTGGCTACCTCTTCGCGCCGGTTGGTGATCCACCAGATGCCGCCCAAGAGCACGGCGCCAGTGGACACGACGTCCGGCAGGAGTTCGAGCACGCGCCAGGTGGTTTCCGGTAGCGGCTCCATCGGCTCGTTGGTTCGCAAGCCGATTTCGCCGAATGGCACGGCCGAGAGGTAGAGTACGGAGGTACCGCCAACCTCTTTGATCCCATAGATCCCCTGGAAATACTGGCCGGGGTTGTCGGCCAGGCGCTTCTTGGCCTCTTCAATCAGCTCATCCCGGTCGCCGTTCTTGGTGGCCCCCGTGGGACACGCCTCCGCGCAGGCTGTCAGCTTCCCTGCGCTCTGCCGCTCGAAACACATGTTGCACTTCCGCATCCGCGGCAGCGTGGCACTCCATTCGTAAGTAGGCACCTGGAACGGGCAAGCCTGCATGCAATAACGGCAGCCCATGCACTTCCCGGCATCGTAAGTTACCGGGCCGAGCGTGGTCTTCTGCAACGCGCCAACGGGGCACACCGAGACGCAGGCCGGCTGCAAGCAATTCATGCAGAGACGCCGGCAGAACTTATCGCCGTGGGTCTCGATGGCGGTGAGCTTGTGCGCGGAGATCTTCTCCTCGGCGGCTATCTTGTCGTCGTAGGGAAGGCCCCAACGTTCCGCGCAAGCCCCTTCACATGCCTTGCAACCGATGCAGAGGGTGCTGTCGTAGAGAATCGCTTTAGACATTAATAGACCCTCAAATCCTTTTTATCACGATTTTCGGATAAAAGTGTAGGATTTCCTGACACCGAGGCTAGGCAGTGAGGAGGAAATCGCCAGTTACGGCTTTCCAATCCGCCTCGGGCATCCCGGCCAGAAGGTCGTCGGCCGGGCGTCCGCCGTCAGCGGCAACAGCGCCGGCAAGCATTGGCTGGTGGGCATACAAGCGCTCGACGGCCTCGCGCATCCACTCCCGCACTAGGCCCTTGGGGACCAGGTTGCGCGTGGTGGTTTCCTCATCGGGGACATGCACGGCCACCATCCAGCCCTTCCCGTAAGGATCTTGGCGGAGGAGCGCGGGATTCTCCACCACTTCCATATTGATTTCGAGGACTTCGCCCTCGGTCGGGGAGACCATCTCGGTCTTCTGACCGTTCTTATAGAAAGACATCACCCTCTGCCCCTGGCGAATCCACTGGCCGAGCTTGGGGAGTTCGACCTTTTCGATCTTGCCGAGAAGGGCGGCGGCGAACTCATCGGCGCCGACGCGAACCACGTTCTTACGTTCCCGCACCAGCCAGCTATGGCCGGAATGGTAGGAAACGGTCTCGGGAGTGAGGAAACCATCGACATATTCGCCGCCCATCTGGGCCGGGACCACTTGAGGCGCCGCTGCCGGGACCGTAGCCATTGCCTTGCGCCTGTTGAGGAAGTAATCAAGAACGATGAAGCTCAAGAAGAAAGCAAGAACCAGAATTACCGTCATTGTCGTGTACCGCCTTTCGCTTCCTATAAGGGCACGGGACATGCCAAAATGCGGTGATTTTTGCCTTTTTATCTGTTGTGATTTCATGCAGATGGCGGAGCGGTCCAAACGGCACGTCCGGCCGCTGTTGCAAATCACAACGGCATGATTGTAGAGAAACGCGAGGGAGCGAACAAAACAGGGCGGTTAGAGGCAATATAAAGTGGTGTCGTATAATCCGACCGCACTGTCGGATATTACGACGGATTCTCAGCGCCGGAAGTTCGCTGCGCCTCGGCATAAGAGCGAAGCGCACGAATGTGCTCTTCGCCCGGGGCCAGGCGAATCGCGGCGTCGAAGTCCTGTATGGCGTCGGCTGGCCTGCCGTCCTGAAGTTGAAGCTCGCCGCGGTACTGAAACGCCTGCCAAAGCCAAGGGCTCAGACGGATGGCTTCGCTCAAAACCGCAATAGCCCGCTCCTTCTCCCCGGCGGCGGCGAACTGGAAGGCACGATCCAGGAGCATGGCGGCGTCGGGAGCTACGCGAAAGCGGCGCGCCCGCAAGCGGAGGTAGCCGCCGGCCAGGAAGCAAAGCACGGCGAACAAGGCGGCATCGCCGAAACCCCAGGAGCCCAAGACCAGCTGGCCCGCCAGGGGCAAGCTTCCAAACAGGAGAGCCATGGCGAACGCCGCACGGCTCCACGTAAGCAGGCGCGAGCGTTCGGCGCGCTCGCTCCGGCTGGCCGATGGGATTTCGCGCCTGGATTGCGGCCGAGCCTCGGTCTCCATTCTCATTCACCATAGCGCAGCGGAGCGGCCACCCGCCGCTTGGCGGAGGCTCGCGCCGCGCGTATTCCCCGCGAATGCAGCGCGGATTTCTCGTGATGCGCATGGCGGGGAAACGTGCTCTAATCGTAATGAAGTTTACACCGGAAGGCCGCTGGCGCGGTCCGCGTCCGCGGGTTTACCTAATTCGTAAGGAGATTGCATGATCCGCAGAGTGTTTATTGCCGTGGCCCTCAGTGCTCTGATGGCCACGCTGGGCTTTGCGCAGCGCGGCGGCGGCGGCGAAATGGGCGGTGGCGGTGGAAGGGGCGGCGGCATGGGCGGCTTCGGACGGGGCCCCCAAGTGGACAAAGCCGATACCCTGACCGACCTCCTGAAGCTGAAGCCGGAGCAGAAGGCCGACGTAGTGGCCATCATGGATGCCGCGCAAAAGCAGGCCGATCCGCTGGTAGCCCAGATCGTGGCGGGTAAGAGGGCGATGCTGGAAGCAGCCGCCCAAGGGAATGACCTCGCGCCGCTGGCGCAGAAACTGGCCTCGCTCAATGCGCAGGTGTTAAGCATTGAAGCGGACGCCTTCGCGCAAACTCTTTCCAAACTGGACGCCAAGCAGAAGAGCAAGGGCCCCCAGCTATTTGAAGATATGGCGGGCATGTTCTTGGCGCAGGGCGGTTGGCATAGGAGCAGATAGCGGGCGCAGGCCCGGCAAGGAGACCTTATGTATCTGAAGCTATTTTTGATTGGCGCCCTGGCGGCGGGCCTGGTTATGGCCCAGGATGAAGGCGGCGGGGGCGGCGGGATGAGCGGCGGCGGGGGCGGCAGTGGCCGGGGCGGCGGCGGGGGCGGTCTGGCTCCGGCAATGCCGGGACGCGGCCCAGCTACTCCGTTGGAGCGGCTGACCAGCGCCTGCAACCTGTCCAAGGATCAGACCAAGCAGTTCAGCACGATTCTATCGGCGGCCAGCAAGGAAGGAGCGCCCCTGCGCGAGCAGATCCCCGGGGACCGCAAGCAGATCGCAGCGGCGATTCTGGCCGGAAAGAGCGCCGATGAGATCAAAAAGCTGACCGACTCGGACGCGATGGCGATGGCGCAGATGACGCAGCTCGAAATGAAGACGTTCGGCGAGCTGTATAAGATTCTCTCGCCGGATCAGCGCAAGTCCGGGGCGCAGGCCATTTTCAACTCGCTCGGCGGCATGTTCATGAAGAAGAACTGGAACGAGTAAGGAAGTCTCAAAGCCGCCGGCCCGCGGCCGCTGAAGCCGCTGGGCCGGCGGCTTTCTTGCGTTTGCCCACCGTCAGTACTCCAACTTCCCCGGCATGTCCGCGATGACATAGCTCATCACGGCCAGAGCCGCCACGCTTTTACGGAAGTCTTCCGGGTCCACCTTATCCAGCGTGTCCGCCTCGGTGTGATGCCAGTTGAAGTAGTTCGCGCCCGAGGCATGCTCGGCGATGCCCGGAACACCGTAGTTCATCAGGGGCCGGATATCCTCGCCGCCGCCGTTGGTATCGATGGCGCCAGCGCCAATCGGATCGAGCAACTTCCCGATCTGCCGGAGCAGCGCCAGACCCGAGGCGTTCACCTGTGCGGCCCCGAAGCCGACCGGCGTTTCGGCGCCGCCGTCCATTTCGATGGCCGCCACGTGATTCTTCACCTGATCGCCGGCCCAGGCGCGATAGGCTTCCCCGCCGCGGCTGCCGTTCTCTTCGTTCACCCAAAAAGCCACGCGCAACGTTCGCCGCGGCTGGAGGCTCAGCTTCTTCATGAGGGCCACGGCTTCCAGGCTGGCCATGATTGCGGCGCCATCGTCCTGCGCGCCTTCTCCCACGTCCCAGGAATCGATATGGCCGCCCATGACCACGATTTGCTCGGGATGTTCGCTGCCGGGGATTTCGCCGATGACGTTGGCGCTGTCGGCGTCCGGCAGCATCTGGTCCGCCATCTCCAGGCGCACGCTCACGGGCGTGCCCTCGGCGCAGAAGCGGGCGATCATCATGGCGTCTTCGGGAGAAATCGCGGCGGCGGGGATCTCCGGCGCGCCCGCCGCATAGCGCAACGTGCCGGTGTGCGGAACCTGCATGGCCAGGGGCGTGACGGAGCGCACCAGAACGGCCACCGCGCCCAGCGCCGCCGCCTGCGAAGGGCCGTTGAACCGGTAGGCGGACGAGATAGCGTAGCCTTGATACGGCTCGTTGAAGAGCACCATCTTGCCGCGCACCTTATCCGCGCCGAGTTTGGAGAGTTCGTCAAAGCTATTCACGGTGATTACGGCGGCGGTGACGCCGCCCGGGGGCGTCGGCACGCTCATGCCCAGCCCGAGCATGTGCAGCGGCCTGTTCTCCGGCTCCACGAGCTGCGCCGATTCGGCCCCGCGCACCCAATGCGGCACTTTCACGGGGATCGTGCGCACGTTCGAAAGGCCGGCGGCCTTCATCTGGCCCACCGACCAGGCAATGGCGCGCTCCAGGCCCGGGGAACCGCTCAGCCGGTTGCCGATGCGGTAGCAGAGGTAAGCCAGCCGGTCGTAACCCTCGTGGTCCGTGAGGGCCGCCGCAATCAGCCTGTTGGCCGCCTCGCGGTACTGGTCCGTGAGGTTGGGCGCGTCCGCCGCGAAGCCCCGAACGCCGGCAAGAAAAGTAAGAGCGAGACAAAAGAAAACGCGCATAACTTCATCCCCAATATCGCACGGCGTGGCGGGCGGGAGCAGACTGGGCGGCATCCGCGCCAGGCGGGCGGCGCGTGGGCCCGCACGGGGGCAGTCCGAAATGGGCCATCCCAGCTCGTTTTGCTAAGATGAAGGCACACCCTCATGCTGGCTGCGACTACCATCGCGGAGGAAATCCTCGAACTTAAGAAAAGCCGTAAGGCCATCCTGCTGGCGCATCACTACCAGGAGCCGGAGATTCAGGAACTGGCCGACGTGATTGGCGACAGCCTCGAACTGGCGCGCCGGGCTCGCGAGTTTCAGGGCGACGTGATTGCCTTCGCCGGCGTCTGGTTTATGGCCGAAACGGCCAAGGCGCTCAACCCGGAGCGCATCGTGGTAGTTCCGGACCAGAAGGCCGGGTGCAGCCTGGTGGATAGCTGCCCGGTGGAGCCCGTGCGCGAGTTCCGCCGCAATCACCCGGATCACGCCATTGTCGCCTACATCAATACGTCCATCGAGGTGAAGGCCGAAAGCGACATCCTGTGCACCTCGCGCAACGCCGTGAAGGTGGTCAACTCCATTCCGCCGGAACAGCCCGTGCTGTTTCTGCCGGACCGTAACCTGGGCGCATGGGTGCGCAAGCAGACCGGCCGGAAGAACATGGAGGTCTGGCAGGGCGCCTGCATCGTCCACGATACGTTTCCAGCGCGGCGCGTCGTCGAAGCCAAGACGGAACATCCGAAGGCCAAGATCGTGGCGCACCCGGAGTGCCCGGAATCCGTACTGGCGCTGGCGGACTTCGTGGGCTCCACCTCGGCAATCGTCGATTGGTGCAGAGCCAGCGAGGCGCCCGAGTTCATCGTGATGACGGAGAGCGGCGTGGCGTACACGCTCGCAAAGGACTCTCCCGGCAAGAAGTTCTGGTTCGTCGCCAATGAGAACTGCAATTGCAGCGACTGCCAGTACATGAAGATGAACACGCTCGAAAAGCTGCGCGACTGCCTCCAGCGCCTGGAGCCGCGCGTGGAGCTTTCCGCGGAACTGATGCGGCGCGCGCTCGTTCCGCTGGAGCGTATGCTGGCGCTGAAGTAATGCCGCTCGTCGATTCCTACGGCCGCGTTCACGACAACCTTCGCCTCAGCGTGACGGACCGCTGCAACATCCGCTGCTTCTACTGCATGCCGGAAGACACCGTGCGGTACGTGGAACGCGCGGAGATTCTGGATTTCGAGGAGATCGAACGCTTCGTGCGCATCGCGGTTTCGCTCGGGACTACCAAGCTGCGCGTCACGGGCGGCGAACCGCTGGTGCGCCGCGATCTTCACCTGCTGATCCGCCGCCTGGGCGCCATTCCGGGCATCCAGGACCTGGCGCTGACCACCAACGCGGTGCTCCTCGCGGACCAAGCCGCGGCCCTGCACGACGCCGGCCTCCGCCGCATCAACGTGCATTTGGATACGCTGGACCGCGAGCGCTTCGAGCGCATCACGCGACGCGACGATTTGGGGCGCGTGCTCCAAGGCATCGAAGCCGCGCGCCGCTTGGGATATCGCATCAAGCTGAACGCGGTGGCGGTGAAGGATCTGCTGGAACCGGACATCGCGCCGCTGGCCCGCTACGCGCGCGAGAATGGCTTCGAGGCGCGCTTCATCGAGTTCATGCCGCTGGACGCGCAGGACCTGTGGAACCGGTCGCGAGTTCTCACGGCGGACGAAATTCTGGCGACCCTGGAGCGGGAAGTCGGGCCGCTGCGCCCGGTGCCCGATCCCGACCCGCGCGCCCCCGCCACCGAATACGAATACGCCGACGGCGGCGGCCGCGTGGGCTTCATCGCCTCCGTGAGCAAGCCTTTCTGCATGAACTGCAACCGCTTCCGGCTGACGGCCGACGGCAAGCTCCGCTACTGCCTGTTCGCCATCAAGGAAGACGACGTCAAGACCCTCATGCGCAACGGAGCGACCGACGCCGAAATCGCAGCCCTCATACGCCGCAACGTATCCGCCAAGTGGGAAGGCCACGAAATCAACTCCGCAAGGTTCGTGCCGCCGCCGCGGCCCATGTATTCGATCGGGGGGTGAAGGCCAGGGCACTCGCGACGGAGGCAGCCCGGCCAAGCCGGAGTCCCGGTGTGGAGCGCGTATCAGAGGCTCAGTAGATGCCGGCTTCCCCGGCAGGCCTGGTTTTCCAGCGGCGGTGAATCCAGAGCCATTGGCCGGGATCCTCGCGGATGGCTTCCTCGAGCTTCTCCTGCAGCTCTTGCGTATCGCGCCTTGCATCGCCCGTGATCGCCACGGGCGGGTAGAATCGCAGCACATAGCGCCGCTCGGCTTCGCGCCAAACGGCGAATCCCGGAATCACCGCCGCTCCGCTGTGCGCGGCGAGTTTCGCCAGCCCCGTGGAGGCGCACGCGCTGAGGCCAAAGAAATCGACGAAGACGCCCGCATCGGCGGTCACGTTCTGGTCAATCAATATCCCCACCGCCTCGTTCGCCGCCAGAGCCTTTAGAATCGCGCGCGCCGAGTCCTTCTTGAAGATCGGCCGGTTGCCGGTGAGTCCGCGCCGCCGTTCCACCAGGCGGTCGATATATGGGTTGTCGAGCGGCCGCACCACCACGTGCATGGGCGCGCGGAACAGGGCGTGCGCGAAGGCGCTGAGTTCCCAGTTCCCGAAATGCGCCGTGGCGAAGAGAACGCCGCGGCCGCGCGCGAAAGCCTCGTCCACGTACTCGGTTCCCTCGCAGCGGATCCAGCGGTCGAGGGTTTCGCGGCGCAAGGAAGGAAAACGCGCGAAGGCGACGATAACGCGGGCGATGGAGCCGAACACCTCATCGGCAATCTCGCGCCGCCGGCTCTCGTCAACCCGCGGCATGGCCAGCGACAGGTTGCGCATGGCCACGCGGCGCAAGCGCGGTATCGACGCATCCAAGAGGTTCGCGTAGAAACGTCCGAGACGGTTCGCCACCCACAGCGGCGTCCATTCGAGCGACTTCACCACGCACAGCGCAGCGGCGTATTCCACCACGTCGCGGACCGCCGAGCGCTTGCGCATGCAACGTCAATTGTAGCGTTCCGATGCGGCGCGGACTCCGGGATTGCCCGCGCAGGCAACCGTGCCTGATCCGGGGCCTGAGTTCGCGGCTTCGGTGGCGGTCACTCCTCGCGCAAACCGTCGTCGGTCAGCCCGCCGATGCGCAGTTCCACCAGTTCGTTGGCCGGCCGCTCGCGGGACATCTCCACCTTCAGATAATTCTCCGTGAGCGCCGAGCCCGTTTCGTGCAGCGTGACCGCGCGCAGCGTCTTCCCCACCATGCCCTGGCGAAAGGCGCGGTTCTTGGCCGCCGCCAGTTCCCGCAGCGCCCTGTTGCGTTCCTTGCGAACGTGGTGCGGCACGGCGCCGGCCCCGTTCGCCGCCGCCGTTCCTGGCCTTTCCGAATAGGTGAAAACGTGAAGGTAGGTGAATGGCAGGGCCTCGATGAATCGCCGGCTCTCCTCGAAATCCGCGTCAGTTTCGTCCGGGAAGCCGGTCATCACATCCGCCCCGATGGCGGCGTCCGGCATCAGCGCGCGCGCCCTCTCCATGCGGTCCGCGTAATGGCGCGGCCGGTACCTGCGATGCATCTTGCGCAGAATCCTGTCCGAGCCCGATTGCAGCGGCGCGTGTACGTGCCTGGCAATGCGCGGCGAATCCGCCATAAGTTCCAGCAGGCCGCCGGACCAATCCATCGGCTCCACGGAACTAAGCCGCAGCCGCGCCACATCGGTCTCCGCCAGCAGCAGGCGCAGCAGATCCGCCAGCCGCATGGAGCTTCCCGGTTCGCGGCCCCAGCGGCCCAGGTTGATGCCGCTCAGCACGATCTCGCGGTATCGCTCCGCCAACCCGCGCACCTGACTGAGCACATCCTCCACCGGCGCGCTGCGGCTGCGTCCCCGCACGAACGGAATCACGCAGAACGAGCAGCGGTTGTTGCAACCGTCCTGGATCTTCAGGTTGGGGCGCGTGCGGTCGCCGGCCGCATCCTCCACGGGCGCCGAGAGGAACTCATGCTGCGCGAAGATATCGCCCACGTGGATGTTGCCGTGGTACGGCAGCGCATCTTGCCGCTCGCGCGCCGCCGGCGTCAGGCTCACCAATTCGCCGATCCGCGTCTTGTGCGAGTTCCCCACCACCCACTCGACGCCCGGCATGGCCGCCAGTTCTTCGGGCGCGCGCTGCGCGTAGCAGCCGGTCACCAGGATGCGCGCCGCCGGATTCTCGCGGCGCACGCGGCGAATCGCGCGCCGCGCGTCTTCATCCGCCGAAGCCGTCACCGTGCAGGTATTCAGAATCACCAGGTCCGCGCCGGCCCGCTCCTGGGACGCCTCAAATCCCCTGGCCGCCAGCAGGCTCTCCAGCGCCGCGCCATCCGCCTGCGCCGCCCGGCATCCGAAGTTCTGTACGAAGTACTTCCCCACTAGAGCCCATTTTCGCAGATCGGAGAAACGGAGAAGCTCCTCGCCACGCTGCTCATCGCCGCTCGGGGCCGCCCTTTACTTCAGGTTGATTTTCCCCCGGCACCGCGGCGAGCCGCAGCGGCAGGCTACTCGCTCGATCTTGTCGGAAAAGCGGTAGTCCACCGTAAGCTCCTCACCGGGTTCAATCGTGCGCAGGCTGATATAGAGGATGTGCCCGCCGCGGATGCTGGCCACCAGATTCGGGTCGCAACTGTGATTGATGATTTCGGCGCCGCTGCCGCCCACCGCGCCGTCAATGGTCCAGTAGTCGTCCAGGGTGAACAAGTACGTGATTCTACCCTGCCCCCGGCGCTTGGTTTCGCGGCGGCTGATGCGCTCGCCGGTGTACTCGATCACCTTGCGCCGCGGCGGGATCATTTCGAGCGTATACACCCCTCGCCGGTGGATCTTGGATTCCCGGATGACCAGTTTGAAGCAGGCAAATTTTGGATCTATGGAAGGAGACTTTATAAGAGCCGAGCCCATAAGCTTGCAGCGCATTGTAGCGTAAGTCTTTGCGCGCGCCGATAGCTTTTTGGGGCCGCCCGCCGGAATTCGCAAATCGAATTTTCCGATGCTCCTGATAGAAAATTCCGTGGCCAAAAAGCCGTGCCACGAGTGAAAATGGCGTTGTCCCCCGTCGGACTGTCCCCAAGATGAGACTTCCACATTTTGCCTGCGCGTCAGCGCTCCTTTTCGCTCCCACGCTCTTGGGGGCGGCCGCTCCCGATTTGGATTCCCGCGTCGCCGCCGTTGAAGCGGCCGCCAAGTCCGCCCAAAGCGCGGGCGACAACGCCTGGATGCTAATCAGCGCCGCTCTGGTGCTGATGATGACCGGACCGGGCTTGGCCCTGTTTTACGGCGGCCTGGTTCGCCGCAAGAACGTGCTCTCGTCCATCATGCACAGCTTCATTCTGATGGCTGTGGTGACGGTGATCTGGGCCGTGGTTGGATACAGCCTGGCCTTCGGAGGCTCGGGCCCCATCCTCGGCGATCTTCACTTCGCCTTCCTCAACGGCGTGGGCAGCGCGCCCAACCCCGACTACGCGCCCACCATCCCCCAGCAGACGTTCATGATCTACCAGTTGATGTTCGCCATCATCACGCCTGCCCTCATCTCCGGCGCCTACGCGGAGCGCATGAAGTTCAGCGCCATGCTGCTGTTCACGGTGCTTTGGACCCTCCTTGTGTACTTCCCCGTGGCGCACATGGTGTGGGGCAAGGGCGGCCTGCTGAACGCCAACGGCGGCGTGATTCCGTGTTTCGATTTCGCCGGCGGCACGGTGGTGCACATCACCTCCGGCGTATCGGCGCTGGTCTGCGCGCTGTATCTAGGGAAGCGCGTCGGGTACCCCAGCGAAGCCATGAAGCCGCATAACCTGGTCATCAGCGTGATTGGCGCGTGCCTGTTGTGGGTGGGCTGGTTTGGGTTCAACGCCGGGAGCGCTTTGGCGGCCTCGGGGCTGGCCACCAGCGCCTTCGTGGCCACGCATTTCGGCGCGGCCGCCGCGGCGCTGGCCTGGACCGTGGCTGAGTGGCTGCACAACGGCAAGCCCAGCGTGCTGGGCGCCATATCCGGCGCCGTAGCCGGGTTGGTGGCCATCACACCGGCCTCCGGCTTCGTACAGCCCTTCCCGGCGCTGCTCATTGGCGCGTGCGCCGGTTTCGTCTGCTACCTCATGGTGGCCAAGACGAAGAAGGTGTTCGGTTATGACGACACTCTGGACGCCTTCGGCGTGCACGGCGCGGGCGGCACGCTGGGCGCCCTGCTCACCGGCGTTTTCGCCACCAACCTGGTGAACGACGGCTTCAAGGACGCCGCCGGCCACACCCTTCCCCTCGGCCTGGTGGACGGCCACGGCGGCCAGATTCTCAACCAAGCCGCCGGTTGCGCCATCGCCTGGGGCTTGGCTATTGCCGGAACTCTGGTTATCCTGAAGGTCTGCGACGCTCTGGTGGGAGTGCGCGCCGCCAAGGACCAGGAAATCGAAGGACTCGACCTAAGCATGCACGGTGAGGAGGGATATACCTTCGAAGCTTAGGCCGGAAGGGGTACGCTAAGGACATGAAGAA